>NZ_JBIVCD010000037.1:0-69227 GCF_044746425.1 Pseudomonas sp. NPDC086112 | reverse complement strand
CATGGGAAAGGGACCCTAGGCAACGCGTGGGTAAAAAAGTGCGGCAAACTCTAACAACGACAGGGATTTTGGGCAAGGCGCCAATATGTTAAATTGGCCGCTTTTCTGTGCACCAAGCCCCACAATCGCGGCCTTGAGACCGTAGAAATGCGGTAGTGTTCCGACAATCTAACACACGGACGCCGTCCGTTCTGTTTTCCACTGGAGAATCCCATGGCGCTTGAACGCTCCGACGTGGAAAAAATCGCTCATTTGGCCTGCCTTGGCCTCAATGAAGCCGATCTTCCACACATCACTTCGGCCCTGAACAGCATTCTCGGGCTGGTCGACGAAATGCAAGCGGTCAATACCGACGGTATCGAGCCGCTGGCCCACCCACTGGAAGCCAGCCAGCGCCTGCGTGCAGACGTCGTGACTGAAACCAATCATCGCGAGGCCTATCAGTCCATCGCACCAGCGGTCGAAAACGGCCTGTATCTGGTTCCGAAAGTCATCGACTAAAGGGAAAGAGCCTGCAATGCATCAATTGACTCTGGCCGAGATCGCCCGCGGACTCGCCGATAAAAAGTTTTCTTCCGAAGAGCTGACCAAAGTCTTGCTGGCGCGCATCGCCCAGCTCGACCCGCAGCTCAACAGTTTCATCAGCCTCACCGAAGACCTAGCGCTGCAGCAGGCGAAAGCCGCTGACGCTCGTCGGGCCAACGGTGAGAGCGGCGCCCTGCTCGGCGCGCCGATCGCGCACAAAGACCTGTTCTGCACTCAGGGCATCCGCACCAGCTGCGGCTCGAAGATGCTCGACAACTTTAAAGCACCGTACGACGCCACCGTGGTCGCCAAACTGGCTGCTGCCGGGGCCGTGACCCTGGGCAAGACCAACATGGACGAATTCGCCATGGGGTCGGCCAACGAGTCGAGTTACTACGGCGCGGTGAAAAACCCGTGGAACCTGGAATACGTTCCGGGCGGCTCGTCCGGCGGTTCAGCGGCGGCCGTTGCCGCTCGTCTGTTGCCAGCCGCGACAGCTACCGACACTGGCGGTTCTATTCGACAGCCGGCAGCCTTTACCAACCTCACAGGCCTGAAACCGACGTACGGTCGTGTCTCGCGCTGGGGCATGATCGCTTTCGCTTCCAGCCTGGACCAGGGTGGCCCGTTGGCGCGCACCGCTGAAGACTGCGCGATCCTGCTGCAAGGCATGGCCGGTTTCGACCCGCAGGACTCCACCAGCATCGACGAGCCCGTGCCTGATTACAGCGCCAGCCTCAATGGTTCGCTGCAAGGCCTGCGCATCGGCGTGCCGAAGGAATACTTCAGCGCCGGTCTCGATCCGCGCATCGCCGACCTGGTCATGGCCAGCGTCGAAGAGCTGAAAAAGCTCGGCGCCGTGGTCAAGGAAATCAGCCTGCCAAACATGCAGCACGCAATCCCTGCGTACTACGTGATCGCTCCGGCGGAAGCGTCTTCCAACCTGTCGCGTTTCGACGGCGTGCGTTTCGGCTATCGCTGCGCAGACCCGAAAAACCTGGAAGACCTGTACAAGCGGTCCCGTGGCGAAGGTTTCGGCCCGGAAGTGCAGCGCCGGATCATGGTCGGTGCCTATGCGCTGTCGGCCGGTTACTACGACGCCTACTACCTGAAGGCGCAGAAAATCCGTCGTCTGATCAAGAACGATTTCATGGCGGCCTTCAATGAGGTCGACATCATCCTCGGCCCAACCACGCCGAACCCGGCCTGGAAGCTCGGCGCCAAGAACAGCGACCCGGTCGCCGCGTACCTGGAAGACGTCTACACCGTCACCGCCAACCTCGCTGGTCTGCCGGGCTTGTCCATGCCTGCAGGCTTTGTCGATGACCTGCCGGTCGGCGTGCAGTTGCTCGCCCCGTATTTCCAGGAAGGCCGCTTGCTCAACGTTGCGCACCAGTATCAGTTGAACACTGACTGGCACACCCGCACCCCAACCGGCTTCTGAGGAGAAACACATGCAATGGGAAGTCGTGATCGGGCTGGAGATTCATACCCAGCTCACCACCCGGTCGAAAATCTTTTCCGGTAGTTCCACCACCTTCGGTTCCGAGCCGAACACCCAGGCCAGCCTGGTAGACCTTGGCATGCCCGGCGTATTGCCGGTGCTGAACCAGGAAGCGGTGCGCATGGCGGTGATGTTCGGTCTGGCCATCGATGCCGAGATCGGCCAACACAACGTGTTCGCCCGCAAAAACTATTTCTACCCGGACCTGCCCAAGGGCTACCAGATCAGCCAGATGGAATTGCCGATCGTCGGCAAGGGCCACCTGGACATCGCGCTGGAAGACGGCACGGTCAAACGCGTCGGTATTACCCGCGCGCACCTGGAAGAAGACGCCGGTAAAAGCCTGCACGAAGAGTTCAACGGTGCCACCGGCATCGACCTGAACCGCGCCGGCACGCCGTTGCTGGAAATCGTTTCCGAGCCGGACATGCGCAGCGCCAAGGAAGCCGTGGCTTACGTCAAGGCTGTCCATGCGCTGGTGCGTTACCTGGGCATCTGCGACGGCAACATGGCCGAAGGCTCGCTGCGTTGCGATTGCAACGTGTCGATCCGTCCAAAGGGTCAGGCAGAGTTCGGTACGCGCTGCGAGATCAAGAACGTCAACTCGTTCCGCTTCATCGAGAAGGCGATCAACACCGAAGTGCAGCGTCAGATCGAGTTGATCGAAGACGGCGGCAAGGTGATCCAGCAAACCCGTCTGTACGATCCGAACAAGGACGAAACCCGTCCGATGCGCAGCAAAGAGGAAGCCAACGACTACCGTTACTTCCCCGATCCAGACCTGCTGCCGGTGGTCATCGAGGACTCGTTCCTCAACGACGTGCGCGCCACCCTGCCGGAACTGCCACCGCAGAAGCGCGAGCGCTTCCAGGAACAGTTCGGTCTGTCGGTGTACGACGCCAGCGTCCTGGCCACCAGCCGCGAACAAGCCGATTACTTCGAGAAAGTCGCAAGCATCGGCGGCGACGCCAAACTGGCGGCTAACTGGGTGATGGTTGAACTGGGCAGCCTGTTGAACAAGCAAGGCCTGGACATCGACCAGTCGCCGGTTTCGGCCGAGCAACTGGGCGGCATGCTGCTGCGCATCAAGGACAACACCATCTCCGGCAAGATCGCCAAGGTGGTGTTTGAAGCCATGGCCAACGGCGAAGGCAGCGCAGACGAGATCATCGACAAGCGCGGCCTCAAGCAAGTGACCGACACCGGCGCGATCTCGGCGGTGCTGGACGAAATGCTCGCGGCCAACGCCGAGCAGGTCGAACAATACCGCGCGGCAGACGAAGCCAAACGCGGCAAGATGTTCGGTTTCTTCGTCGGCCAGGCCATGAAAGCCTCCAAAGGCAAGGCTAACCCGCAACAGGTCAACGAACTACTTAAAAGCAAGCTCGAAGGCTGATGGCAATGGAGCCAGCACTCAGACCTGGCTCAAATCCCTGTGGGAGCGGGCTTGCTCGCGAAAGCGGTATGACATTCAACATTTATGCTGGATGTGATGGCCTCTTCGCGAGCAAGCCCGCTCCCACACTTGTATGTGGGAACCATTGAATGAAGCGTCTGCTCAGTGCCTGCGCCCTGCTCTCTCTATTGGCCGGTTGTGCCAGTACGGATACCATCGATCCACACGGCTACGACAAGACCGGCGTAGCTTCGTATTACGGCGCCAAACACCATGGCAAACGCACCGCCAGCGGCGAGCGTTTCAACCAGCACGGCCTGACCGCCGCCCATCGCCAGTTGCCGTTCGGCACCCGGGTGAAGATTACCAACCTGAATAACGACAGGTCCTGCGTGGTACGCGTCAACGACCGCGGGCCATACTCTCGTGGGCGCCTGATCGACGTGTCACGTGAAGCGGCCGAACAGTTGGGCATGCTGCGCAGTGGCACCGCGAAAGTTCGCGTGCAAGCCCTCGACGACTGATAGACGGAGCGCTGACTATTTTCGGACTTGCCGATTTACCCCTGATCAGCGTGATTGAATTGTTCAGCGGTCTGTTTTTACTGGTCGCCGGTGCCGAATTGATGGTGCGCGCCGCCGTGCGCCTGGCCGCGCGACTGCATGTGCGGCCGCTGATCATCGGCCTGACCATCGTGGCCCTCGGCAGCAGCGCACCGCAGATGGCGGTCAGCCTGCAAGCCACCCTGGCGCAAAACGCCGACATCGCCGTTGGCAGCGTGATCGGCAGCAGCATCTTCAACATCCTCGTCACCCTCGGGCTCTCGGCGCTGATTATTCCGCTGCGGGTTTCGCGGCAATTGGTGCGCCTGGATATTCCGCTGATGATCGGCGCCAGCCTGCTGGTGTTCGTACTGGCATGGAACGAAGAACTGAACCGGTTCGACGGCATGCTGCTGCTGGCCGCGCTGGTGCTGTATCTGGGCTTGCTGCTGCGCCAGTCGCGGCACTCGGCCCGTCCGCCATCGGGCGCACATGACGCACTGCAGGCCCCCTGGTTCGGCAGCCTGTTGATGATTGTCGCCGGGCTGGCGATGCTGGTGTTCGCCGGGCACTTGCTGCTCGGCGCCGCGGTGGCGGTCGCGACCGACCTGGGCTTGTCGGAGCGGATCATCGGCCTGACGATCGTCGCCGTCAGCACGTCCCTGCCGGAGCTGGCCACTTCGTTGATTGCCGCGTTGCGCGGTCAGCGGGACATCGCGGTAGGCAACGTAATCGGCAGCAATCTGCTCAACCTGTTGGGCGTGCTAGGGCTTACCGCATTGATCGCGCCGTCGCCGCTGTCGGTCTCGCCGAACGCCCTGGATTTCGACCTGCCGGTGATGCTCGGTGTCGCGGTGCTGTGCCTGCCGGTGTTCTATTCCGGCTACCGGGTGACTCGCGCCGAAGGCCTGCTGTTCTTGGGTTTGTACCTGGCCTATGGGCTGCACGTGGTGTCGTTCACCACCGGTATGCCACTGGCCGGCAAGCTTGAACACCTGATGCTGTTTTTCGTCCTGCCGGCGCTGGGGGCGTTTTTGCTGTTCACCTCGCTACGCGCCTGGCGTCGCCAACACCACAAGAGGGAATTGCCATGACTGACAATAAGAAACCTGGCATTGAAGTCCGCCGCCAAGTGATGGGCGACGCTTTCGTCGACCGCGCCTTGGGCAATGCCACCGAGTTCACCCAGCCGCTGCAGGACTTCGTCAACGAACACGCCTGGGGCGGGGTCTGGAACCGTGAAGGTCTGCCGCTGAAAACCCGCAGCCTGATCACCCTCGCCGCGCTGACCGCGTTGAAGTGCCCGCAAGAATTGAAAGGCCATGTGCGCGGTGCGCTGAACAACGGCTGCACCGTGGAAGAGATTCGCGAGGCACTGCTGCATTGCGCGGTGTATGCCGGTGTGCCGGCGGCGATCGATGCGTTTCGGGCGGCGCAGGAAGTGATTGATAGCTATCAGAAGCCGGAGTAATCGTCGGAATTTGTGTTGATTGTTCTGCCGTCTTCGCGAGCAAGCCCGCTCCCACACTTGATCGGTATGAACCCAGATTTTGGGTACACCAAAAATCCACTGTGGGAGCGGGCTTGCTCGCGAATGGATCTGAAAAACACCACAAACCCCAAGGCTAGATCCACCCACCCCACTGCAACAAAAAGATCCCGACGTTGGTGGTGACCGCCGCCATCAGCGTGGTAATCACGATGATCGCTGCCGCCAATTCATGATTGCCATTGGCCTGCCGCGCCATGACGAAACTGGCCGCCGCGGTGGGGCTGCCGAAGTACAGAAACAGAATCCCCAATTCCGCCCCGCGAAACCCCCAGAGCCAGGCGCCAAGCGTCGCCAGCACTGGCAGGCCGATCATCTTCACCAGGCTTGAACTCAGCGCCATCGTGCCGCTTTTGCGCATCGCCGCCAGCGACAACGTGCCCCCGATGCAGATCAAAGCCAACGGCAAGGTGGTTTGTGCCAGGTACTGGCCGGACGTTTCCAGCCACCCCGGCAAACCAATCTTGAAATACGCAAACGGCGTCGCCGCAAACACGCTGATGATCAGCGGGTTGACCATCACGCTCTTGCAGATGCTCCACGGGTCAGACTTGATCACCGGGCTGTAGACCGCCAGCACGATGGTCGAGAGCGTGTTGTAGAACAGGATCACCAACGCCGCGAGAATGGCCCCAAGGGAAATCCCGTAGTCGCCGTACATGCTCGCCGCCAGTGCCAGACCGATAACGCCGTTGTTACCGCGAAACGCGCCTTGGGTGTAGATGCCCCGGTCTTCCCGCGGGCATTTCCAGATCGCCCAGCCCCAGGCAATCGCAAAACACATCAGCGTGGCAATCGAGAAGTAGATCAGCAGCGCCGGTTGCAGCGCGGCATGCAGGTCGGCATGCAAGATGCCCAGAAACAGCAACGCCGGCATGGTGACGTTGAACACCAGGGCCGACGCGGTATGAATGAAGTTGTCGTTGATCCAGTCGATGCGCTTGAGCAGCGCCCCCAGAAACAGCATGGCAAACACCGGCGCGGTGATGTTCAGGGTTTCGAGGAAAATAGCCAGCATGCCGGGAGAACCTTGGGTGGGCGTCGTTAGGGGGCTAATGATAAGCCACTGGGGACGTTGGCGTCTGGTAGAACGCCTTCGCGAGCAAGCCTCGCTCCTACAGGATCGTGTCGTTCGCGGAAATTACGTACGACGCGATCCTGTAGGAGCGAGGCTTGCCCGCGAAGAACGATAACGCGGTATCAGGTAATCGGCGCAGGATTGAACAAGGTAATGTCGTTGTGCAGCTTATGCTGCTCCGCCCACGTCTGTTTCTTGCCGCTGGCCACGTCCAGGTAGTAGTGGAACAACTCCCAGCCAAGCTCTTCAATCGACGCTCGCCCAGTAGCAATTCGCCCGGCATCGATATCGATCAAATCCGGCCAGCGTTGCGCCAGTTCTGTGCGGGTCGACACCTTTACCACCGGCGCCATCGCCAACCCATAAGGCGTACCCCGCCCGGTGGTGAACACATGCAGGTTCATCCCCGCCGCCAACTGCAACGTCCCGCAGACAAAATCACTGGCCGGGGTCGCGCAGAAAATCAGCCCTTTGCGCTTGAATCGCTCGCCAGGGCCGAGCACCCCGTTGATCGCGCTGCTGCCGGACTTGACGATCGAGCCCAGCGACTTCTCGACAATGTTCGACAACCCGCCCTTCTTGTTCCCCGGCGTGGTGTTGGCACTGCGATCCGCTTCGCCCTTGGCCAGGTAACGGTCGTACCAGTCCATTTCCCGCACCAGTTCCTGAGCCACTTCCTCGGTTTCGGCGCGGGACGTCAGCAGGTAAATCGCGTCGCGCACCTCGGTGACTTCGGAAAACATCACCGTCGCACCGGCCCGCAGCAACAGGTCCGAGGCGTAACCGAGCGCCGGATTGGCAGTGATGCCAGAGAACGCATCGCTGCCGCCGCACTGCATGCCGAGGATCAGCTCGGACGCCGGCACGGTTTCCCGACGACGCAGATCGAGCTTTTTCAAGCGGGTTTCGGCCAGTTCCATGATCTGCTCGATCATCTCGGTGAAACCGTGGCTGGAGTCCTGCAAGCGGTACAACCACGGATCGCTCAAATCCACCGAGCTGTCGTTCTCGTGCATCACCTGCCCGGCCTGCAATTTCTCGCAGCCCAGGCTGATCACCAACGCTTCGCCACCCAGGTTCGGGTTGCGCGCCAGGTTGCGCACGGTGCGGATCGGGATGTACGCGTCGGTGGCGGTGATCGCCACGCCGCAGCCGTAACTGTGGGTCAGCGCCACCACGTCATCGACGTTCGGGTACTTGGGCAGCAGTTCGTCCTTGATGCGTTTCACCGCGTGATCCAGCACCCCGGTGACGCATTGCACCGTGGTGGTGATGCCGAGAATGTTGCGCGTGCCGACGGTGCCGTCGGCGTTGCGAAAACCCTCGAAGGTGAAGCCTTCCAGCGGTGCCTGCGCGACCGGCACTTCGGTGGACAACGGCAGGCTGTCCAGCGGCGGCGCGGTCGGCATGCGCAGTTGATCTTCCTTGACCCAGCTGCCGCGAGGAATCGGCTGCAACGCGTAGCCGATTGTCTGGCCGTAACGAATCACCTGGCCACCCTCGGGAATGTCCTCGAGGGTGACCTTGTGGCTCTGCGGCACGAAATCCACGGTGACCAAACCATCGGGGAATTCGGTGCCGGCCGGTACGCCCTGATCGTTGACCACGATCACCACATTGTCCCGCTCGTGCAGGCGGATGTAGCGCGGCGAGTCTGAATGTTCAATCAACTGCATGACGCCGCTCCTCAGGAATGCGCTTCAGATAACTTATTGTTGGTTTCAGGACCGCTGACAGGCGGCTCTTTGAGTACCACACGTTTGATCGGGCCAACGATCACCAGATAGCTGAAGACGGCTACCAGCGCGTTGCAACCGACGAACACCAGCGCCCATTTGAACGAGCCGGTGGAGCTGATGATGTAGCCGATAACGATCGGCGTGGTGATCGACGCGATGTTGCCGAAGGTGTTGAACAGGCCACCGCTGAGACCAGCGATCTGTTTCGGTGAGGTGTCGGACACCACCGCCCAGCCCAACGCGCCCACGCCTTTGCCGAAGAATGCCAGGGCCATGAAGCCGACGACCATCCATTCCACGTCCACATAGTTGCAGGCCACGATGCTGCTGGACACCAACAGGCCGGCGATGATCGGCGCCTTGCGGGCGAAGGTCAGCGAGTGGCCTTTGCGCAGCAGGTAATCGGAAATCACCCCGCCAAGAACACCACCGATAAACCCGCAGATCGCCGGCAGCGAGGCAATGAAACCAGCCTTGAGGATGGTCATGCCGCGCTCCTGCACCAGGTACACCGGGAACCAGGTCAGGAAGAAGTAAGTGATGCCGTTGATGCAGTACTGGCCCAGATACACGCCGAGCATCATCCGGTTGGTCAGCAGCTGGCGGATGTAGTCCCACTTCGGACCGTCGCCTTTTTTGCCTTTGCCTTTATCCTGGTCCATGTCGACCATGCCGCCGTTGTCGGCGATGTGCTTGAACTCGGCGTCGTTGATCATCGGGTGCTGGCGCGGGCTGTAGATCACCTTCAGCCAGATCCCCGAGAAGATGATGCCGATCACCCCCATGACGATGAACACGTGCTGCCAGCCGAAGCTATAGACGATCCAGCCCATCAGCGGCGCGAACAACACGGTGGCAAAGTATTGCGCCGAGTTGAAGATCGCAGACGCCGTACCGCGTTCAGCGGTCGGGAACCAGGCCGCCACGATGCGCGCGTTGCCGGGGAACGATGGCGCTTCGGCCAGGCCCACCAAAAAGCGCAGCATGAACAGCGCAACCACCGCCGTGGACATGCCGAACTCACCGACATACCCCTGCAGCACGGTGAACAGCGACCAGGTGAAAATGCTCAGCGCGTAGATTTTTTTCGAACCGAAACGGTCCAGCAGCCAACCACCGGGAATTTGCCCAGCCACGTAGGCCCAACCGAATGCGGAGAAGATATAACCGAGGGTGACCGCGTCGATGCCGAGGTCTTTTTGCAGGCTGGAGCCAGCGATTGCGATAGTGGCCCGGTCGGCGTAGTTGATCGTGGTCACCAGAAACAGCATGAGCAGGATCAAATAGCGGACGTGAGTCGGCTTGGTCGATTGCATTGTAGATGTACTCCCACTGATTATTTTTATGCGCGGGTGAAGCTGTTGTGTTCCCCGTAGGGGCTGTAGGAGTTGTCGAGTGAAACGAGGCTGCGATCTTTTGATCTTTAAAAGCAAAGATCGCAGCCTCGTTTCACTCGACAGCTCCTACAGGGGGTACTGCGGTGTATCAGGAACCGATGTAGGCAGTCTTCACGACCGTGTAAAACTCTTGTGCATAGCGACCTTGCTCACGTGAGCCATAGGATGAACCTTTACGCCCACCAAACGGAACGTGGTAATCCACGCCGGCGGTCGGCAGGTTGACCATCACCATCCCGGCCTGGGAGTGGCGCTTGAAGTGGTTGGCGTACTTCAGCGACGTGGTGGCGATACCCGCTGACAGGCCGAACTCGGTGTCGTTGGCCATGGCCAGCGCTGCCTCGTAATCGGCGACGCGAACGATGTTGGCCACCGGGCCGAAGATCTCTTCGCGGCTGATGCGCATCGCAGCTGTGCTGTCGGCAAACAGCGTCGGCGCGAGGAAGTAGCCTTCGGTGTCGCACGTCACCAGACCACCGCCACTGACCAGACGCGCACCTTCGGACTGGCCGATGTCGATGTATTTCATGTCCTGTTCAAGCTGAGCCTGCGAGACGACCGGACCGATATCAGTGCCGGTTTTCAGCGCATGGCCAACCTTGATCGACTTCATGCGCTCGGCCATGGCTTCGACGAATTTGTCGTGAATCCCGGCGGTGACGATGAAGCGGCTCGACGCGGTGCAACGCTGGCCGGTGGAATAGAACGCGCTCTGTACCGACAGCTCGACCGCTTGCTTGAGGTCGGCGTCATCGAGAATGATCTGCGGGTTCTTGCCGCCCATTTCCAGCTGAACCTTGGCCTGACGCGACACGCAGCTAACAGCGATCTGGCGACCCACACCCACGGAACCGGTGAAGCTGATGCCATCAACTTTCGGGCTCTGCACCAGCGCATCGCCAACCACGCGACCGCTGCCCATCACCAGGTTGAACACGCCGGCCGGGAAGCCTGCTCGGGAAATGATTTCCGCCAGCGCCCAGGCGCAACCCGGCACCAGATCCGCCGGTTTCAGCACAACGCAGTTGCCGTAGGCCAGGGCCGGGGCAATTTTCCACGCAGGGATCGCGATCGGGAAGTTCCATGGCGTGATCAGACCGACCACGCCCAGCGCTTCGCGAGTCACTTCAACGTTCACGCCCGGACGCACCGACGGCAAATAGTCGCCGGACAGGCGCAGGCATTCACCGGCGAAGAACTTGAAGATGTTGCCGGCGCGGGTCACTTCGCCGATGGCTTCGGGCAAGGTCTTGCCCTCTTCCCGGGCCAGCAGCGTGCCGAGTTCTTCGCGGCGGGCGAGGATCTCAGTGCCGACTTTATCCAATGAATCGTGGCGAGCCTGGATGCCCGAAGTGGACCAGGCCGGGAACGCGGCGCGAGCGGCGTCGATGGCGGCGTGGACCTGAGCCAGATCAGCCTTGGCGTAATCGCCGATGGTATCGGTCAGCTCGGAGGGGTTGATGTTGGCGCAGTAATCACTGCCCACCACCCATTCGCCATTGATGTAGTTGTCGTAACGCTTTGCATCAGCCACTTGAAGATCTCCTCACGCAAGAAGCCGCTGATTGCTCAGCGGCCTTGGTTTAATCGAGTGTTATTGCGCACCTTGCTTGTCGATCAGCGCGGCGAGCATTTCGTACTCTTCGCCCGTCAGATCGGTCAGCGGCGCACGCACAGGACCTGCGTCGAAGCCTGCAATTTTTGCCCCGGCCTTGACGATGCTCACGGCGTAACCGGCCTTGCGGTTACGGATGTCCAGGTACGGCAGGAAGAAGTCGTCGATGATCTTGCCGACGGTGGCGTGATCTTCGCGAGCAATGGCGTGGTAGAAATCCATCGCGGTTTTCGGGATGAAGTTGAACACCGCCGAGGAGTAAACCGGTACGCCCAGCGCCTTGTAGGCCGCGGCGTAGACTTCAGCGGTCGGTAAACCGCCCAGGTAGCTGAAGCGATCACCGAGGCGGCGACGGATCGACACCATCAACTCGATATCGCCCAGGCCATCCTTGTAACCGATCAGGTTCGGGCAGCGCTCGGCCAGACGTTCCAGCAGTGGCGCGGTCAGGCGGCAGACGTTGCGGTTGTAAACCACCACGCCGATTTTTACCGATTTGCATACCGCCTCAACGTGGTCGGCAACACCGTCCTGGCTGGCTTCGGTCAGGTAGTGCGGCAGCAGCAACAGGCCTTTGGCGCCCAGACGCTCGGCTTCCTGAGCGTATTCGATGGCCTGGCGGGTGGCGCCGCCTACGCCGGCAAGAATTGGCACGCTGGTAGCGCAAGTGTCGACGGCAGTCTTGATGATTTCCGAATATTCGCTGGCCGCCAGAGAGAAGAACTCACCGGTGCCGCCCGCGGCGAACAATGCCGAGGCGCCGTATGGGGCCAGCCATTCGAGACGCTTGATGTAGCCCGCGCGATGGAAATCGCCCTGAGCATTGAAGTCGGTGACCGGGAATGACAGCAGACCGGAAGAGAGGATGGACTTCAGTTCTTGTGGATTCATTATTCGAACACCCTGGGTAGCAACG
Source organism: Pseudomonas sp. NPDC086112 (assembly GCF_044746425.1). Lineage (NCBI taxonomy): Bacteria > Pseudomonadati > Pseudomonadota > Gammaproteobacteria > Pseudomonadales > Pseudomonadaceae > Pseudomonas > Pseudomonas sp. NPDC086112. The sequence continues at coordinate 56,966 of NZ_JBIVCD010000037.1, read as the reverse complement.
TTGTGTGAGAAAACCGTTCAGCCTTCGCCGAAGTTGTAGGTCATCGTACAACTTAAAATACAACCGTCAACTGCATTTCATCGCGAGCCGCAAAATTTGCGTCGGAAAAAGTAATCCCTTGACGTAGGAAATTTCTGATCTATGATCCAGACAACTGTATATGCATACAGTTAAATTTGATTCTACCTACGACATATCAAGGAGCTAGAAATGTCAGGTCTATACGCACAACCGAAGGAAAATACCCGACAGATCATCGCCGATCTGGATGATCTTTTTACCGAGCACGGCATCGCCCTTTCTGGCAATGGCGACACACTTAAACTCACTGCCGGCAGCCATCACAACCTCAAACATCAGCGTCAGGGCCCGCTGCCGACGCCACCGGAGAAATCGCTGAAAGGCACGCCGCAGCTGAGGTTTGAAGGTGCAGAACATACCGCGATCGGCGACAGCACCCTGCTGCGTTTCGTCAAGGATGCTCCTGCCATACCGGCCTCGCAGGTGGAGTTGCACCTGCCCAATGGCCTGGCATTGACCTATGGACAAGTGATTGCACTGGGGGGTGATTTTTATGGAATTCCCGACCAACCGATCTGCGAAGGCGCAACAGCCGCAGACCGAACCCAGCGCTTTACCAACGCCTTCAACTCCCTGGCGGTACTGCCGGCCTCAAACGCCGAGGCGAAGTTGATCCTCGGTGTCATGCAGAAAGAAATCGCCGCCATCAATCAAGCGATCAGGGACGGTAAAGAGCCTCATGAGGCTTATGACGCCCTAGGTGATACGTTGTCGGAAGAGTGGAACAAGATCACCGGTGGCGGCAGTTTCGTTTCGGCGCTATTCCCTTTGGGGCGTTATCTGAAACTGGCCGCCAACAATGCTGACCACTTTGCCGAATGGGCGTTGCTGGCCTACATCGCCGGGCACACGGCAGCGCTGCAACAAGCAGTGCTGGCCCACAACAGCGGCGATGAAAAGCAGTTGGAACTGGCCTATGCGATGAACGCTTTTGCCGATCACTCTTTGACCGACCTGTATTCCGCCGGTCACCTGCGAGTACCGCGTAAACAGCTGGCGGCAGTGGTCACGCCCAGTGATCTCGGCTCGTTGATTACCCGCTTCATGCACGATGAAGACAGCAAGTTCGGCCTCAACGTGAGCAATGGCAATGGCGATCGCTGGCACGCCTATGGCGACAAGCGCTACTTCGACGCGATCGACAGCGCCAATCGCGTCCAGGTGAATCAGGCCGTTCAGGTGTCTGCGGATGAAGTGTTCGCGGCGTACCTCAGTGGCACTGCACCATCGGCTGGCAGCTTTGCTGCGTTGAAAAGGCTACCCGACCTGCAAGCGGTTCTGAACCCGGCCGGCAATTTCTCGCCACTGTTCAAGGTCGAGGGCGACAAGGTATTGCGGCGCAAGGACGTCAACAACCTGAACGATACCGCCACCGTGGACGACTGGTGGGGCTGGAGCACGTACCTGCTGCTCAAGGACTACCAACCAACTGGCGTGCTGAATTCAGCGGCCAATGCCTGATAAGGAGATCACTGATGACTATCAAATTGAAACTGGAACTGGCTTCTGGCCAATCGCTGAAAGGTGCGCCATTGGAGTTGTTGTCGAAGGGCGTGCCGGTTGCCCGGGCGCTTGTGGATGAACGCGGGCATGCGGTTTTCGATGCCAAACCTGGGGCTGCCGGGTTGGCGGTGAGGGTGGATCGTTCGATTTTGAGGACTGGCTGAAGCTACTGCGAGATGGCCGCCGGCCCTCTCGCGAGCAAGCCCGCACACATTGGATCTTGGTGAACGCATTTTTTGTGAACAACCGGGATCAAGTGTGGGAGCGGGCTTGCTCGCGAAGGCGTTATTCCAGGCCCAACGGAAAGTGAAAATGCACACTGACCGTTCATCGAAACTGCTATTTCTAACAGTTTTAAGCAGTCCCTGAACAAGGCTAAATCGCCGCTCAATCACTGCTCAGGTCAGCGTCCATGAACACACCCCATCGATTTAAATTTCCAGTCAGAACCAAGCATGCGCCTCTGGAAATGCTCATGAACTTCGATCTCCACGTGAACGTTGGAGATTTCGTCGAGTTTGAGATGATCCCCGGAAAAAACTGGCTCATCACTCGGAAGAAATTCAAGGTGCTGATGGACAACACAATCGAGTACGTCGACTACGAAGCGAAGGGGGCCTAACCCCGCTGCGCCTGCGCCTCTTCATGCGCCTGGCGCAACCGCTCGCGGCTATTCGTCAGGTGCAACCGCATGGCCGCTCGCGCCGCATCGGAATCCTGCCGTGCAATCGCATCGTAAATCTCTTCATGCTCACGGCTCAGGCGACTCATGTAGTGCTGCTGATCATCATGGGCCAGGCGCGCGGAGTTCAGGCGCGTTCGCGGAATGATGCTGGTGCCCAGGTGGGTCATGATGTCGGTGAAATAGCGGTTGCCCGTCGCCAGGGCGATTTGCAGGTGGAACTGGAAGTCGGACGCCACGGCATCGCTGGCATGGGAGACACTTTCATTCAATGCATCCAGCGCCGCGCGCATCAACGCCAGTTGCTCGGGGCTGCGGCGTTGCGCGGCAAGGCCGGCGGATTCCACTTCCAGGCTGATGCGCAATTCCAGAATCGCCAGCACATCGCGCAAGGTCACCACGGTGGCCGGATCAATACGGAAACCGCTCGGGCTCGGGGTATCGAGCACGAAGGTGCCGATGCCATGACGGGTTTCGACCTGGCCTGCGGCCTGCAAACGGGAAATCGCTTCGCGCACCACGGTGCGACTGACGCCATGGGCATCCATGATCGCCGACTCGGTGGGCAACTTGTCGCCACGCTTGAGGTGACCGTCGCGGATCTGCTCGGACAGCACCGTCACCAGTTCCTGAGCGAGGCTGCGGCGCTTGCGAGGGAGGCGAGGTGCGTCGATCGGGTTTTCCATGGTGAACGTCTGTCTCAAAAATTCGGCTGAATCCGCATCATAGCGCATGCGAGTTGTACGATCACCACCACACCCGTAGGAGCGAGGCTTGCCCGCGAAGAACGATAACGCGGCCCTCAGTCGGAAACCGCGTGAAGGCCTTCGCGGGCAAGCCTCGCTCCTACAGAGGGTGTGGTGTCAGGCGGTCACGGCCTGGTCTACCAGATGCCCATTCTCGATACGCACATGCCGTGGATGGAAACGCTTCAGGCTGCTGCGATGGCCAACGCTGACGATGCTCAGTCCAGGCAATTCATCGATCAACGCCTGATACAACGACGCTTCATCTTCTTCGTCCATCGCCGAAGTGGCTTCGTCCATGTACAGCCATTGCGGCGCATAAAGCAGCGCGCGGGCGAAGGCCAGACGTTGCTGCTCGCCCGGCGAAAGCATGCGCTGCCAGTGGTTGGCTTCATCCAGACGCGAAACCAGGTGCGGCAAGCGGCAGGTTTCCAGCACGTGGACGTAGCGCTCGTGCGGGTAGGTGTCGCCCGGCTGTGGATAACTCAGCACCTCGCGCAGGGTGCCAATCGGCAGATAGGGTTTTTGCGGCAGGAACAAATACCGTCCCGTCGGCAGACGGATGCTGCCGTGGCCGGCCGGCCAAAGGTGCCCCATCGCCCGCAGCAAAGTCGATTTCCCGCTGCCAGAACGACCGCTGAGCATGACGCGCTCACCCTCCTCCACGGTCATGTCGGCGTTGGTCAGCAGATGACGACCGTCAGCGAGGTCGAGGCCAAGGTTGTGCACCTTCAACGCCGAGCCTTGATTCTGCACGTCGATGGCTGGCGAACGCTCTTCGTTGTCAGTCATTGCCTGGCGGAAACTCAGCAGACGATCACAAGTGGCACGCCACTCGGCGAGGTCCTGGTACGCGCTGATGAACCAGCTGAAGTTCTCCTGCACGTTGCCGAACGCGGAGTTGATTTGCATCAGCTCACCGAGCTCGATCTTGCCGGCGAAGTAACGCGGCGCAGCGACCATGAACGGGAAAATAATTGCGATCTGGGCATAACCGGAGGTGAAGAAGGTCAGGCGCTTGGACACTTTCATGATGTCCCAGAAATTGTGCCAGACCAGGCCAAAGCGACTGCTCAGACGACGGTTCTCGTTCGGCTCACCGTTATACAGCGCAATGCTTTCGGCATTCTCACGGACTCGCACCATGGAGAAACGCAGGTCGGCTTCGAAACGTTGCTGGTTATTGTTGAGGCCGATCAAGCGCCGACCGATCACATGCGTCAGCCAACTGCCGACCGCGGCGTAAACCAGTGCGCACCAGAACATGTAGCCGGGGATCGTGAAACCAAACACTTCGATGCTGCCCGACACGCCCCACAAAATGATCGAAAACGATACCAGGCTGACGACGTTACGGATCAAACCAAGGCCCAGGCCCAAGGTGTTGGTGGTGAATTTATTGAGGTCTTCGGAAATCCGCTGGTCCGGGTTATCGGTGTAACCGCCCTGCTCCAGCTGGTAGTAATTCTTGTCGCCGAGCCAGCGGGCGAAGTGTTTCTCGGTGAGCCAGGCTCGCCAGCGAATGGTCAGCATCTGAGTCAGGTAAAGCCGGTACACCGCGCCGAGAATCGCCACGGCGGCGATGCCGCAGAAGTACAGGATCAATTGCCAGAACGCCGCGTCATCCTTCCTCTGCAGGGCGTTGTAGAAATCCTTGTACCAACTGTTTATCCACACCGAAATCGCCACGCTGAACAACGACAGCGCGATCACCGCGATCAGCAACGTCCAGGCCTTGCCCTTCTCTTCGCTGCGCCAGTAAGGCGTGGTCATCGCCCAGACTTTGCGAAAAAACTGCCCGCGCACAGCATCGTTGACCGCGGAATATTCAGCGTTCTGATTCATGGATAAGGCTCGATAAAGAAAAGAACACACACGAGCCGATCATAAATGATCGGCCCGGCTTGTAACGAGGTGTGACAACAATTGTTCAGCGCCGGTTCAGCGACGGACCGGACGCTTCTGCAGTTTGCGCTGCAGCGTGCGGCGGTGCATGCCCAAGGCGCGGGCAGTAGCGGAGATGTTGCCTTCGTGCTCGGTCAATACGCGCTGGATGTGCTCCCACTGGAGGCGATCCACGGACATCGGGTTTTCCGGCACCAGGGTATCGAGGTCGGCGTGCTCGGAGAGCAACGCGGCCAGCACGTCATCGGCGTCCGCCGGTTTGCACAGGTAATTGCAGGCGCCACGCTTGATCGCCTCGACGGCGGTGGCAATGCTCGAGTAACCGGTGAGGATCACCACGCGCATTTCCGGGTCGAGTTCCAGCAGTTTGGGCAACAACACCAAGCCCGAATCGCCGTCCATTTTCAGATCCAGGGCGGCGTAATCCGGTATGTCGGCCTGGGCGATGGTCAGGCCTTCTTCGGCGGACCCTGCGGTGCTCACGCGAAAACCGCGGCGGGCCATGGCGCGGGCCATCACACGGGTGAAGGTTGCGTCGTCGTCTACCAGCAGCAAATGCGGCAGTTCTTCGCCTTCGACTTGGATCTCGTCACTCATGTTCGTCTCCTCGGGCGACACGGGGCAGGCGCAGCTCGGTAAGCGTGCCACCTTCCTCATGACTGTAGAGTTTCACTGAGCCGCCGGCGCGTGTCACGCTGGCCTTGCTCAAAAACAGGCCCAGGCCGAAACCTTTGCCCTTGGTGGTAAAAAACGGTTTGCCAATCTGCTCGGCAATAGCCAGTGGCACACCGGCGCCATGGTCGCGAATGCTGATGGTCAAGTCCTCGGCATTCCAGTCCAGCGTCACTTGCAAGCCTTCGGGGCACGCATCGGCGGCGTTGTTCAGCAAATTCAGCAGGGCCTGAGTCAGGTCCGGCGGCGGTGCCATGCGCGGCACGGTACCCTGGCCCAGGCGCTGGAAGCGATAACTGGCTTCCGGGCGCATCAAGTGCCAGCGGTTCAGGGCTTCGTCGAGCCAATCGGTGACGTCTTGCATCTCCACCGCCAAGCGACGATTGGCTTCCGCCGCCCGGACCAACTGCTGCAAGGTCTCTTTGCAGAGTTTGACCTGATCCTGCAGCACGCTCAAATCGTCCTGCAACAGCGGGTCTGGATGGTCTTGGCGCATTTCCTTGAGCAGCACGCTCATGGTCGCCAGCGGTGTGCCCAGCTCATGGGCGGCACCCGCCGCCTGGGTCGCGACGGCCAGCAATTGCTGATCGCGCAGGCCTTCTTCGCGACGAATGGCGCGCAATTCTTCCTGACGACGCAGCTCTTCGGCCATGCGGGCGGCGAAGAACGTAATCACCGCCGCCGCCAGGGCAAAGCTCAGCCACATGCCGTAGATCTGCAGGTTTTCCCGGGCGATCGGGAACGTTTCCAACGGGTAGAACCGCGCCAGCAGCAACGTATAAAGCGCCAGCGCGATACCCGACAGAATCACCGAATAACGCCATGGCAGCGTCACGGCGGCGATGGTCAATGGCACCAGGTAATAAGAGACGAACGGATTGGTCGAGCCGCCGGAGAAGTACAGCAAGGCACTGTGGATAAACAGGTCACAGGCCAGTTGCAAGGCGTATTCGAGCTCGGTCACCGGCCACGACGTGCGCAGACGAACCGCCGTGAACGCGCACAGCAGCATCGAGCAACCCAGGGTCATTGCCAGTTGCACCCACGGCAACGGCAGCAGGTCGAACCAGTAGGCCAGCCCCACAGAACCGGCCTGAGCGGCCAGCACCAAGGTGCGGATGAACGTAAGCCGCCAGAGGTTCTGACGAGTGGCGGAAGTGATTTGAACGGGGGCGAGCATGAGCTCTCCTGATGAGCGCTCCAGGCGGATCGCACGGAGTATAACCAAGCCGCGGGCCTGAGAGGCAAAAGTGCGGCAAACGACCACATGGCAGAAAGAATTGCTGCGTCTATAAGGACGCCTTCGCGGGCAAGCCACGCTCCCACATTGGAATGCGTTCCCCTGTGGGAGCGTGGCTTGCCCGCGATTGGCTGCGAAGCAGCCACCTGCTGATTATCTGTATAGAAGTTGTAACTGTGCGAACCGGACCATTGAAGCTAGAGTCTGATGGTTTCACGCAGGTTCGGACCTTAACCCCTGCGCATCGTCCAAGGAGCTTTTCATGCACACATTGCGCCGCAGCGCCGCCCTTCTTGCCTTAAGCGTTGGCACCGTCGCCAGCCTTCCGGCCCTGGCCGTCGACGAACTGCATTACAACCAGATCTCCCTGCGCGCCGAAGTCAGCCAGGAAGTGGCCCGCGACCTGATGATCGTGACCCTCTACACCGAAGAGCAAAACAGCGACCCGGCCAAACTCGCCGCCGACGTCAGCACCACCATAAACAAGGCGCTGGCACAGGCTAAAGAAGTCAAAGACATCACCCTGCGCCAGGGCAGCCGCAACAGCTACCCGATCTACGACACCAAAGGCCAGAAAATCATCGGTTGGCGTGAACGCGCCGAACTGCGCCTGGAAAGCTCGGACTTCGCCGCCCTCTCCAAACTCACCGGTGAACTGCTCACCGACCTGAAAATGGGCGGCATGGACTTCGCCATCGCCACCCCAACCCGCAAAGCCAGCGAAGACGCCCTGCTCAAGGAAGCCGTGACCGCCTTCAAGTCCCGTGCCCAACTGGCCACCGACGCCCTGGGCGGCAAGAGCTACAAAATCGTCAACCTGAACCTCAACAGCAACGGTTATCCACAACCGTACATGCGCGGGCCGATGATGATGAAAGCCGCTGCCGGCATGGATTCGGCACCGGTGACGCCAGAAGTTGAAGCCGGGACCAGCCAGGTCAGCATGACGGCGGATGGGGCGATTGAAGTGTTGATGCCTTGATGCGATGGCGGGTCAGTCAGTTTTGTAGTGACTGATCCACCGCCTTCGCGAGCAAGCCCGCTCCCACAGTTTTTCATCGTCATTCACAAATTTTGTGTACGACACAAATCAACTGTGGGAGCGGGCTTGCTCGCGAAGAACGATGACACGGTCAACTTGACCGAACGCCTGCCTACACCTGCGGATCGACGTTATCCAACGCTCGGTTCACCGCCAGCTCCGCCAACATGATGATTTGTTGAATCGCCAACACTGTATTGCGCTGCGGGCCGATCAGGTGGGTGGCGAAATCACTGGCCAGGACGCTGGCCGAGGCCAATGACTCGCAGGCTTGTGCCAACAGGCTTTCGGTATCCATGTTGGGGGCGATCATATACATCGTGCTGGGACGACGGGGTGTCGGGGCGTATGGGGCGGGTGGATCGAGGTAGTAATTGAGGGCGCGTTTTATGGCTTCGCGGTCTTTGAGTAATTCTTCGGTGCGCAAGGCTTCGGCGTTGGGGGTGGTGGTGTTGAAGGGTGGGTCCGGGATTAACTTATCCATGCAATTTTCCTTTTGAAGTTGGAGCCATCAATTTCCGATCTCACTCGGCGAAGAGGTGGCAGCTATGTGCGGTGTGAGATTACCGGCAAAAGGAACCCGGCCAGACCGAGGTCTGCCCGCACACAGCCGCCATAACGCATTTGCTGGCAGCGGATAAGCTGGCGGCAATTATGGAGTGGCTCGCGTGGGTTTCCAATCGTTTAGCCGGGATCTCACTCCCGATCACTGATTTTTCAGCGACAGCCAAAGATTAGAGGCACTGCTTCCTACCCGGCAACCTGAAAAATGCGTGGGAAAGCTCTATGGCCAAGACTAATTTCTTAAACACCCATTAACAGATTGGCCGGTTGTCAGGCAGCCTTCGCGAGCAAGCCCGCACACAGCAGGGCGGTGTCATCTGCTTTTGATTTTGCATTTGCGAAAGCCCAGGAGCTAAGAGAAACTCCCTGCCTTTCCAGACTCGATAAGGATGCGAGCATTGAAGTTTGAAAGGGATCAGTTTTCCGGCAACCATGGAATTGTCTTCAACGTATCGCGCTTCACTCTGTCAGCCAGTGAACGGGGTGGCCTCAGAACACTGCATTTTGGTGAAGCGAAAGCCGCCCACTATGAAGTGAGCAATCTGGTGGTGGAGCTCTACGACAAAATGCTCGCCAAGGATTTGCCTTGCCAAATGATGGTCGGGATCTCCAAACCCCTGACCCGGCTACAGGGGGATTTACTCAATGCCCAACGAACAAGTATCGCCAACCTCACCAGTGGTGTTTTCGCCGCAGCGGCAGGTAAATTCATGCCCGCTGCGGCCATCCCGGTGGGATGGGCAGTCCGCGAGTTCACGCTGAGCACATTGCCGACTTATCACGCCGGCGATGTCATCGTCAGCCTGGATGCACAGGTCAGCGGCGGCATAGGCCCTCAGCACTCAGCATCGTCCATGATCATCAAGACTCAAGGCGGGTGAGACCATGAAAGAATATGGCCTGTACGCCGTGGCTTATGCAGTGTTCCTGCTGTTGTTCTTCTATCTGAAATCCTATGGCCTCAGAAAATGGCTGGGCATTGCGCTGGTCGCTCTGGGGTTTTCGAGTATTTTGATGCTGCCGCCTTTCATCGCAGGCTTCGATCTGGGCATCGTTTCAACCAATGCTATCGCCCTCGGGGCTGCGCTGTTTTTTAGTCGGACCCGGTATGCGGCGTGAGCCATGCGCTCATTCAAGCAACGTGAAACGGAATTCACTTCACCCACAACGCCCGCCTGACACCGCTTTGCGTAGGAGCTGCCGAAGGCTGCGATCTTATGACGTTGATTTTCAAGATCAAAAGATCGCAGCCTTCGGCAGCTCCTACAGTCCGCCATCAACGCAAAAACCGGCCGACTATGCCCGGATAGAGGGGTCCCCCTCAAAAAACGATATTTCCGCCCGCCCCGCCAACAACGCTACCCTCAGAAAAACACCGCCGCCAAACCCACGGGGACTCCATGGAAAGAACCACCGTCAAACCACTTCTGCTTGCTCTCGCCCTCGCTACAACCGCATCACTCGCACAAACCGCCCAAGCCGCCACCACCCTGGTCTACTGCTCAGAAGCCAGCCCCGCCGGCTTCGACCCCAGCCAATACACCAGCGGCACCGACTTCGACGCCTCAGCCGAAACCGTCTTCAACCGCCTCACCCAATTCAAACGCGGTGGCACCGAAGTCGAACCCGGATTAGCGACAAGTTGGGATGTGAGCAAGGACGGCCTCAGCTACACATTCCACCTGCGCGACGGCGTGAAATTCCACACCACCGACTACTTCACCCCGACCCGCGACTTCAACGCCGATGACGTCCTGTTCACCTTCCAGCGCCTGCTCGACCCGCAGAATGCCTTCCGTAAAGCCTACCCCGCCGAATCGCCGTACTTCACCGACATGGGCCTGAACACCACGATCAAAAGCATCGACAAGATCGACGACCACACCGTGCGCTTCAGCCTGAACAACATCGACGCCGCGTTCGTGCAGAACCTCGCCATGAGCTTCGCCTCGGTGCAGTCCGCCGAGTACGCCGCCCAACTGTTAAAGGAAGGCAAAGCCGCCGACCTCAACCAGAAACCGGTCGGCACCGGCCCGTTCGTGTTCAAGCGCTATCAAAAGGACTCGCAGATCCGCTACGCCGCCAACAAGGCCTACTGGAAGCCCGAGGACGTGAAACTCGATAACCTGATTTTCTCGATCACCCCCGATGCCGCCGTGCGCTTGCAGAAGCTCAAGGCCGGCGAGTGTCAGGTCAGCGGCTACCCGCGCCCGGCAGACATCGAAGTCATGGAGAAAGACCCGAACCTGACCGTGCTCAAACAGGCCGGTTTCAACCTCGGTTTCCTCGCCTACAACGTAACCCATCCGCCGCTGGACCAGCTCAAGGTCCGTCAGGCGCTGGACATGGCTATCGATAAACCGGCGATCATCAAAGCGGTCTACCAGAGTGCCGGGCAGCTGGCGCAGAACGCCCTGCCCCCGGCGCAATGGTCCTATGACCCGACCATCAAGGATGCACCGCACGACCCGACCAAAGCCCGCGCGCTACTAAAAGAAGCAGGGGTTGCGCCCGGTACCACCATCAATTTGTGGGCCATGACCGTGCAGCGTGCCTCCAACCCCAACGCCCGGATGTCGGCGCAGATGATCCAGCAGGATTGGGAGAAAGTCGGGATCAAGGCCAACATCGTCAGCTATGAGTGGGGCGAGTACATCAAGCGCGCCAAGAACGGCGAGCACGACGCGATGATCTACGGCTGGACCGGCGATAACGGTGACCCGGACAACTGGCTCGGCGTGCTCTACAGCTGCGCTGCGGTGAAAGGTAGCAATTACGCCAAATGGTGCGACCCGGCCTACGACAAGCTGGTGCAGCAAGCGAAGGTGTCCACTGACAAACAGCAGCGGGTCAAACTGTACCAGCAGGCACAGCAAATCCTTAAGCAACAAGTACCTATCACGCCTGTCGCCAACTCGACCGTGTTCCAGCCACTGCGCAAGGAAGTCACCGACTTCAAGATCAGCCCTTTCGGCCTTACACCCTTCTATGGAGTGGGTATAAATAAGTAACACCAGGCGCCAACCGGGTGCACCAGACGCCCCGGTTGCCCCGTGTCGGTGCGCGTTTTGCACCGTAAAAAACCTGCGCAAACGGTCAAATGTGCGGGAATTTATACATATGCGACATTAAGGTACGTTCGTGCCACTGTTTAAGGTTTGGAGCCATTCAGGATCTTGCATTGGGTATGGCCCCTGCATAAGTATCCGCAGGTCGACTCACGAGGTCGTCCTCTAATTCCAAAAATGACAACAAATCATGAGGCCACCATGCTTAAACACGCGGTCATTCCGTTTTTAGTCGGCGCAAGCTTGTTAGCCAGCGCACCATTCGCCCAAGCGGCGACTAACCTGGTGTTTTGCTCCGAAGGGAGCCCGGCCGGTTTCGATCCTGGTCAGTACACCACCGGAACCGACTTCGACGCCTCTGCAGAGACCATGTTCAACCGCCTGACCCAGTTCGAGCGCGGCGGCACCGCCGTTGTTCCTGGTCTGGCGACCAAGTGGGACATTTCCGATGACGGCCTGACTTACACCTTCCACCTGCGCGAAGGCGTCAAGTTTCACACCACCCCGTACTTCAAGCCAACTCGTGAGTTCAACGCCGACGACGTGCTGTTCACCTTTAATCGCATGATTAACAAGGATGATCCGTTCCGTAAGGCGTACCCGACTGAATTCCCGTACTTCACCGACATGGGGATGGATACCAACATCACCAAGATCGATAAAGTCGACGACCACACCGTCAAGTTCACGCTCAAAGAAGTGGATGCCGCGTTCATCCAGAACATGGCCATGAGTTTCGCCTCGGTCCAGTCCGCTGAGTACGCTGCCCAGCTGCTCAAGGAAGGCAAAGCCGCCGACATCAACCAGAAGCCGGTCGGTACTGGCCCGTTCGTGTTCAAGAGCTACCAGAAAGACTCCAACATCCGCTACACCGGGAACAAGGACTACTGGAAGCCTGACGACGTGAAGATCGATAACCTGATCTTCGCCATCACCACCGACCCGTCGGTACGCATCCAGAAGCTGAAAAAGAACGAGTGTCAGATCACCCTGTTCCCTCGTCCGGCCGATCTGAAAGCGTTGAAGGAAGACAAAACCCTGAAGGTGCCTGACCAGGCTGGTTTCAACCTGGGCTACATCGCCTACAACGTGATGGACAAGATCAAGGGCAGCGATCAGCCAAACCCGATGGCTCAGTTGAAAGTGCGTCAGGCACTGGACATGGCCGTCAACAAGCAGCAGATCATCGATTCGGTTTACCAGGGTGCTGGCCAGCTGGCCGTCAACGCCATGCCACCGACCCAATGGTCTTATGACACCACCATCAAGGACGCGCCGTACAACCCTGAGAAAGCCAAAGAACTGCTCAAGGAAGCCGGCATCAAGGAAGGCACCGAGATCAACCTGTGGGCAATGCCGGTGCAACGTCCCTATAACCCCAACGCCAAGCTGATGGCCGAAATGCTCCAGTCCGACTGGGCCAAGATCGGTATCAAGGCCAAGATCGTCACCTACGAATGGGGCGAGTACATCAAGCGTTCCAAAGGCGGCGAAAACGGCGCGATGCTGATTGGCTGGAGCGGCGACAACGGTGACCCGGACAACTGGCTGAACGTGCTGTTCGGCTGCGATTCGCTGCAAGGCAACAACTTCTCCAAGTGGTGCGACAAGAAGTTCGACGGCATCGTCAAGGAAGCCAAACGCACGACCGATCAGGCCAAGCGCACCGAACTGTACAAGCAGGCGCAACACGTCCTCAAAGATGCTGTTCCAATGACACCTATCGCTCACTCGACGGTGTTCCAACCCATGCGCAACAACGTGCAGGACTTCAAGATCAGCCCGTTTGGCTTGAACTCCTTCTACGGCGTTAGCGTCAGCAAATAAGAAAAGGCAGCGGCGACGTTTTCAGCGACGCCGCTGCTTTTTTCTGCCGAGAAGATAGGAATTTGCCTACATCCTAATCCGCTGTCTGACGCAGCCAGGGGTTAGGACGCGTTGCCTTTTCCTACGAGTCTTTAGGACTCAGCGCATTTACTGCCAGACCCACGGCACCTACCGTCGGGATCTGACCAGCGATTGCGTGGCTATCGGTTTGCTGCCCGTATTGGTTTGAGCTCAATGCAGCCCCCCACTCGGGGTCGCGGCGCATTGAATAAACACTACAAAAAGAGGGAGCGTCATGCGCCATACCTTGGTTTTATCCGCATTGCTGGGCACCGGCCTGCTGGCCGTCACTTCCGTTAGCCAGGCCGCCAATAACAGCCTGGTGTTCTGCTCCGAAGGCAGCCCCGCCGGTTTCGACACCGCGCAATACACCACGGCGACCGATAACGACGCCGCCGAGCCGCTGTACAACCGATTGGCAGAGTTTGAAAAAGGCGCCACCAACGTCGTACCGGGCCTGGCAACGAGCTGGGATATTTCCGAGGACGGCCTCAAGTACACTTTTCACCTGCGCGAAGGGGTGAAATTTCATACCACCAAATACTTCACGCCGACCCGCGATTTCAACGCCGATGACGTGCTTTTTACCTTCAATCGCATGCTCGATCCGCAGCAACCCTTCCGCAAGGCTTATCCAACCGAGTTCCCGTATTTCAACGGGATGAGCCTGAACAAGAACATCGCCAAGGTCGAGAAAACCGGGCCGCTGACCGTGGTGATGACGCTCAACAGCGTCGACGCCGCGTTCATCCAGAACATCGCCATGAGCTTCGCCGCGATTCTGTCCGCCGAATACGCCGATCAGCTGCTGGCCTCCGGCAAGCCGAGCGACATCAACCAGAAGCCGATCGGCACTGGCCCGTTCGTGTTCAAGAGCTACCAGAAAGATTCCAACATCCGTTACAGCGGCAACAAGCAGTACTGGGACCCGAGCCGGGTCAAGCTCGACAACCTGATTTTCGCCATCAACACCGACGCCTCGGTGCGCGTGCAGAAGCTCAAGGCCAACGAATGCCAGATCACCCTGCACCCACGCCCCGCCGACGTGACCGCGCTGAAAAACGATCCGAAACTGCAATTGATCGAAAAGCCCGGGTTCAACCTTGGTTACATCGCCTATAACGTGCGGCACAAACCGTTCGACCAGCTCGAAGTGCGCCAGGCGCTGGACATGGCGGTTAACAAGCAAGGCATTCTCAACGCCGTCTATCAAGGCGCCGGTCAACTGGCAATGAACGCCATGCCACCGACTCAATGGTCCTACGACGAGACGATTAAAGACGCCGCCTACAACCCGGAAAAGGCCAAGGAATTGCTCAGGGCCGCCGGCGTCAAGGAAGGCACCGAAATCACTCTCTGGGCCATGCCGGTTCAGCGTCCGTACAACCCCAACGCCAAGTTGATGGCCGAAATGCTCCAGGCGGATTGGGCGAAGATCGGCCTCAAGGTCAAGATCGTCAGCTACGAATGGGGCGAGTACATCAAGCGCACCAAGAACGGCGAGCACGACATCAGCCTGATCGGCTGGACCGGTGACAATGGCGACCCGGACAACTGGCTCGGCACGCTGTACAGCTGCGATGCCATTGGCGGCAACAACTACTCCATGTGGTGTGATCCGGCTTACGACAAGCTGATCAAGCAGGCCAAAGTCGTCACTGACCGTGACCAGCGCACGGTGCTCTACAAACAGGCGCAGCAGTACCTCAAGCAGCAGGTGCCCATCACGCCGGTCGCCCACTCGACGGTCAACCAGCCGTTGAGCGCCAAAGTCGAAGGATTCAAGGTGAGTCCTTTCGGTCGTAACGTGTTCTCGGGCGTCAGTATCGACCAATAACCGATTAGTCAGAACGCTGGGGGCGGATTGCGCCCTCACGCAAGCGTATTGCCGTAATTCGCCGATCCGGCCTATAGCAAACGTTTGCGATGCCTGCATGAGTTCACACCAAATAGCCGGATCACCGAAAAAGACCGGCATTAAAAAAAGAAAGTAAGGAGCTTCACCCATGAAACTGAGCAGCACCGCGTTATTGGCCTTGGCCATCAGCAGCGTGACCGCCACGGCGTACGCAGAATCCCAGAGCCAGGCGTTCACGCCGGTTACCGTTAAAGAGAAAAGTGCCCAGAGTGAAGCCACAGGCTTTGTCGAAGGCCAATCGATCACCGGCAGCACGCGTAACTGGTATGCCAATGAGCAACTGAAGCGCGGCGCCACGTTCAGCTACAAGAAGAATGGTGTATCGACCCCGACTGATCGTCGTATCAACTGGGTTCAGGGCACTATCCTCAAGTACAACTCCGGTTTCACCGAAGGCACCGTAGGTTTCAGCACCGAAGTGGCGGCCTACAACGCTATTGCTCTGGATCGTGATCGCAAGGATCTGGCGTCCAACAATGGTGGCGCACCGGGTACCCGCTCTGGCGCGGGCAACAACCGCACACTGACCGAGGAAGGTGGCGACGCCGTCGGCCAGTGGAGCAAGCTGGGCCTGGCCAACGTCAAGGCCCGCGTGTCCAACACCACCCTCACTGCCGGCCGCCAGAACTTCAGCAGCCCGATGGTCGATGTCATCGGTAACCGTGCGTTGCCCTCAAGCTTCCAGGGTGTGAGCCTGCACAGCGAAGAGCTGGAAAACCTGAGCTTCGACGTCGGCACGTTCGATCGCAATTCTCCACGAACCGAGCAAAGCCAGCGCAAGTTCCGCACCGAATACGCCAACGGCATCGTTGAAACCGATCACGTCCACACGGCCGGTATCACTTACACGCCATTTGCCAGCCTGACCACCAGTCTGTGGGGTACCCAGGCTGAAGACCTGTGGAACCAGTATTACTTCGGCGCCACCCATGTGCTGGGCGACAGCTCGATCCTGAGCCTGACCACTGGACTGAACTACTACAAAACCCAGGAAGAAGGTAAAGCCCTTATCGGCAAGATCGATAACGACACCTACTCTCTGTCGTTCGGCCTGACCCACCAGGCTCACAGCCTGACCTTCTCTTACCAGGAAATTAACGGTAACGAGTACTTCGACTACCTGCACGAAACCAACGGCATCTACCTGGCCAACTCCCTGCTGTCGGACTTCAACGGCCCGAACGAGAAGTCCTTCCAGATTGCCTACGGTCTGAACATGGCCGAATACGGCGTACCGGGCCTGAAGTTCAACATCTATCAGGCTCGCGGCTGGGGCATCGACGGCACTCACTACACCGGCAACGGCGGCGTGGCGGACAAGGGTTACGACGGTATCCAGAACCAGGATGGCGAACACCACTATGAATACGGCATCGGTGCTTCGTACGCCGTGCAGAGCGGTCCACTCAAGGCCACCGCTATCCGCGCGACCTACACCGCTCATCGCGCCAGCGAAAACCAGGTGGATGGCAGCATCAACGAGTTCCGTCTCGTGACCACCATCCCGTTCAATATTTTGTAAAACCCATGCCGGCGGCTGACTCATGATGAGTCGGCCGTCTGGTTTTTCTGTTCACCGATTGCAGAGGGCTCTAGATGAAAATGCTTCCCCTACGAGCGGCCATCGCTGCCGCGTTGCTGAGTGTCGCCGTCGGCGTCTCGGCCAAACCCTTGGTGGTCTGTACCGAAGCCAGCCCGGAAGGCTTCGATATGGTCCAGTACACGACTGCAGTCACAGGCGATGCGGTGTCCGAAACCATCTTCAACCGTCTGGTGGGCTTCAAGCCCGGCACCACTGAAGTGGTTCCGGCACTGGCCGAGTCCTGGGACATCAGCGATGACGGTCTGACCTACACGTTCCACCTGCGCAAAGGCGTCAAGTTTCACACCACCGATTACTTCAAGCCGACCCGCGACATGAATGCCGACGACGTGGTCTGGAGCTTCCAGCGTCAGCTGGACCCGAAACACCCATGGCACAAACTGTCGAGCGTGGGCTTCCCATACTTTGAAAGCATGGGCTTCAAAGAGCTGCTCAAAAGCGTCGAGAAAGTCGACGACAACACGGTCAAATTCACCCTGACCCGCCGTGAAGCGCCGTTCCTGGCCGACATCGCCATGGCCTTCTCCTCGATCTACTCCGCCGAGTACGCCGATCAGTTGCTAAAGGCCAACAAGGCCGGCGATCTGAACAGCAAGCCGATTGGCACCGGCCCGTTCGTCTTCCAGCGCTACGCCAAGGACGCTCAAGTCCGCTTCAAGGCCAACCCGGATTACTTCGGTGGCAAGCCCCCGGCTGATCCGCTCATATTCGCGATCACCATCGACAACAACGTGCGCCTGCAAAAACTGAAGGCCAACGAATGCCAGATCGCGTTGTATCCCAAACCCGATGATGTCCCTAGCATCAAGGCCGACCAGAACCTGAAGGTCGACGAACTGGCCGCAATGACCACCAGCTACACCGCGATGAATACCAGCCGTAAATACATGAGCGATGTACGCGTACGCAAGGCGATAAACATTGCATTCGACAAGCCGACTTACGTCACTAGTTTGTACGGCAAGGGCAACGCCGTCATTGGTACCGTTCCCTATCCTCCGACCCTGCTAGGCTTCAACGACAAACTGAAAAACCCACCGCGCGACCTTGGTAAGGCCCGTGAACTTCTCAAGGAAGCGGGTGTACCGGAAGGTACCGTGCTGACGCTGTTTACCCGTAACGGCGGTGGCCCCACCAACCCTAATCCACTGCTGGGCGCGCAAATGATGCAGTCGGATCTGGCACAGATCGGGATCAAGCTCGACATCCGTGTCATGGAATGGGGAGAGATGCTCAAACGTGCCAAGAATGGCGAACACGACCTGGTATCGGCAGGCTGGGCCGGCGATAACGGCGACCCGGATAACTTTCTTACGCCGAACCTGAGTTGCGACGCAGCGAAAAACGGCGAAAACTACGCCCGGTGGTGCAACAAGGAATTCCAGGACTTGATCGACAAGGCTCGCGGCGGCACTGACCCGGCTGCCAGGGCGGCGCTCTACGAACAAGCGCAGGAAGTTTTCGACAAGGACCAGCCATGGATTCCCATGGCCTATCCGAAAATGTTCACGGCAATGCGCAAAAACGTCGAGGGCTACCACCAGAGTCCTCTGACAACCAATAACTTCGCCACCACCCAGGTGAAGTAGATAAGAAACGCCCGGCATCGCTGACCCCAGCGCTGCCGGGCACGCCTAACCGGCTGATGAGGTACACCACACGATGTTTAGTTTTATTGCCCGCCGATTGGGGTTATTGATCCCCACGTTCTTCGGCATCACCTTGCTGACTTTCGCGTTGATTCGCATGATTCCTGGCGACCCCGTGGAAGTGATGATGGGCGAACGTCGGGTCGACCCCGAAATGCATGCTCAGGCAATGGAACGCCTGGGTCTGAACAAACCCCTGTATGCCCAATACCTGGATTACATCGGCAAGTTGGCCCACGGCGATCTCGGCGAATCCCTGCGTACCCGTGAAAGCGTCTGGACCGAGTTCAGCTCTCTATTCCCCGCGACCCTGGAACTGTCCATGGCCGCCCTGTTGTTCGCCGGCATCCTGGGCCTTCTGGCCGGGGTGATCGCGGCACTCAAACGAGGGTCCCTGTTCGACCATGGGGTGATGGGCGTCTCCCTGGCGGGATACTCGATGCCGATCTTCTGGTGGGGCCTGATCCTGATCATGTTCTTCTCGGTGAGCCTGGGCTGGACCCCGGTGTCCGGGCGGATCGACCTGCTCTACGACATCGAGCCGCGCACCGGCTTCATGCTGATCGATACGCTGCTGGCCGATGACGTCGGGGCGTTCTTCGATGCCCTGCATCACCTGATCCTGCCGGCCATCGTGCTCGGCACCATCCCGCTGGCGGTGATTGCGCGGATGACCCGCTCTTCGATGCTCGAAGTGCTGCGGGAAGACTACATCCGTACCGCCCGCGCCAAAGGCCTGTCGCCATCGCGCGTGGTGTTCGTTCACGGCCTGCGTAACGCACTGATTCCGGTACTGACCGTGGTCGGCCTGCAAGTCGGCACTCTGTTGGCCGGTGCGGTCCTGACCGAAACCATTTTCTCCTGGCCCGGCATCGGCAAATGGCTGATCGAAGCCATTGGCGCACGGGACTATCCCGTGGTGCAGAACGGCATCCTGTTAATCGCCTGCCTGGTGATCCTGGTCAACTTCGTGGTGGACATCCTCTACGGCTTTGCCAACCCACGCATCCGTCATCAGCGCTGAGATCAAGACCATGACCACTCTCACTACACCGGTAGCAGTCGATCAAAGCCTGCTGTATCCGTCCCCGTATAAAGAATTCTGGCACGCGTTCTCCAGGAACAAAGGCGCCGTCGCTGGCCTGATGTTCATGCTGCTGGTGATCTTCTGCGCGATCTTCGCGCCGTGGGTTGCACCGCATGACCCAAGCGAGCAATACCGCGACTTCCTGCTGACCCCGCCGTCCTGGCTGGAAGGCGGGCAAATCCAGTTCCTGCTCGGCACCGATGAACTGGGTCGCGACCTGCTGTCGCGGCTGATCAACGGTTCGCGCCTGTCCTTGCTGATCGGCTTGTCGTCGGTGGTGATGTCGCTGATTCCGGGCATCCTGCTGGGTCTGTTCGCCGGGTTCTTTCCGCGCGTGCTCGGCCCGACCATCATGCGTCTGATGGACATCATGCTGGCCCTGCCGTCCCTGCTGCTGGCCGTGGCGATTGTCGCCATCCTCGGCCCTGGCCTGATCAACACCATTATTGCCATCGCCGTGGTTTCGTTGCCGTCCTATGTTCGTCTGACCCGCGCCGCGGTGATGGGCGAATTGAACCGCGACTACGTGACCGCCGCGCGCCTGGCCGGTGCCGGTCTGCCACGCCTGATGTTCGTCACCGTGCTGCCCAACTGCATGGCGCCGCTGATCGTTCAGGCCACCTTGAGTTTCTCCTCGGCGATTCTCGATGCCGCGGCACTGGGCTTCCTCGGCCTTGGCGTACAACCGCCAACGCCTGAGTGGGGCACCATGCTGGCTTCTGCTCGCGACTATATCGAACGCGCCTGGTGGGTGGTGAGCTTGCCGGGTTTGACCATTTTGCTCAGCGTGCTGGCAATCAACTTGATGGGCGACGGCCTGCGCGATGCGCTGGACCCGAAACTCAAGAACGCCGCCTGAGGAGATTCAAATGTCACTGTTAGAAATCAAGAATCTCAACGTTCGCTTCGGCGACGCCAACGCCGTTCCGGTGGTCGACGGTCTCGACATTACCGTGGACAAGGGCGAAGTGCTGGCCATCGTTGGCGAATCGGGTTCCGGCAAGTCCGTGACCATGATGGCGCTGATGGGCCTGATCGAGCATCCGGGGATCGTCACCGCCGATGCCCTGAATTTCGACGGCAAGAACATGCTCAAGCTCAGTAACCGTCAGCGTCGGCAAATCGTCGGCAAAGACCTGGCCATGGTCTTCCAGGACCCGATGACCGCGCTGAACCCGAGCTACACCGTCGGTTTCCAGATCGAAGAAGTGCTGCGCCTGCACCTGAAAATGTCCCGCAAGGACGCCCGCAAGCGTGCCATCGAACTGCTGGAAAAAGTGGAAATCCCGGGCGCCGCCAGCCGTATGGATGCCTATCCGCATCAACTCTCCGGCGGTATGAGCCAGCGTGTTGCAATCGCCATGGCGATTGCCGGCGAACCGAAACTGCTGATCGCCGACGAACCGACCACCGCGCTGGACGTAACGATTCAGGCGCAGATCATGGACCTGCTGCTGGCCCTGCAGAAAGAGCAGAACATGGGCCTGGTGCTGATCACCCACGACCTCGCGGTCGTGGCCGAAACTGCCCAGCGCGTGTGCGTGATGTACGCCGGCCAAGCGGTTGAAGTCGGTCAGGTACCACAACTGTTCGACATTCCGGCGCACCCGTACAGCGAAGCACTGCTCAAGGCGATTCCGGAACACAGCCTGGGCGCCGCGCGCCTGTCGACATTGCCGGGCATCGTTCCCGGTCGTTACGACCGCCCGCAAGGCTGCCTGTTGTCGCCGCGCTGCCCGTACGTGCAGGACAACTGCCGCACCCAGCGTCCGGCCCTTGACCAAAAAAGCAACAGCCTCGCCCGCTGCTTCTACCCGTTGAATCAGGAGGTGGCGTAATGGCCGTCGTACTTACCGCCCGCAACCTGACCCGTCACTACGAAGTGTCCCGTGGCCTGTTCAAGGGTCATGCGACCGTACGCGCTCTCAACGGTGTGTCGTTCGAACTGGAAGCCGGCAAGACCCTCGCCGTTGTGGGCGAATCGGGTTGTGGCAAATCCACCCTGGCCCGGGCCCTGACGCTGATCGAAGAACCGTCCTCCGGCTCCTTGAAAATCGCCGGGCAGGAAGTCGCGGGTGCCGACAAGGCTCAGCGCAAGCAACTGCGCAAAGACGTGCAGATGGTGTTCCAGAGCCCGTACGCGTCGCTGAACCCACGGCAGAAAATCGGTGATCAGCTCGCCGAACCGCTGCTGATCAACACCAACCTGAGCGCCTCGGAACGTCGCGAGAAAGTCCAGGCGATGATGAAACAGGTGGGCTTGCGGCCTGAGCATTACCAGCGCTACCCGCACATGTTCTCCGGCGGTCAGCGCCAGCGGATTGCCCTGGCCCGCGCGATGATGCTGCAACCCAAAGTGCTGGTGGCGGATGAACCGACCTCGGCGCTGGACGTATCGATTCAGGCGCAGGTGCTCAACCTGTTCATGGATTTGCAGCAAGAGTTCAACACCGCTTACGTGTTCATCTCCCACAACCTGGCGGTGGTGCGCCACGTCGCCGATCACGTGATGGTGATGTACCTCGGCCGTCCGGTGGAAATGGGCCCGAAGGAGGACATCTACACTCGCCCTCTGCACCCCTACACCCAGGCGCTGTTGTCGGCCACTCCGACCATCCACCCGGACCCGAACAAGCCGAAAATCAAGATCGTCGGCGAACTGCCAAACCCGCTGAACCCGCCGTCCGGCTGCGCCTTCCACAAGCGCTGCCCGTACGCGACCGAGCGCTGCACCACAGAAGAACCGCTCCTGCGCCTGGTCGACACCCGTCAGGTGGCTTGCCACTACGCCGAGCAATTCCTCGACGGCGCGGCGTAAAAACGGCCTGAAAAAAATGGGAGCGAGCTTGCTCGCGAAGTCGGTGTTTCAGTCACCATCTCTGTCGACTGACAGATTGCTTTCGCGAGCAAGCCCGCTCCCACAGGGACCGAGTTGACCAGACCCCTTCCACCAGATTGCGTATCAGTCCGGCGAGGGGTTTTCTTTTGTCCGTGATTTACGTTTGCGTGTCTTCCTCATCCTCTTCCTCATCGGCGTCTGGATCATCATCGCCTGATTCGGTCGCAGCGATCATCTGCTCGCTGTGCACGCCTTGCCCGTTCAAGGCCTGTGTTTCGTGGTTCTCACATTCCGCCCACGCCACCGCCGATGTGCCGAGGGACAGCAGCACCAAAACCTTAAGCAACAACACAATGCGTTGGTAAATACTCATAGCCGATTCCATCCTTTGTGGGGTGAAGCATGGATGCCTGACAGGTAATGAATGAAATTTAGTTCCGATTGACCGGGTTCTCCAGAGAGGACGCTACCGGGTAGCAGAAAATGTCGTTGGCGGGGAGATTTGTTTGGAATATGAATTATGCCGAACAGCAATTTCAAAATCAGTGATAACCCGTGGCGAGGGAGCTTGCTCCCGTTCGGCTGCACAGCAGACGTAAACCCGAAGAATGCAGTTTGACTGAACTACCACAGTGAATGGTTTTGGGGCCGCTTCGCAGCCCAGCGGGAGCAAGCTCCCTCGCCACAGGGAAATTCATTGATCAATAAAAAAGCCCCGAGGCTTACGCATCGGGGCTTTGGTGTTACGGCTCAGCGATTAATGATGCTCACGCGTCGCACGGAATTTCACATCCGGCCAGCGCTCTTCCATCAGCGCCAGGTTAACCCGCGTCGGAGCCAGGTAGGTCAGGTGACCACCGCCGTCGACCGCAAGGTTTTCCACGGCCTTGACCCGGAATTCCTCGAACTTCTTCTTATCGTCGCAATCAATCCAGCGCGCGGAATAAACAGTGATCGGCTCATATGAGCACTCGACCTTGTATTCCTCTTTCAAACGGCTGGCGACCACGTCGAACTGCAGCACACCGACGGCACCCAGGATGATGTCGTTGCTGCGCTCGGGGAAGAACACCTGAGTGGCGCCTTCTTCGGCCAGTTGCTGCAAGCCCTGACGCAGTTGCTTGGATTTCAGCGGATCACGCAGACGCACGCGACGGAACAGTTCCGGGGCGAAGTGCGGGATGCCGGTGAAGCCCAGGACTTCGCCTTCGGTGAAGGTGTCGCCGATCTGGATGGTGCCGTGGTTGTGCAAGCCGATGATGTCGCCGGCAAACGCTTCTTCCAGTTGCTCACGCTCGGAGGAGAAGAAGGTCAGCGCATCGCCGATCCGTACGTCTTTGCCGGTACGCACGTGGCGCATTTTCATGCCTTTTTCGTACTTGCCAGAGCAGATACGCATGAAGGCGATGCGGTCGCGGTGTTTCGGGTCCATGTTCGCCTGGATCTTGAACACGAAGCCGGCGAACTTCTCTTCAACCGGCTCCACGGTGCGCTCATTGGCGACACGGGCCAGCGGTTTCGGCGCCCAGTTGACCACGGCGTCGAGCACGTGATCGACACCGAAGTTGCCCAATGCAGTACCGAAGAATACCGGCGTCAGTTGGCCGTCGAGGAATTCCTGTTGATTGAATTCGTGACAGGCGCCCTGCACCAGTTCCAGCTGATCAACGAAGCGATCGTACTCATCGCCCAAGTGCGCGCGGGCTTCATCGGAGTCGAGTTTCTCGATGATTTTGGTTTCAGTGCGCTCGTGACCGTGGCCGGCGGTGTAGACGATGATGTAATCGTCGGCGAGGTGATAAACACCCTTGAAGTCGCGGTAGCAGCCGATCGGCCAGGTGATCGGCGCCGCCTTGATCTTCAGGACCGCTTCGATTTCGTCGAGCAGTTCAATCGGGTCGCGAATGTCACGGTCGAGTTTGTTGATGAAGCTGACGATCGGCGTGTCACGCAGACGGCAGACGTCCATCAGGGCGATGGTCCGAGGCTCTACACCCTTACCGCCGTCGAGAACCATCAATGCCGAGTCCACCGCTGTCAGGGTGCGGTAGGTATCTTCGGAGAAGTCTTCGTGGCCCGGGGTGTCGAGCAGGTTGATCATGTGATCGCGATACGGGAACTGCATGACCGACGTGGTAATCGAGATACCACGCTGCTTTTCCATTTCCATCCAGTCGGAGGTGGCATGGCGGTCGGATTTTCGAGATTTCACCGTGCCCGCAATCGCAATCGCCTTGCCCATCAGCAAGAGCTTCTCGGTGATGGTGGTTTTACCGGCATCGGGGTGGGAAATAATGGCGAAAGTGCGGCGTTTCGCGACTTCGGCGGCCTGTTTGGTCATGGGAAATCGCCTGGCAGGTGATTCAAAAAAGGGCGGCGAGTATAGCGCAAACCGAGCCTGACGGACCACCGTTCGCCCTGTAGCAGCTGCCGAACGCAGCCTCGCAGGCTCGGCAGCTGCTACACGGGCCAAACAAGATGCGGGGTGGCTAAATGCTGTTAATTATGGAACCTTTTAAAAGGTGAAGACGTCCACTCCCCTGTTACGGCACTCGTACCAGGGGCTGAAAAATCAGCAAGTTGGCCTGACGAGGCTGCGCTTATGGCTCGATCTCATGCGGTTTTATCAGCATGAAGAGCTGCTTC
Organism: Pseudomonas sp. NPDC086112; assembly: GCF_044746425.1. NCBI lineage: Bacteria > Pseudomonadati > Pseudomonadota > Gammaproteobacteria > Pseudomonadales > Pseudomonadaceae > Pseudomonas > Pseudomonas sp. NPDC086112. The sequence goes on along the minus strand of NZ_JBIVCD010000037.1, from coordinate 31,834 downwards.
TCGCGAACGTTGTTTTCCCGGCAGCCAGGAATGGCATTGCCACACGGGACTGCGTTCGCCGACAAAGAAAAAAGGAGTCCGCCTGTGGCTATTCGCTATGGCAAAGGGCTGATAGGAGGTGCGGTTGTCGTCGCCCTTCTGGCCCTGCTGGTCCACTGGATTGGCATCAACACGATCGAACAATACCGCGACGATTTGTTGTTTTACCTGCAAGCTCATCTGATTCTCGTCCTCGTTTCCATGCTGGCCGCCCTTGTAGTGGGCATACCCGCCGGTATCTTCCTCAGCCGCCCGACCATGGTTGGCCGCGCCGAACGCTTCATGCAGATCTTCAACATCGGCAACACCGTGCCGCCTCTCGCCGTACTGGCCATCGCCCTGGGTATCCTCGGCATCGGCAGCGGTCCTGCGATCTTCGCCTTGTTCCTCGCCTCACTGTTGCCGATTGTGCGCAACACCTATGAAGGCCTGAAAAACGTCCAGGGTTCGCTGAAGGAAGCGGCCGTCGGCATCGGCATGACACCGACTCAGGTGCTATGGCGGGTCGAACTGCCGAACGCCGTGCCGATCATCATCGGTGGTGTGCGCGTGGCGCTGGCGATCAACGTCGGTACGGCACCGCTGGCGTTCCTGATTGGCGCCAACAGCCTCGGCAGCCTGATTTTCCCCGGCATCGCCCTGAACAATCAGCCGCAACTGCTGCTCGGCGCGGCGTGCACCGCCCTGCTGGCCTTGCTGCTCGACGGACTGGTGACACTCGCCAGCCGCCTCTGGCTCGAACGCGGCTTGCGCCCGTCTTAAGCCTCGGCAAAGGAATCAACATGAAAAAAGTAAGCTTAATACTAGGCTGCGCCCTGCTGTTCGCAGGATTTGCCCAAGCCGCTGAAAAACCCGTGATCCGCATCGGCGCCCGGGTGTTCACCGAACAAACCCTGCTGGCGGAAATCACTTCCCAATACCTGCGCACCAAGGGTTACGACACCCAAGTGACCGGCGGCCTGGGCAGCAACCTGGCCCGCAGCGCCCACGAAAGTGGTCAGCTGGATTTGATGTGGGAATACACTGGCGTGTCGCTGGTGGCTTACAACCACGTCACCGACAAGCTCGATAGCGCTCAGTCCTACGCCCGGGTGAAAGAACTCGACGCGAAAAAAGGCCTGGTCTGGCTTACCCCGTCGAAGTTCAGCAATACCTACGCCCTGGCACTGCCGGAAAACACCGCAAAAGCGTATCCGCAGATCAACACCATCAGCGAGCTGAACACAGTGCTGCAGGCTGAGGTGAAGACCAATCACCTCGTCGCCCTGGACACCGAGTTCGCCAACCGTTCCGACGGTCTGGACGGCATGGTCGACCTCTACGGCATGAACCTTACCCGCAAAAACATCCGGCAGATGGATGCTGGTTTGGTCTACACCGCCCTGCGCAATGGCCAGGTGTTCGCCGGTCTGGTCTACACCACCGACGGTCGTTTGAACGCCTTCAAGCTCAAGTTGCTGGAAGACGACAAGCACTACTTCCCGGACTACACCGCCGCGCCGGTGGTGCGTCAGGTTTACCTCGACGCCCACCCGAAACTCGCCGAAGAACTCAAGCCGCTGGCCGAACTGTTCGACGACGCCACCATGCGTCAGCTCAACGCGCGGGTCGATGTCGATCACGAAAGCCCTTCATCCGTTGCTGCAGATTTCCTGCGCAAGCACCCCATCAACTGAGGAGGAAAAGCCATGGAATTCTTGAACGCCTTTTCCCATCTCGATTGGCCGCAGGTTTTACACCTGACCTGGCAGCACATCACCCTGGTTGGCATCGCCGTGACCCTGGCGATTGTGGTCGGCGTGCCGTTGGGCATCCTGATGACCCGCTTCCCGACACTGGCCGGCCCGTTGCAAGCCAGCGCTACGGTGTTGCTGACCGTGCCATCGATTGCGCTGTTCGGCCTGCTGCTGCCGTTCTATTCGAAATTCGGCCAGGGCCTCGGCCCGATGCCGGCGATCACCGCAGTGTTTCTGTACTCCCTGCTGCCGATCATGCGTAACACCTATCTGGCGCTGACCGGCGTGGAACCTGGCATTCGCGAAGCAGCGCGCGGTATTGGCATGACCTTCGGCCAGCGCCTGCGCATGGTCGAATTGCCGATTGCCGTGCCGGTGATCCTCGCCGGTGTCCGCACCGCCGTGGTCATGAACATCGGTGTAATGACCATCGCCGCGACCATCGGTGCCGGTGGCCTCGGTGTACTCATTCTCGCTTCCATCAGCCGCAGCGACATGTCGATGCTGATCGTCGGCGCCGTGCTGGTCAGTCTCCTGGCCATCTTCGCCGACCTGCTTCTGCAATGGCTGCAACGCACGCTGACTCCAAAAGGACTCCTGAAATGATCGAACTTCAAAACCTCAGCAAGACCTTCCAAAGCAACGGCAAAGATGTGAAAGCCGTGGACTCGGTGAGCCTGACCGTCAATGAAGGCGAAATCTGTGTGTTCCTCGGGCCATCGGGTTGCGGTAAAAGCACCACGCTGAAGATGATCAACCGCCTGATCAAGCCAACCTCGGGCAAGATCCTGATCAACGGCGAAGACACCACTGACCTCGACGCCGTGACCCTGCGCCGCAACATCGGTTATGTGATCCAGCAGATCGGTCTGTTCCCGAACATGACCATCGAGGAAAACATCACCATCGTTCCGCGCCTGCTGGGCTGGGACAAACAGAAATGCCACGACCGCGCCCGCGAGTTGATGAGCATGATAAAACTCGAACCCAAGCAGTACCTGACTCGCTACCCGCGTGAATTGTCCGGTGGCCAGCAGCAGCGGATCGGCGTGATTCGCGCGCTGGCAGCGGATGCGCCGCTGTTGTTGATGGACGAGCCGTTCGGCGCGGTCGACCCGATCAACCGCGAGATGATTCAGAACGAGTTCTTCGAGATGCAACGGGCGCTGAACAAGACCGTGATCATGGTCAGCCACGACATTGACGAAGCGATCAAGCTCGGCGACAAGATCGCGATTTTCCGCGCGGGTAAACTGCTGCAAATCGATCACCCGGATACGCTGCTGGCGCACCCGGCGGACGACTTTGTCAGCAACTTCGTCGGCCAGGACAGCACCCTCAAGCGTCTGCTGCTGGTGAAAGCCGAAGACGCGGCGGACAACGCGCCATCGGTGAGCCCGGAAACGCCGGTGGCCGAAGCGCTGGAGTTGATGGACGAACTGGACCGTCGCTACGTGGTGGTGACCTGTGCCGAGAACAAGGCCTTGGGCTACGTGCGCCGCCGCGATCTGCACCGTCAGACCGGCACCTGCGCGCAATACCTGCGCGAGTTCAACGCCACCGCGGCGTACGACGAGCATTTGCGCATCCTGCTGTCGCGCATGTACGAGTTCAACCGCTCGTGGCTGCCGGTGATGGATGCCGAGCGGGTGTTCCTGGGTGAGGTGACTCAGGAATCGATTGCCGAGTACTTGAGCTCCGGCAAGTCTCGTGGGGGCAAGACCAGTATTGTTTCGCCGGCCGAGACTGCTGTCGCCTGATCTGACGTCTTCGCGGGCAAGCCTCGCTCCTACAGGTTCTCCGCCGTACCTGTGGGAGCGCGGCCAAGTAGTTCAATCAGGAGGAGATCGCCTGATCGGCGGGAATGAACTGGAAGATCGCATCAGCAGTGGTCGTTTGCGGAAACGTTATACGGATCATCGGGATCCAGATGCCGGTTTGCGTCTTGAAGTCTCGCTGGTCATATTGCGCCCCCGCCTTACCGGCATCGTTGATATAGAAAACCGCCTCGACCGGGAGGGTTTTACCCATATTCTGAGCCCATTTGGCCATGCGGAATTCGTTCTGCGTATTGAAAGCAAAGGTGCCACCCATCCCCTGTGCTTTAATCGCTTCATTGAAGGCAGTGGTTGCCCCCTGGTCTAAAGCGTCGCGAACGTCAAATCCGCACAATTTGCCATACTTGGACGGATGGCTATTGTAATGAGTCATGTATTGAGCTGCGGTGTTAATGCCTTGAGACTGACAGGGCCTTCCGGAAGGAACGCCGGGAACTTGTCCGCACCCCTGTTGTTCTCGACTGTTAGTTGCCCCATCCACCGGAAAGAAACAGAGTATTTCCGGATCCATCTTATCGCCAGGAGCAAAAAATATCGGATAAAAAATAAAGCCATTATTGTAGCCAAACACCAGTTTGTTAAACTTGGCGTCCGCCCGCAGATAGGAAAACGAAACCCCGGTAGCTGTGGGATTCGGGTTCCAGAAGTGAAATTGGGTGGAATGTTGGGTGGCACGTAACAGCACGCCCGAACACAGGAAGGCCGGTGCAGAAGGGTTATTGCCGCACATGCTCACCTTATTGTGGTAACGTTCCGTGAGGTATTGCGCGGTCACCGGGCCGGATGCCGCGCCTAATGTACCGACCGCGGAAGACTCGATAACTTGCTCATCGGAACCCTGCACCTTGACCGGTGCAACTTCTTGTGTCGCACAGCCAGCCAGCACTAATGCCATCAACCAGACAATTATTCTATTCATCTTCATGCACTCCCTGCGACTAATATTCAAGGTAGAAACAAACACACACAGCACCACAGCGACAGCTGTTCATTTTGATGGCGTGCCCGAAAGAGCCCACAGATAAAATAAAAGTGTTGTTACCTTAATAAGATCGCAGCCATCCCACACCTGCTAGAAATAACAGTAATGATGCCTTGGCCATAATTGTTCGAGATTAAAACCCACCACTTATAACCATCTCGTCGATCACTGCACCCGACGAAAAATGAAGGATCAGGGGAACATCAACCTGTCATGTGGGTCGGTTACATCAGAGACTGAGCGGGACCGCACGACGGAAGCGTGCAAAAACGCGACATTTTTTGTTGATCTCAAGCGCCTCACGCCCTAAAGTTCGCGCCGAACGTCCATGCTGGAAACGATCCATCCGGCTCAAGTACTGACGACGAGACAGCAAGGCCAAGGGAAAGCACCGCCTCCCATGGCCTTTTTGCTTTCGGCGACATGCCTTGGGAAGTAGGCGAACCAAAGTGGGGATACGGAGGGCGTTCATTTGCACCCATTGATAATTTCAGTTTGCCAGTAGGAGTTCCCAGCATGTCGATCAACGTCGAAGACTATTTCGCGCGCGATACCTTCCAGAAAATGAAGGCGTTCGCCGACAAACAAGAAACCCCGTTCGTGGTGATCGACACCGCGATGATCAGCCAGGCCTACGACGACCTGCGCGCCGGTTTCGAATTCGCCAAGGTCTACTACGCAGTCAAGGCCAACCCGGCCGTTGAAATCATCGACCTGCTCAAAGAAAAAGGCTCGAACTTCGACATCGCCTCGATCTACGAGCTCGACAAAGTGATGAACCAGGGCGTCGGCCCGGATCGCATCAGCTACGGCAACACCATCAAGAAATCCAAAGACATTCGCTACTTCTACGACAAGGGCGTGCGTCTGTACGCCACCGACTCCGAAGCCGACCTGCGCAACATCGCCAAGGCAGCTCCGGGCTCGAAAGTCTACGTGCGCATCCTGACTGAAGGCTCGACCACCGCCGACTGGCCTTTGTCGCGCAAATTCGGCTGCCAGACCGACATGGCCATGGACCTGCTGATCCTCGCTCGCGACCTGGGCCTGGTGCCTTACGGCATCTCGTTCCACGTTGGTTCGCAGCAGCGCGACATCAGCGTCTGGGACGCGGCGATCGCCAAGGTCAAAGTGATCTTCGAACGCCTGAAAGAAGAAGACGGCATCCACCTGAAGCGATCAACATGGGCGGTGGCTTCCCGGCCAACTACATCACCCGCACCAATAGCCTGGAAACCTACGCTGAAGAAATCATCCGTTTCCTCAAGGAAGACTTCGGCGACGACCTGCCGGAAATCATCCTCGAGCCAGGCCGCTCGCTGATCGCCAACGCCGGCATCCTGGTCAGTGAAGTGGTGCTGGTCGCGCGTAAATCCCGTACCGCCGTCGAGCGATGGGTGTACACGGATGTGGGCAAATTCTCTGGCCTGATCGAAACCATGGACGAAGCCATCAAGTTCCCGATCTGGACCGAGAAGAAAGGCGAGATGGAAGAAGTGGTCATCGCCGGTCCAACCTGCGACAGCGCCGACATCATGTACGAAAACTACAAGTACGGCCTGCCGCTGAACCTGGCGATCGGTGACCGTTTGTACTGGTTGTCGACCGGTGCGTACACCACCAGCTACAGCGCTGTTGAATTCAACGGCTTCCCGCCGCTGAAGTCGTTCTACGTGTAAAAACCACACGCAGAAAATCAAAAAGCCCATGACGTGTCATGGGCTTTTTTGTGTCTGAAATACGCCTCGGGAAACCCGCATTTTTCCCTACAGGTTCAGCTCTGCGCAGCGTTGCGTGTAGTCTTTGGCCAACTTACGAATTTGCGGATTCACCGCGTTCAACAGTGCTTTGCTCGCCACCCGCAAGAAATTCAGATTCCCGCCATCCAGTGCCTTGTGCAGCCAACCCAGCGCCTCGTCGATCTTGCCTTCATCCGCCAACACCGCTGCATAACTGAATTGCCCACGAAAATCCCCGCCGACCGCCGAGCGTCGATACCAGTCACGGGCTGCTTGCGGATCTGCCGGGCAAACCCGGCCTTCTTCCAGATAACGCCCCAGCAGGTTCATCGACTTCGCATGGCCCAATTCAGCTGCTTGCCGATACAGACTCAGCGCTTGCACCTGATCCTCGATCACTCCACGACCAGTAGCCAGCAGATTGGCGTAGTTGTACATCGCCCAATCCAGTCCGGCTTCAGCGGCAACACGATAATGCCCCGCGGCTATCGAAGCATCGGCGGTGCAACCCCAGCCATGTTCATGACAACGGCCGAGCATGTTGCGCGCCATAGAGTGTCCACCCTGGGCGGCGATCTCGAACCAGCGCAGCGCCAGCGGCTGATCCTGAGCGATGCCACGGCCGTCCAGCAGGATCTGCCCGAGCAACGCCTGAGCATCGAGCACGCCTTCACGGGCGGCGATCAGGATCGCCTGAGCCGCTCGCGCCGGGCTTTCTTCGAGCATCGATTTGAGGCGGTCGCCGTCGAGGATTTCCTCGCGGTGCAACCGAAAGTCCGTCACTTACACCTCGACCCAGCGACGCAACAGGTTGTGATAGGTGCCGGTCAAGCGGATCAATGAAGGATGGTCGGGCATGTCCTGGGTCAGTTGCTGAATCGCCCCGTCCATCTCGAACAGCAAGGCGCGCTGGCTGTCTTCACGCACCAGGCTTTGCGTCCAGAAAAACGAGGCGTAACGGGTGCCGTGAGTGACGGCGTTGACCTTGTGCAGGCTGGTGCCGGGATACAGGACCATGTCGCCTGCCGGCAATTTCACGCGCTGAGTACCGAAGGTGTCCTGGATTTCCAGTTCGCCGCCGTCGTAGTCCTCCGGTTCACTGAAAAACAACGTCGCCGACAGGTCGGTGCGCACACGCTCGATGCTGCCCTTGGGTTGACGCACGGCGTTGTCGATGTGGAAGTCGAAACTGCCACCGGCCGTGTAGCAGTTCAGTAACGGAGGGAAGACCTTGTGCGGTAATGCCGCCGACATGAACTGCGGATTTTTCCACAACCGTTCAAGCATCGCGGCACCGATTTCCTTGGCCAACGGATGCCCTTCCGGCAGTTGCAGATTGTGCTTGGCCTTGGCCGACTGGTAACCGGCGGTGATTTTGCCATCGGCCCAATCCGCCAGCGTCAGGGCTTCGCGAATGCGCTGCACTTCTTCTTTCGCGAACACGCCGGGAATGTGCAGCAACATGGAAAGACCACCTGAAGGCGAAGGGGCGCCAATGGTATTGATTCTTATTGCCTGTGTAAAACCCGTGCGACGAATGAAACGGCAAAAACCGTAAAGGTAAATTGTAAAGAATGTAAATTCGTCGCGAATAGTAACGTTTCGCAATTGATACAAATACGTATTTACTCTACATTCCGCGGCCTCAAATCCTTGGGGAGGGGAATTCACATGTCACGCCAACAACTACAATTAACGGTCGGTTCACCGCGTTTGCTCGCGTCTGCAATTGGCGTGGCGATCACTGCCGGCTCTGCGAGCCATATGGTTTTCGCGGCGGAGAAGACTGACGAAAAAGCACCGAACAATGCGATTTCCCTGGACGCGACCAGCGTTGTGGGCGAGCAGAACGACACCTCCTACAAGACCGATACTTCGGCTTCCAAGAAGTACACCGCGCCACTGCGCGAGACGCCGAAAAGCGTCACTGTGATCCCGCAACAAGTGATTCGCGACACCGGCGCCACCAGCCTGGTCGACGCCCTGCGCACCACCCCGGGCATCACCTTCGGTGCCGGCGAGGGCGGTAACCCGGCCGGCGATCGTCCGATCATTCGCGGCTTCAACGCCGAAAGCGACACGTTTGTCGATGGCATGCGCGACCCTGCGTCCCAAAGCCGCGAGATCTTCAACGTTGAATCGATCGAAGTCAGCAAGGGCCCGGGTTCAGCCTTCACCGGCGCCGGCTCCACCGGTGGCAGTCTGAACCTGGTGAGCAAGACCCCCAAGCTAGGCAATTCCTACAACGGCGGCTTCACCTGGGGCTCGGACCAGACCCAGCGCACCACCCTTGATCTGAACCAGCAGATGACCGACACCTCGGCCTTGCGCCTGAACCTGATGAAGCACGAAGCCAACGTCGCCGGCCGTGACACTGTAGACGTCAGTCGCTGGGGCGTCGCACCGTCCTTCGCCTTCGGCCTGGGCACCGATACCCGCTTGACCGTCGGCTACTACCACGTCGAGACCGACGACATGCCCGACTATGGCATCCCCTTGACGTTGAGCCCCAACCGCAGCAAGTACAACGTCGATAAACCTGCACATGTCGATCGCGACAACTTCTACGGCCTCACCGGTCGCGACTTTCGCCAGACCACCAATGACAGCGGCACCCTCAAGATCGAACACGATCTGAATGATGACCTGACCGTATCGAACAGCTTCCGCATGTCCCGTTCGACCCTGGACTACATCGTCACCAACCCGGACGACAGCAAGGGCAACGTGGTCAATGGCAACGTGTACCGGGGTGCGAAGAGCCGTAACTCGACGTCCAGCGGCTGGATCAACCAGACCGACCTGAGCGCCAAGTTCAACACCGGCGCCATCGAGCACAGTCTGGTGACCGGTCTGGAGTTTTCCTATCAGGACACCCACAACCGCCCGTACACCCTGACCTCCACCGCCAGCGGCACTCGATGCAACCGCGCCCTGTTCAACTCCGGCGACTGCACCAGCCTGTACAACCCGACGCCTGGGGATAACTGGAATGGCAGGATCACCGACAGCACCGCGTTCACTGACACCAACACCAAAACCGCCGCGGCCTACGCGTTCGATACCCTGAAGTTCAACGAGCAATGGTCCCTGAACCTGGGCCTGCGTTATGACAACTACCAGGTCGAATCCAGCGGCCACGCCAACGCCAGCAGCACAGCGCCAGCGAACGACTTCTCCCGTGCGAACACCAGCGACCTGGTGAACTACCAGATCGGCGTGGTCTACAACCCGTTGCCTAACGGCAGCATTTACGCGGCCTACTCGACCTCCAGCAACCCGGCCGGCGAAACCAGCGGCAACGGTGGCCTGGAACTGGCAGCGAACAACAGCCGTCTGGACCCGGAAAAGAACCGCAACTACGAAATCGGCACCAAGTGGGACTTCTTCGGTGACGATCTGTCGCTGACCGCTGCGCTGTTCCGCACCGAGAAAACCAACGCGCGGATCAACGATCCGGACGGCGGCACCACGCAAGTACTGGACGGCGAACAGCAGGTCAATGGCCTGGAACTGAGCTACGCCGGCAAGCTGACCCGTAACTGGAGAGTCTTCGGCGGCTACACCTACATGGACAGCGAAGTGGTCAAAACCACCCTCGCCGCCGATGAAGGCAACCACATGCCAAGCACGCCACAGAACAACTTCACGTTCTGGTCGACCTACGACCTGGTGCCGGACAAGTTGACCGTCGGTGCCGGTGCGACCTACGTCGATTCCCAGTTCGGCAACGTCGCCAACTCGGTGGAGATCCCGTCTTACTGGCGTTACGACGCGATGGCCAGCTACCGCCTGACCAAGAACGTCGACCTGCAACTCAACGTACAGAACCTGACCGACGAGCGTTACTTCGACCAGATACTCCAGAACCACTACGCCCACGTTGCAGCGGGCCGTACTGCCCTGCTGAGCGCCAACTTCCACTTCTGATAACAGAAGCGAAAGGCCAAAGCCCAATGCCAGTTGGTTAAGGGTAAATCGGACCTGTAGGAGCCAGGCTTGCCGGCGAAGACGTCCTTAAGAGCGCCTTCGCCGGCAAGCCTGGCTCCTACGAAAAGCGGTTCATTCACTTAACTGACTGGCATCAGGCCAAAGCCCCGTTCATCGAAGTGAACGGGGCTTTTGTGTGTAAAAAAGAATGCTTCTCGACAACTCACGGCATAATGCGCGCCGTGATGATGACTTTTGAACGAACAAGGCGAGCGACGTGTTGAAGAAATCCCTGTTCCAGTTGCACTGGTTTTTCGGCATCAGCGCCGGACTGGTCCTGGCCCTGATGGGCATCACCGGGGCGGCGGTATCGTTCCAGGATGAAATCCTGCGGGCGTTGAACCCCTCTGTGCTGCACGTCGAAAAGCAGATTGCCGGCGTACTGCCACCTGCCGAGCTGGTAGAAAAAATCGAAGGTGCTTCGGGCAAGAAAGTCTCGATGCTCTGGGTCGAGAGCGACAGCGGCAACGCCGCGCGGGTGATCTTCACGGCGCCACCCGGTGAACGTCGCGGGCCGATGCGTTACTTCGACCCGTACACCGGCGAGTTCATGGGCGACGTCACCGGCCAGGATTTCTTTGGCCTGATGCTGCAACTGCACCGGGTCCTGGCCATGGGCGATATCGGCCGGCAGATCACCGGCGCCTGTACCCTGATTCTGCTGTTCTTCTGCCTGTCCGGCCTGTACCTGCGTTGGCCACGCCAGTGGAAAAGCTGGCGCGCCTGGCTGACCCTGGACTGGAATAAAAAAGGTCGCAGCTTCAACTGGGATTTGCACTCAGTGGCTGGTACCTGGTGCCTGGTGTTCTATCTTTTGGCAGCGCTCACCGGGCTATCCTGGTCGTACGAGTGGTACAACAAAGGCCTGACCCGACTGCTTTCCGATTCGCCGCAGAACGAACGGGTGCGCAGTGGTCGCGGTCCTGCGCCAAGCGGCCCGGCCCCCACTGGCGATTACGCGGCGATATGGAGCAGCATCTACAGCGCCGCCGGCCCAGGGCTTGCCTCCTACAACGTGCGTATGCCGCCCGTGGCCGGGCAACCGGCAACGGTGTTCTACCTGCTGAAGAATTCCCCCCACGACCAGGCACGGAACCAGCTCACCCTCGATCCGGCGACCGGCATCGTCAGCCGTCATGACCGCTACAGCGACAAGAGCCTCAAGGCACAACTGCTGACCAGCATCTATGCGCTGCACGTCGGCAGTTATTTCGGGATGATCGGGCGGATTATCCTGACCATCGCCGCGCTGACCATGCCGCTGTTTTTCATCACTGGCTGGTTGCTGTACCTGGACCGTCGACGCAAGAAACGCCAGATCAACGACGCCCGCAAAGGCCTCGCACAACCGGGCGGTGATGCACCGGCATGGCTGATCGGCTTCGCCAGCCAGAGCGGGTTCGCCGAACAGCTCGCCTGGCAGACCGCCGGACAATTGCAGGCCGCCGGGTTGCCGGTGAAGGTCCAACCGTTGGCCAATGTCAGCGAACAGGACCTGCAGGATTCCAGCAACGCGCTGTTTGTGGTCAGCACCTTCGGCGACGGTGAAGCGCCGGACAGCGCCCGAGGATTCGAACGCAAAGTACTGGGGCGTGCGCTGAGCTTCGACAGCCTGAACTATGCCGTGCTCGGCCTCGGTGACCGTCAGTACCAACACTTCTGCGGCTTCGCCCGTCGCTTGCACACCTGGCTGGGTGAGCACGGCGGCAAGACTTTGTTCGCCCCGGTGGAGGTCGACAGCGGCGACCCCTACGCCCTGCGTCACTGGCAACAGCAACTCGGCCTGCTGACGGGCCAGGCGCCGGTGGATACCTGGCAAGCGCCGAGCTACGACAACTGGACCCTGACCCGCCGCGAATTGATGAACCCGGACAGCAGCGGTTCGCCCGTGTATTTGCTCGGCCTCAGCGCCCCCACCACCAGCAGTTGGCTGGCCGGGGATCTGGTGGAAGTGCTGCCGCGCAATTGTCCGTGGGCCATCGAGCATTTCCTCGACGGCCTGGGGATCGACGGTCGGGCCACGGTTGAGTTCGATGGCCTGTCGCAAACGCTGGAACAAGCCCTGGCCAGCCGCCAACTGCCCGAGAACCGCGCGCATCTGGTCGGTCTGCATGCACAAGCGCTGGCAGACGCCTTGGTGCCGTTGGCCATGCGCGAATACTCCATCGCCTCGATCGCCGCCGACGGCGTGCTGGAATTGATCGTGCGTCAGGAATTGCATGCCGACGGCAGCCTGGGCGTTGGTTCCGGTTGGCTGACCGAACACGCGCCTGTGGGTAGCAGCATCAGTTTGCGGGTACGCCGCAACAGTGGTTTCCATCTACCGAACGAACCCGTGCCGATGATTCTGCTGGGCAACGGCACCGGGCTGGCCGGGCTGCGCAGTTTGCTCAAGGCGCGGATTGCCGACGGGCAGCAGCGTCACTGGCTGCTGTTCGGTGAGCGTCATCGCGAGCACGACTACCTATGCCGCGCGGAACTGGAAGAGTGGTTGATCAACGGTGATCTGACGCGACTGGATCTGGCGTTCTCGCGAGATCAGGCCGAGAAGATCTATGTGCAGGATCGCCTGCGCGAGTCTGCCGATGAATTGAAAAAATGGCTGGCCGATGGCGCCGTGATTTACATCTGCGGCAGTTTGCAGGGGATGGCTTCAGGGGTGGATCACGCGCTCAACGAATTGCTTGGGATTGAAGAGTTCGACCGCCTGATCGAACAAGGCCGCTACCGCCGCGACGTCTACTGACACAACCCATAAAATGTGGGAGCGGGCTTGCTCGCGAAAGCGATTTAACAGTCAACAAAGATGTTGGCTGTCAGGCCGCCTTCGCGAGCAAGCCCGCTCCCACATTGATCGATGTATCGGCTTACTTCTTCTCACACCGGCTGCAACGTGCGCTCAAACACCCCCACCCCATCCAGATCCCGCAACACCACACTCATCTCCCCCGTCTGCCCATCGATGTTCACCTCGCCAAAAAACTGAAACCCGGCAAACGGCGAGGTGTTCTGCGCCGGTGGTGCTTTCTCGAACACCACTTCGGGGCCGAAGGTTTTATCCAGCGCATTCGGCCCGAAGCTCCCCGCATTCAACGGCCCCGCGACAAATTCCCAGAACGGTTCGAAGTCCTGAAACGCCGCGCGGTCCGGGTGGTAATGGTGCGCCGCGCAGTAATGCACATCCGCCGTGAGGAATACGAAATTGCGCACCCGCTGCGCCCGCAGAAAACCGAGCAGTTCGGCGATTTCCACTTCACGGCCCTGAGCCGAGCCAGGGTCACCGTTAGCCACCGCCTCCCAACGCGCCACACCAGGGCTGACTTCTCCGTCGGGTACGCCGAGGCCAATAGGCATGTCGGCGGCGATGACTTTCCATTGGGCCTGGGAGCCTTTCAACTCACGTTTGAGCCAGTCCAATTGTTCTCGACCGAGAAACGGCTTGGCGGCACCGAGATTGTCATCATTGGCTTCGCGATAACTGCGCATGTCGAGTACGAACACATCCAGCAGCGGCCCATAACTCAGCTTGCGATAAATCCGCCCGCCGTCATCGGCACTCTGCAAGCGCATCGGCGCGTATTCCAGCCAGGCCTGACGCGCGCGGCCCACCAGGCTGTGGATATCTTTGCTTTTGTAGCGCTCATCCAGTTGTTTGCCCGGCGACCAGTTGTTCACCACTTCGTGGTCGTCCCACTGCCAGATTTGCGGGACCTCGGCATTGAAGCGGCGGATGTTTTCGTCCATCAGGTTGTAACGGTAATTGCCACGATAGTCGTCGAGGGTTTCGGCGACTTTGCTCTTGGCTTCGCTGGTGATGTTGCGCCACACCCGGCCACTTTCGGTGGTCAGTTGCGCCGGCACCGGGCCGTCGGCGTAGATGGTGTCGCCGCTGTGGATAAAAAAATCCGGCAGGCGCAGACGCATCGCTTCGTAGATACGCATGCCGCCGATGTCCGGGTTGATGCCGAAGCCCTGGCCGACCGTGTCGCCGCTCCAGACAAACCGAATATCCCGCCGAGCGGTTGGCACACTGCGCAGATGACCGAACCAGGGTTCACTGGCGACACCGCTTTGGGCGTCTTCGAACGTCACGCGGTAGAAAATCGCCTGATCGGCGGGCAGGCCAGTGAGTTCGACCCGGGCGGTAAAGTCAGTGCGGGCATCGGCCAATGGCGAAACGAATCGACGAGGGTTATTGAACAGGCTGCGGGTGTCCCATTCCACCACCATCCGCGCCGCGCGGTCACTACGGCTCCAGATCATCGCCCGGTCGCCCAACAGGTCGCCGGACTGCACGCCATCGGTGAGTTGCGGCCGATCCTTGACCGAAGCAATCACCGCCGGGGCCAGGCCGGGCAGCAACAGCCCGGCGCCGACGGCTTGCATGACACGACGGCGGCCGAGGTCGAATTCGCTCATGGTGTTCTCCCTGAAAAAGGAAAACTTAAGCATGGCTGTATGACTGCGGCATGACACAAAAGTCTGCCGATGCTGCAGATCCCTGTGGGAGCGGGCTTGCTCGCGAAGACGGTTTAACATTCAACATTAATGCTGGCTGTCAGACCGCTTTCGCGAGCAAGCCCGCTCCCACATGGGATTGGGGTCAGGCGTTGACTGGCTCTACTGCCAACTCCACCGTCTCAGGCCGTTTGAGCACCGAATACGTCACCGCCGTCAGCAAACTCCCGGCCACGATCGCCAGCAGATACAACAGCGCATGGTTGATCGCATTCGGAATCAGCATCACGAACAACCCACCGTGGGGTGCCATGAGTTTGCAACCGAAGTACATCGACAACGCGCCGGTCAGCGCACCGCCGGCGATGCTTGCCGGAATCACCCGCAGCGGGTCTTTCGCCGCAAACGGAATCGCCCCTTCGGAGATAAAGCACAGCCCCAACACCAGCGCCGCTTTACCGGCCTCGCGTTCAGTCTGGGCGAACTTGCGCCGGGCAATGAACGTAGCAATGCCCAGACCAATCGGCGGCACCATGCCGGCGGCCATGGTCGCGGCCATCGGTGCATAACTTTGCGACGCCAGCAGCCCCACCGAAAACGCGTAAGCGGCTTTATTGATCGGCCCGCCGAGGTCGACGCACATCATGCCGCCCAGCAGCACACCCAGCAGAATGGCGTTGGTGGTGCCCATGCTGTCGAGGAAGTGCGTGAGCCCTGCAAGCATCCCGGCCACCGGTTTGCCGACCACATAGATCATCACCAAACCGGTGAACAGGCTCGCCAGCAACGGAATGATCAGGATCGGTTTCAGCGCCTCAAGACTTTGCGGCAAACGCGCATAACGGTTGATCGCCTGGGCGGCATAACCGGCGATGAAACCGGCAATGATCCCGCCGATGAAACCGGCGCCCAGGGTGCTCGCCAGCAAACCACCGATCATCCCCGGCGCCAGGCCCGGGCGGTCAGCGATCGAGTAGGCGATGTAGCCCGCCAGCAGCGGCACCATCAGCTTGAACGCGGTGTCGCCGCCGATCTGCATCAGCGCAGCCGCCAGCGTGCCTTCCTCCTTGAACGCGGTGATGCCGAACACGAAGGACAAGGCGATCATCAGACCGCCCGCCACCACCATCGGCAACATGTACGACACACCGGTCAGCAGGTGCTTGTAGATGCCGGTTTTCTCTTGCTTGGCCGGGCCTTTGGCGCCGGTCGAAGCGCTTTCCTGCTTGCCTTCGGCCAAGGCTTTGTTCAGCGTCGCTTCAGCCTGTTTCAGCGCAATGCCGGTGCCGCAACGGTAGATTTTCTTGCCAGCGAAACGCTCGGTGGCAACGTCAATATCTGCCGCCAACAGCACCACGTCAGCATCGGCAATCGCCTCTGCGCTGAGTGGATTGCGCGCGCCGACTGAGCCTTGGGTTTCCACTTGCAGATCGTAGCCCAGACGCTTGGCCGCTTGCTGCAAGGCTTCGGCGGCCATGAAGGTGTGGGCGACGCCGGTCGGGCACGCGGTGACAGCTACCAGGCGTGGCGCATTTTTAACCACGGCGGCCGGCTCGGCGGCGGCTTCGGGGGCGACGTATACCTCAGCCTCCTCCACCCCACGACGCAGCACCGCTTCGACATCTTGCAGGGCCTGGGCCGGGGTACTCTGGAACACCCGTTTGCCGACGAATCGCGACATATCCACCGGCGCACTGGTGACCAGCAACACCCACTCGGCGGCTTCGATGGTCGCGGCCGACAGCTGGCGTTCCGGATGGGCCGCATCAACAACTTCGACACTGGTGCTCCAGCCCTGACGCTGGGCCGCTGCATCGAGCAGACGAGCGCACAGCACACTGGTGACCATGCCGTTCGGGCAGGCCGTAACAATGGCTAACTTCATTGCAAACCCTCTTATTGTTCTGTCAGGGGGCGCAGGCGCACGCCCTGTTCGAGGTGCGCCAGTTGCGCGGTGTCGCCGATACCAAAACCGATCTGGGTCACGGCCATGGCGGCAATCGCGGTGGCGGTGCGCAAGGTTTGTTCGGGCGTATCGGCACTGAGCAAACCGTGCAGCATGCCCGCCAGCAACGAATCCCCTGCCCCAACGGTGCTGATCACGCTGACCTTGGGTGGCGTGGCGTGCATGGCCGAGCCGACACTGAACCAGTTCACCCCGTCGGCACCGTCGGAAATCACCACGTGTTCGATGCCATGCGCATGCAAGCGGCTCGCCGCCTCGGCTTGGGCCCCCACGGAAACCACCTCGCAACCCAGCGCTTGCGCCAATTCTTCGGTGTTGGGTTTGATCAGCCACGGGCCGGCCGCCAGACCTGCGCGCAAGGCTTCACCGCTGGTGTCGAGCGCCACTTTCAAACCGCGCTTTTTCAAGCGCTGGATCAACTCCCGCAGCCACTGAGGATTCACGCCACGGGGCAGACTCCCGGCCACGACGACCGCGTCATGCCCTGGAGCAATCTGGTCGAGTCGATCGAGCAAGGCCTGCTGCGCCGCTTCACTGACCCTCGGCCCCGGGCCGTTGATGTCGGTGATGCGCCCATCGCTTTCCGCCAGTTTGATGTTGCTGCGGGTCTCGCCGGGAACGCGGACAAACGCGTCGGTAAAACCGCGTTTGGCAAACAGGGTTTCGAACGCCTGAAGATTATCTTCCCCGAGAAAACCGCTGACGGTCAGCTGATGCCCGAGGTCGGCCAGCACCTGCGCCACGTTCACCCCTTTGCCGGCGGCGTGGGTGTGCATTTCGTCGCTGCGATTGACCTGACCGGGGGTAAGTAGCGGCAATTGAACGGTGAGGTCCAGCGCCGGATTAAGGGTCAGGGTTAAGATCTTGGCCATTACAGGGCCTCCACTAATGCACGGACTTCGTTCGCGCTGCCCACGGCCAGGGCCTGTTGGGCAAGGGTTTGAGTCTGGGTAAGGCTGAGTTCACGAATGCGCGCCTTGACCTCGGCAATGCTGCGGCCCGACACGCTCAACTCATCCACACCCAGGCCCACCAGCACCGGCACCGCCAGCGGATCGGCCGCCAGTTCACCGCACACGCCGACCCACTTGCCATGAGCATGAGCCGCACGCACGGTGATGTCGATCAGTTGCAGCACCGCCGGATGCAAGCCGTCGGCCTGGGCCGACAAGGTCGGATGACCACGGTCGATGGCCAGGGTGTATTGCGTCAGGTCGTTGGTGCCAACGCTGAAGAAATCCACTTCCTTGGCCAGCACCGGCGCCAGCAAAGCGGCCGACGGCACTTCGATCATGATCCCCAATTGCAGGTCCGCAACCGGGATTTCCAGGCGCAGACGTTCGGTCATGTCCCGAGCCTGACGCCACTCATCGACGCTGCCGACCATCGGGAACATGATTCGCAATGGACGGTTGTCCGCCGCACGCAGCAAGGCGCGCAACTGCGCTTCCATGACCTGCGGGCGTTGCAGGGTCAGGCGAATGCCACGCACACCGAGGAACGGGTTTTCTTCTTTCGCGATCGGCCAGTACGGCAGCGGTTTGTCACCACCGACGTCAAGGGTGCGCACCACCAGCGGTCGACCGGCCAGGCCATCGAGGACGCGACGGTACTCGACTTCCTGAGTCGCCTCGTCCGGCGCTTGCGAGTGGGCCATGAAAATCAGTTCGGTGCGCAGCAGGCCAATCCCTTCGGCGCCCTGCTCCACCGCACTGGTGACGCCGGCGCTTTCACCGATATTGGCGAACACTTCCACCGCGTGACCATCGGTGGTCAGCGCCGGTTGATGGCGTTGTTCGGCGGCGGCTTTCAGGCGCAGTTCACGGGTGTCGCGCTCTTCGGTGGCGCGCTGCAAGGTCGCAGCATCGGCGTCCACGTGCAGGCGACCACGTTGACCATCGATCAACAGCGGCGTGCCCGGCTTCAGCAACAACACGGCGGCACCGGCGCCCACCAACGCGGGAATACCGAGGGCACGCGCGACGATGGCGCTGTGGGCCGTGGCGCCACCGCGAGCGGTGAGGATACCGGCCACACGCGTCGGATCAAGACGTGCCACGTCGGACGGGCCGACTTCGTCCATCACCAGAATGTACGGCTGCTCCGGCTCCGCAGGCGTTTCGACGCCACTCAATTGCGCCAGCACCCGACGGCCAATGTCGCGCAAGTCGGCGGCACGTTCGGCGAGCAAGGCATCCTGCAGCGATTCCTGTTGTTTGGCGGCGGCTTCGATCACCGCCATCCACGCCGCTTCGGCGCTTTCGCCTTGCTTGAGGCGGGTGTCGACTTCGTCGGTCAGTTCCGGGTCGTCGAGCATTTCCTGATGGGTGATAAAAATCTCGCGAATCGCTTTGGCCTTGCTGCGCTCGATCAGGCCTTCGATGTCGCGACGCACATCCGCCAACGCTTGCTTGAGACGTTCACGCTCGATGGCGGCGGACTCACCGCGCAGCGGGTAATCGATAACTTGCAGCACTTGAATATGCGCCGGGCCGATGGCGATACCCGGCGCGGCAGCAATCGCCTGAATCAAACTGCCGGAGGCCGGTGCAAGCAGCACTTCGGCAACATCGGCAATCACTTCGCGATGTTGGCTCACTGCCGGCAGCGGCTCGACTTCTTCACCGAGGCCTTCTTCAATGGCTGCCAGCAAGGCGGGCAAGGCGTCGGCAGCGATCGTTGGTTCGGCGATGAATTCCAGCACCTGACCGCGACGGGCGCCGAGGCTGAGCAGCTTGCTCAAACTCTTCACCGACACCGCACTGTCGTGGCCATCGACGATGCGTACGCGGATTTCGCCTTCAAAACTTTTCGCCAGTTGCGCGAGAATCTTCGCCGGGCGCGCATGCAAACCGTGGGCGTTGGCCAAGGCAATGCGTGCGCTCGGCCAATCCGCCGGCACTTCACCGCCGAGGACTTCCAGCACCGCGCGGCTGCTGGTGGCACGGCCCAGCTCATGACCACGGCCTTCGATCAGCAACGCGCAAAGGCGTTCGAGCAATGCCTGATGGGCTTCACCGAGGCTGGCCAGGCAGAACAGCCCGCTCAACGGCTGACCGAGGTAGCGCATGGGTTTGTCCGGGGTAACGAACGCCAGGCCCGGACGCTTCACCGTTTGTTCGCTGTGCAGCCACCACAGACCATCGCCCAGCGGCAGCGCGTCGACCTGCTGCAAGACGCCGGCAAAACCGTTGCTCACGCAATCGGCCTGACGCAGCAAGCGGGCGCCGCGCCAGACCAGTTCTTCGAAGTCATCGGCGGAGACTCCGAGGCCGATCATCTGTGCGTCCAGCGCCAATTCTTGCGGCGCGCCTTGCAGCAGTTTCAGCAAGGCTTCGGCGGAGCTGGCGCGACGCAGAGCCTGGCCCAGATCGGTTTCACCGAGGGCGCGGGTCAGCAGTTGCAGCAGGCGCAGGTGTTCATCGGATTTGGCGGCGATACCAATCGCCAGGTAAACGATCTGGCCATCACCCCAGTCCACGCCGTCAGGAAACTGCATCAGCCGCACGCCGGTGGAAAACACCAGATCGCGGGTTTGCGGGGTGCCGTGGGGGATGGCAATACCTTGACCGAGAAAGGTCGAGCCCTGGGCTTCCCGGGCCTGCAAGCCCGCAAGGTAACCATCCGCCACCAGGCCATCGGTCACAAGTCGGTCAGCGAGTAATTGCAGGGCGGTGGCTTTATCCACAGCCGACTGGCCCATGGATATCTGCTCTATGGTGAGCTCGAGCATGCTTTCTCCTTTTTGGCGCCGTGTGACGCCAGGTATTGTTTTGATTGATTCAGCTTAGGCCCTTGGGAGCGCCTTTTCAGGGGCAGTTTTGGCGGTTTCGCGGCAGAACCGACCAAAGCGACCTATAACGTAGAAAATACGCCTGCTGAAACGTTTAATCTAGAATGTTAGGCACGTTACTCGATAATGTCTCATCCTTGAAGTCCAATTGTCGGATGTGCTGCCACAATGATCGCCTGCCGAATCGGGTAGGATTGGCGAAAATGCCGGGCACGCTCGAATAAACAAGGAAATACCGGGTTGAAACTCAGTGATATTGCACAGTTGGCCGGCGTCTCCGTGACCACCGCCAGTTATGTCATCAACGGCAAGGCCGAACAGCAACGTATCAGCAGCGCCACCGTCGAGCGCGTGCGAGCAGTTGTCGAACAACATGGCTTCACACCCAACCCTCAGGCCGCCGGACTGCGCAGTCGGCACACCCGCACCCTGGGCTTCATTCTGCCGGACCTGGAAAACCCCAGTTACGCGCGAATCGCCAAACTGCTGGAACAAGGCGCCCGGGCTCGCGGCTATCAGCTGCTGATCGCCAGCTCCGACGATGCGCCAGACAGCGAACGGCAATTGCTGCAACTGTTCCGCGCCCGCCGCTGCGATGCACTGATCGTCGCCAGTTGCCTGCCGGCCGGCGATGACAGTTACCGCCAGTTGCAGGCCAAAGGCATTCCGATCATCGCCATCGACCGGGTGATGGAGCCTGAGCACTTTTGCTCGGTGATCAGTGACGACCGCGAAGCCAGTCTGCAGCTTACCCGCAGCCTGTTGGACCCGTTGCCCAAGCAGATCGCGCTGATCGGTGCCCGTCCTGAATTGAGTATCAGCCAGGAACGGGCTGCAGGTTTCAAGGAAGCGCTGAACGGCTTCAAAGGCGAGGCGCTGATCGAGCACGGCGAGTCGTTCAGCCGTGAGTGCGGCAAACAATTGATGGAAGAGTTGCTTCAGCGCCTGGGCCATTTGCCGGATGCGTTGGTGACCACCTCCTACGTGCTGCTTCAGGGCGTGTTCGATGCCTTGCACGACTTCCCGCTGAAAACCCGTCCGCTACGCCTGGGCACCTTCGGTGATACGCAGTTGCTGGACTTCCTGCCACTGCCGGTCAACGCCATGTCCCAGCAGCATCAGCTGATCGCCGACAAAGCTTTGCAACTGGCGTTGGCGGCCATTGAACAGGCCGATTACCAACCCGGCGTGCAGGCCATCGCGCGGACCTTCAAGCAGCGTATTCATCAGGACTGAGCCGTGGAACTGATCGACACCCACACTCATCTGGATTTCCCGGATTTCGACGTGGATCGTCAGGCGCTGCTGGCCGAGAGCCGCGCCCTCGGCGTGCGGCGGATGGTGGTGCTGGGGGTTTATCAGGCCAATTGGCAGCGGGTCTGGGATCTGGTGCAAAGCGATCCCGATCTGCATGCGGCGTTCGGTTTGCACCCGGTGTATCTGGATGACCATCGCCCTGAGGATTTGACCGAACTCGGTGATTGGCTGACGCGTCTGGCGGGCCATCGACAGCTATGCGCAGTGGGTGAGATCGGTCTGGATTACTTCATCGAAACCCTGGAT
This sequence comes from Pseudomonas sp. NPDC086112, assembly GCF_044746425.1. Lineage (NCBI taxonomy): Bacteria > Pseudomonadati > Pseudomonadota > Gammaproteobacteria > Pseudomonadales > Pseudomonadaceae > Pseudomonas > Pseudomonas sp. NPDC086112. The sequence continues at coordinate 9,730 of NZ_JBIVCD010000037.1, read as the reverse complement.
CGTGAACGCCAGCAAGCGCTGTTCGACGCCCAACTGCAACTGGCGGCAGACTTCAATCTGCCGGCGCTGATTCATGTACGACGCAGCCATGCGGCGGTGATTGCCACGCTCAAACGGTTTCGCTTGAAGCGCGCGGGAATCATTCACGCCTTCGCCGGTAGCCAGGAAGAGGCTCGCGAATACATCAAGCTGGGTTTCAAACTCGGCCTCGGCGGCGCCGCGACCTGGCCGCAGGCCCTGCGCATGCACCGCGTGCTCGCCGGTTTACCCGTTGAGTCGGTGGTACTGGAAACCGACTCACCGGACATGGCCCCCGCCATGTTCCCCGGCCAACGTAATAGCCCGGCTCATTTGCCGGCGATCTGCGCGGCACTGGCCGCCATCATGGCAGTCAGCCCCGAACGACTGGCTGCCGCCAGCACTGCAAATGCCTGTGAGCTGTTCAACTGGCGTTAGTCACCGCACACATCCCCTGTGGGAGCGGGCTTGCTCGCGAAGAGGCCGTCACATTCAAATTTTATGTGACTGATAGACCGCTTTCGCGAGCAAGCCCGCTCCCACATTGGATCCTCTGCGCGGCATCAAACCCGGAACGCGCTGATCAATTGTTTGAGTTCCACCACCTGCGCCGACAACGCTCGGCTGGCATTCTCGGTCTGGTGCGCGCCGTCGGCGGTGCGCTCGCCGGCACGGTTGATCTCGACGATGTTCTGGTCGATGTCGTGAGCCACCGCAGTCTGCTGCTCAACCGCGGCGGCAATCTGCTGGTTCTGGTCGACGATCATGCCGACGGCGCCGAGGATGTTTTCCAGCGCCTGCTGAACCTTTTCCGACTGCCCGACTGTGCCGTTGGCCATCTGATGGCTGGTGCCCATCGCCTTGACCGCCGCACCGACACCGCTGTGCAGTTTGGCAATCATCTGCTCGATTTCTTCGGTCGATTGCTGGGTGCGTTTGGCCAGGGTCCGGACCTCGTCCGCCACCACCGCGAAACCACGGCCCTGCTCGCCTGCGCGCGCGGCTTCGATGGCCGCGTTGAGGGCCAGCAGGTTGGTCTGCTCGGCGATGCTTTTGATCACTTCCAGTACACGGCTGATGGATTGACTGTCGCTGGCCAGTTGATTGATCACCCGCACCGACTGATCGATCTCACTGGCCAGTGCAGCGATGCTGCCCTGCTGGGACTCCACCAGCCCGCGCCCGCTGATGGTCTCGTCGTTGACGCTATGGGCGCTGCTGACGGCCGCCGCGGCACTGCGCGCCACCTCCAGAGACGTGGCTGACATCTGGTTCATCGCGGTGGCGACCTGCTCGATCTGCGTGCGTTGCCCCGCCACCGCCTGATTGCTTTGGGCGGACACGTTTTCGACCTGGCCGGCCTGGCGTTCGACCTCACCAACGGTCTGACCCACTCGCTCGATCAGGTCATGGATTTTCTTCACGGTGCCGGTGAATACCTCACCCAACTCGCCCAGTTCATCGCGGCTGTTGGCGCTGAAGGTCACGGTCATGTCCCCGGCCGCCACCTTGTCCATCACCGCGCCAAGACGCTTGAGGGTGGTGCGGGTCGAGGCGTAGAAACCGCCATAGAGGTAAAAAATCAACACAAACACCACCGTCAGCGCCACTGCCTGCAGGATCATGTGAGTGCGGTGCTGCTCCAGCCGCTGCTGCAACTGGGTACCGAGAAACTTCAGGGTGGCTTCGTTGAGTTGGTAGGTCTGGTCGATCAGGCCTGTGACCTGATCGTAAAAGGCCTGCCACGGTGCATCGAGGGTATCAGCCATCACCACCTGTTCTTCGAACAGTTCACTGGCCTTTTTCAGGGAAGCCTTGCTGCTTTCGGCCTGGGCGGCCAGGGTTTCGTGCGCCGCTTTACTGGAGCCCAGAGCGTCCTGCAATTTCAGACCGTATTCGGCCTGAAGCTTTTCGATCTGCGCCAGTAACTCATCGAAACGGGTGCTCGACGCCGAATTGAGAAAGCCCTGCCCCAACGAGTAAGAACCCATCGCCCGGCCATCGCCGAGCGTCTGGGTCACGGCCGGCGTGACGTTGGTAATGAGTTCGCTCAGCTGACGCATGTCGCTCTGGCTGTCGCGACTCAGGCCGGCCTGACTGGCAATGATCTGGCTGAAAATCTGCGCGTTTGCGAGCAACTTGCCGATCAGCGCACTTTTGCTTTGCAGGGAGGTTTCCGTTTGCTGGGCCTTGAACGCGGCGATCATTTCATCGCGCTTGCCATCGAAAAAGGTGATTTGTTCCGGGTCAGTGGTCATCGCCGCCAGCCCTTGCAAACGGGTCAGCACGCTTTGCTCCAGGGCGCTGATGTTCGACTCGACATGACCGGCCTTGCCGGACTGGCCAAGGGTAACGTTGATCTGCACCAGGTTGTTCAGGGTTTCCAGATCCCGGCGCAGGCTCAGGCCGCTGCCCAGCAGGTCGAGGCTCTGCAGCTCGACCCGAGTGCCCTGGAATTCGCGATAGGAATCGCGCACCAGATAGAAGTTGGTCACCAGCATCGGCACGAGGAACAGCACGCTGATCAGGCTGAACTTCATGCCGAAGCTCAAGCGGTTCATCAGCGCGACGGCGGGATAGAGCAAGCTCTTCACTGTGAAGTCTCCCTTTGAATTCTTATTTTTATGGCAGGCGCGCAGAGACAGCAGATAGCCACTATTGGCGCTATCTCTGTATAGCCTAAATCGGCGGAGGGTTTTGTAACTTAAGGTTAACGACAGACACGCAGCCTTGTAGCAGCTGGCGAAGCCTGCGTTCGGCTGTAGCAGCTGTCGAGCCCCAGCGAGGCTGCGTTCGGCTGCGAAGCAGTCGTAAAGTCATCCAATGCGGTGTTTCAGGTAAACCAAGGTGATTGGAATGACGACTGCTGCGCAGCCGAACGCAGGCTTCGCCAGCTGCTACAGGGCTGCGATCTTTTCGATTCAAAGCAGAAATCAGGACAAAACGGTCCACAACGCAAACCCGGCATACCAAAGCACCGCCGCGCGCAGCAGCAGTTCCCAGATCCGGTCGAGGCTGTTGATACCGTCCGGCCCGACCACCGGCGCCGGAATTTCACCGGCCACCAACCCGACCTTCTCGATCAGTTGAACTGCGCTGATGTTCCAATTCAGCAGCTCGTTCAACATCACCCGGCCGACCGCGACAAAGTTGCCGACCAGCGCAAAACTCGCTGCTAGCAGTCGCACCGGTACCCAATCGAATGCATGACGCAGCTGTGCCGCTCGCTCGACCACGGCCGGGTTCTGCCCGTGCTCCTCGGCCAGCGCCAGCAGTCGATAGCTCAACGCGGCAACCGGGCCCAGCAGGAAGTACCAGAAGATCACCGCGAAAAAGCTCTGATAGGCCTGCCACAGCAGATGCCCTTCAACTCGCTCCAGCAGTTGCTCGCCGCTGTCGGCGCAAATATTCAGGTCGCGTTTGGCCACATGGGCGGCGGCTTGCAGGTCTTCCCGGCGCCAGGCATCGCGAAACGGCCCGAGGCCGGCCAGCAGATCACCTCGGCCCAGACTGTAAATCACCACCAGCAGGTGCACCGGTAACGCCAGCAAACCGTAGGCTACCGGCTCCAGCACCACCAACAGCAAACCCAGCAGCGCCACCGGCAACAACACCAGCACCACCAGTATCAGCCACGGACGGTTTGTCATGCGTGGGTTGGTTTCAAGCTTGTTCAGCTCGCGCACCCAACCGCCATCACGTTGAACCTGATGGCGCAGGGCCGAGAACTTCTCGATCCACACCGCCAACAGCAGCACCAGAAAACTCATTGTTACTCCTTTTTTTCCAGAGCAGCTTTTGCCAGAGACACGCGATAGCGTGCCCAGTCAAACGCCGGTCCCGGATCAGTCTTGCGCCCGGGTGCGATGTCGCTATGCCCGCAGATGCGTTGTGCGGTGATCCCCGTAAAGGTGCTTTGCAGCTGTCGCGTCAGGGCCGTCAACGCTTGATATTGGGCGTCGGTGAACGGCAGATCATCCGTGCCTTCGAGTTCGACGCCCACGGAAAAATCGTTACAGGTTTCCCGTCCTTCGAAACACGAGACGCCAGCGTGCCAAGCACGCTCAAGACAAGAGACAAACTGAGTGACGGTGCCGTCACGTTCAATCAGAAAGTGCGCAGACACCCGCAGGTCGGCAATTCCTGCAAAGTAGGGATGTTCCGTGACATCCAGACGATTCTGGAAAAATTCCTGCACCTTGCCGGTCAGAAACTGCGCTGGCGGCAGACTGATGTTGTGGATCACCAGCAGGGAAATTTCGCCCTCGGGGCGCGCATTGAAGTTGGGCGAGGGGCATATGCGCACGCCCTGACACCAACCGCTCGCGGGGTCCAACTGCATACAGGTTCCTTCAACGACGACTGTGTTGGTGCCCAGTATGCCGCGATAGACCCTCGGCGCGCGATCACTTGCCGCGATTGAGACGCCGCAGGTTGCCCAACACCGATTCCAGCGCCCGGTCGAACAGCAAGGTGTCGTCCAGCGTTCGCACCGCGCCACGCCGAAACTCCAGGGCCAGACCGGTGCGACTGTGCTCCAGCACCTTCATCCCGGTACGGTTGACGAAGATGTACTTGTCGGTGGCTTCAATGATCGCCGCCAGCTTGCAGCGCAGGGTGTTTTCCTCATCTTCCTGAAACTCGACCCAGCAGCCCAGGCGCAACTGATCGACTTGAAGCAAAGCGACATCGTCCTGGGGCAAACGCATCGATGCGGTCTCGACCGGGCCTTCGTCAGCGGTGCGAAGCACGATTTGCTGCTGCACCTGGACCATCATCGGTGCGTCAACAGCCATGCTTTTCTGGCCCGGACGTTCGAACAGCTGCACATGCAAAGCTTCCAGTTTGCTGAAAAACTCGCCGGTGGCGAACGGATCGAATGCCGAGCTGTTCAAACCATCGCGCAACGACTTGAGCAACCCCGGTACCAGCGACAACAAGCGCAGACTCGCGTCGGGCTCGTCATGGCGCTGCACGCTCCAGATCAGTTGCGCCATGGTCTGCACATCGGCGCGCCATTCGGCGGACTGATCACCGTGCTTGAGGCAGGTCAGCAACAGCACCTTGCTCCAGGCCTCCTGGACAAACGCCACCACACTGTGCGGCAGCACCTTGCCCACCAACGCCTGGTTCAGTGCTTGCTCAACGCGTTGACGCGCCAGTTCGGTCCTGGCGCGGCCTTCTTCGGCGTCACGGGTCCGTTGTTCGAGTAATTCGCTGCGACGGCGCTCGTCACTGGTGAAGGCGAGAAAATCCGCCAGCAATTCGGAAAAGATTGCCGGGTCATCGACAAAGTCGTTCAACAAGCGCTGCACCACTTGCTCGATGCGCAGGTACAGGCTGTCGCGCTCATGGTCATCGCACTCGCCCCAGCCCATGGCTGCAGCGGCGATTTCGTTGAGTAAACGCCGGGCCGGATGGCTGCTGCGGCTGAAGAAGCTCTTGTCGAGCACCGCGACTTTCAGCATCGGGATCTGCAAACGGCCGATCAGCGCCTTGAGCGAGTCCGGCAGGTTGCGGTCATCGAGGATGCATTCGAAGAGCATGGCGATCAGGTTGATCACGTCTTCGTCGGCCACCCCCACCACGCGCGATTTGCCGCTTTTGACGCTGCCCCGGGTCAGCAGTTGTTCGAGCTGGTTACGCAGATCGAAGTCGTCTGGAGCCGCCAGCGCCGGTACGTATTGCTGCAAATGCGAGAGCAGGCGCAGCAGGTCGCGGGTTGAGATGGGCTGGGTCTGGGCGCTGACCTCCAGGGTCGGCGCAACGCTGCCACGCACGTGGAACAACAATTCCTGCAAGGCGGCGAAGACTTCCTGCACGCCTTCGTCAATCTGCGTATTGCCAGTTCGCACGCCTGTCTCGGCGGGGTCAGCACGAACACTCGCAGCCGCCCGATCGGTGGCACGCCGCGTCGGGGCGGGCTTGAGGTCCGGCAGCACACCGGTGGCGATCAGCAGTTGATTGGCTTCGGCGTAGAGCTGATCAGCATTGCTGAGCACATAGCGTTCGAACAGCTTGAGAATGATCAGCTTGACCTTGATCTCCATCCCCAGGTTGCGCCCGGCCTGCAAGAAATACTCGCAGAGCAGCGTCGGCCCCAGGGGGTTGTGCTGTTCGACCAGCGTCTTGCTCAACAGTGTGCTGAGTCGGGCGGTAAGCTGGTCGAGGGCGAAACCGTCGCGGTTCAGCACTTTGCCGACCATGCCCTCCACCGCCACATTACGTTCCATGTCGTCATGGGGTAACGGCACCGCGGCATCGAAAACCAGTGCCGGGGGAAAGGCAGCCTGAGAGGTGTCGTGATGAATGAGGCCGACGAAAGCCTCGGAGAATTGCTCAAGAAAACCGCGTTCGATGCTTTTGCGCTTGAGGCGCAAATCGCGCATGGCTTCGAAGAAGATGTTTTGCTCGACGTCGTTGCGGGCGCGGTCGGCCATTTCGAACAGGGTGTCATCGGCGTTATCGAACAGCTCCTGCAAACCTTGCTTGAGCTGTTGAGCAGCCTTGTCGCGAACCTGAAGCAGAATCACGGGCAGGCGGGCGAGCGGCGAGTGAGTCGCCTGGTCGGTAGCGGCCTTGTGCAAAGGCACTACATTCCCGTCGTTGTGCATCCAAGCCTCCTGAAACGGTGATTCTTCGGTTCGGTTCGTAAGAAAGATCGAGTACGCCGGCCATACAGCCGACACTCAACGGGGACAGTCACCACCCGTTGTCATTCAATAGTAAGGAATCCAAAGCTACGTCAAAGCTATGACGTCAAATGCAAGGCGGATTATCTGCAAAAGACCTTCTTTGTGCCAGCAGACTCTGCCCTTCCCCAAGAAATAGACGTTATGAGAGAGACCTTTGCTTAGCACTGATCGCTCGCGCCAATCGACCAAATGCAGGTTTGCTAACGATGGAATGGTCGTTGATGCCTTGGGTTGCCTCGCAGCATGGCCCTATAATCGGGCCACTTTGTTTGTGGAGCCCGTTATGCCGAATCTACGTCTCGCCGATTTGACCGCCGAAATCGAAGCCAACGTGCGCCGTGCGTTGCTCGAGGACATCGGCAGCGGCGACATCACCGCGCAACTGATCCCGGCCGAACGCCTGGCCAAAGCCACCATCATCACCCGCGATGAGGCTGTCATTGCTGGCACCGCGTGGGTGGATGCGGTTTTCCGGCAACTGGACCCTCGGGTTGCCGTTCACTGGCAGGTGCGCGACGGCGAGCGGGTGAAACCCAATCAGGTGTTGTTCCATCTCGAAGGCCCGGCGCGCTCGCTGCTGACGGGTGAACGCAGTGCTCTTAATTTCCTGCAATTGCTGTCTGGCGTGGCCACTCGCGCGCAGTACCTGGCCGATTTCGTCGCCGAGACCCAGGTGAAGTTGCTCGACACCCGCAAAACCCTGCCGGGGCTGCGCCTGGCCCAGAAATACGCCGTAACCTGCGGCGGTTGCCACAATCATCGCATCGGCCTGTATGACGCCTTCCTGATCAAGGAAAACCATATCGCCGCCTGCGGTGGCATTCCTGAAGCTATCTACGCCGCACACAAGATCGCCCCGGGCAAACCGGTGGAGATCGAAGTGGAAAGCCTGGAGGAACTGAAGGAAGCACTGGCGGCCGGTGCCGACATCATCATGCTCGATGAGCTGAGCCTGGATGACATGCGCGAAGCTGTACGCTTGAACGCCGGCAAGGCAAAACTGGAAGCCAGCGGTGGTATCAACGAAAGCACGTTGCTGCCAATCGCCGAAACCGGGGTGGATTATATTTCGATTGGTGCGATGACCAAGGATGTGAAGGCTGTGGACCTGTCGATGCGTTTAAGCCTCTGATTGAGAAAACGTACATTTCAAATGTGGGAGCGGGCTTGAACGCGAAGAGGGCGTGTCAGTCGACGCAATTGTCGCCTGACTCACCGCTTTCGCGAGCAAGCCCGCTCCCACAGGTCAGACCACCAGATTGTTCATCTCGCAGTACTCTTCCCACTCGACGCCCAAAACCTCGGCCGCCTCCTTGTGCAGCGCCAGGCGCGCAGCCTCGTACTCTTCCGGGCTTGAGGTGTACTTGAGCGTCAGCTCCCACGGCTGCAAGCCCTGAGCTTCCGCCTCATCCTCGAACGCCCACTGGATCTGGTCTTTCTGATCGTCGGCTGGCAAGTCCTTGATCTCTTCGGCCAACTGAGGCGACTCAAGCAGGTACTTTTTAAGTGCTTCTTCGTTTCTGGCTTCTTGGGTCAATTCTTTAACGGTCATGGCGTTCTCGCTGATCTGGGGAATGGAAGATGGATCTGGATCATCAAGGATCTCTCTGACGCAGAAAAACCGTTTGAAGCCCGGTTTGTCTGGCCTTCAGAACCATTCGGGATCATCTGAAAACTGCTGGGCGATGCTCATGCAGACAACGAATATAGGACGTTTTGTCGATGAATTACACGGGTCTTTACATCTATCCCATAAAAAGCCACGTGCATAAGGAGCAGGAGGCTTTAGGAACATAAGTTGAAATCCAAAGTCATAGCGATGTGCCATATCGGCACTTCACAAGGAACCCCAGTGATGCGCAGTTTTTCGAAGCTTTTGTCTGCCCAGCTTGCCACCGCTACCCTGCTGCTTGGCAGCCTGACATTGGCCAGTGCCGCTCAAGCGGCTGTCGAAGTCACCTCTGACCCTGCGTTGTACTCCGACAAAATCTGCGCCCTCCACAATTCGTTCGGCAAGGACACACTCGTCAGAACCAGCGTCAGCATCGATGATCTGGAGAGCCTGCAAAAAACCGTGAAGGCCAATGCCACCGAACTGGAAAGCCAGAAGCGCACCCTCAGCGAGCAGGCCCGTCAGATCGAAGAACTCAAACGCAACAACGGCTCCAGCTCAAGCTCGAACAACAGCGAAATCTCCAGTCTCAAACGGGAGATCAGCGATCAGGAGCGCGCGATGGATCAGCTCAAGCGCACTGTTGAGGATTTGAGCAGAAAGGTGAAATAAGCGAGAAGTGGTGCCCGAGACAGGAATCGAACCTGCGACCTTCGCGTTACGAGTGCGCTGCTCTACCGGCTGAGCTACACGGGCTGTGGGCTAAACCTAGCACTGGCTTCGGGGTCCGGCAACTTAGCGCACCGCAAAATCAAAAGATCGCAGCCTGCGGCAGCTCACAGCTTCGATGTACGCCGCCATATCGTGGCTGAACACAATCTCGGGTAGGAGCTGCCGCAGGCTGCGATCTTTTGATCTTTCTGCACGCAAAAAAATGCCCCACCGTTTTCACGGCGGGGCATTTTTTATAACGTTGAAGCGGTCAGGCGTGGGAGTGATTAAACACCCGAAGCCTTGGCTGCTGCTACGTCTTTGATGGACAGCTTGATACGGCCGCGGTTGTCCACGTCCAGTACCAGTACTTCCACTTCCTGGCCTTCTTTCAGGATGTCGGTCACTTTCTCAACGCGAGCATCGCTCAGCATCGAGATGTGAACCAGACCGTCCTTGCCCGGCAGGATGTTGACGAATGCGCCGAAGTCGACGATGCGCTCAACCTTACCGACATAGATCTTGCCGATCTCGGCTTCAGCGGTGATGCCCAGAACGCGCTGACGCGCAGCTTCTGCAGCTTCCTTGGTTTCGCCGAAGATCTTGATCGAACCGTCGTCTTCGATATCGATCGAAGCCTTGGTTTCTTCACAGATCGCACGCAGGGTCGCGCCGCCTTTACCGCTGACTTCAC
>NZ_JBIVCD010000036.1:29076-69997 GCF_044746425.1 Pseudomonas sp. NPDC086112 | reverse complement strand
GATCGTGACCCTGATCGGCGCCAACGGTGCGGCAAGTCGACCCTGTTGATGACCCTCTGCGGTTCGCCGCAGGCCCACAGCGGCAGCATCCGCTACATGGGTGAAGAGCTCGTCGGCCAGGACTCGTCGCACATCATGCGCAAGAGCATCGCCGTGGTCCCGGAAGGTCGTCGGGTGTTTGCCCGTCTGACCGTGGAAGAGAACCTCGCCATGGGCGGATTCTTCACCGACAAGGGCGATTATCAGGAACAGATGGACAAGGTCCTCGGACTTTTCCCACGCCTGAAAGAGCGCTTCGCCCAACGCGGCGGCACCATGTCTGGCGGCGAACAGCAAATGCTCGCCATCGGCCGTGCGCTGATGAGCAAGCCCAAGCTGTTGCTGCTCGACGAGCCGTCGCTGGGCCTGGCACCGATCATCATCCAGCAGATCTTCGACATCATCGAACAACTGCGCAAGGACGGTGTGACGGTTTTTCTGGTGGAGCAAAACGCCAACCAGGCGCTGAAAATCGCTGACCGTGCCTATGTGCTGGAAAACGGCCGGGTGGTGATGACAGGGACTGGCGAAGCGCTGTTGACCGACCCGAAAGTGCGCGAAGCGTACCTTGGCGGTTAAGCGATTGCGGTAAACAAAAAACGGCCTTCGCAGGCCGTTTTTTTCTGCCTGCCACAAACCTCACAACAACAAAGATCCCATGTGGGAGCGGGCTTGCTCGCGAAAGCGGTGGGTCAGTCACCACCTATTTTGAATGTCAGATTGCATTCGCGAGCAAGCCCGCTCCCACAGGGGATTTTTGGTGTTTTGGAGAACGTGTTTAATCAGTGTCAGCGTTACTTCCTGCAAGCTACACATCCTTGCGCCTGACGTAACAGGTTCGCCCTCGTAGGAGCTGCGTATTCACAATATAAGCTTGCTCTACAGATACATTGTTAATATATTTGCATCTACAGACCAACTCAAAGTGACCGCCATGACAGCAACCTCCCTGGCACAAGCATTCAGCAAAGACCAGTGCGTGACTGGTTTGCGAGCGGCTGTCGGCATACTCGAAAAGTGGCAAGCGTCGAGCGATCAGGCCTGTCGCATCCTGCGCATTTCCCGCAGTACGTACTCCCGGGCAAAGCAGCGCGATCCCGATTGGTCCGTAAGCCTGGATTCAGACCAGATGCAGCGCATCAGTTTTATTCTCAACATCCATGCCACCCTGCGCCTTGTCTTTGATAACCCTGAAAACGTCTATGGTTTTGCGGCGATGGCGAACGAGAACGAGTTCTTCAACGGGCGTAGCCCGCTCGAAATCATGTCCCAAGGGGATATGATCTCCCTGTACGAGACGTTTCGGCGGATCGACATGCTGCGAGGCGCACAATGGTAACGGTGAGCCAGCTGGCTGTATTGGCCGGTGAGCAGTTGCAGGCCTACCGATTGATCAATTCAAAATTTCCGCCCATTGCGCTGTTTGACGACGTGGCAAACGCGGACGAATTTGATGTGCTGTATCAGATCCAGGCCCTCACCAATCCGAGGCTGCAAAATGAAGTCGGCCGGCTTGAGCTGATACCGCGTGCGCAGATTCCCTTCGGCATCCCTGGGTGCTCTTACGCAATCGCTCCTTTCACCCACATCAACCCAGCGGGTTCGCGTTTCAGCGACGGCAGTTTCGGCGTGTTGTACCTGGCTGCCTCGATGGAAACCGCACTGGCTGAGGTGCAGCATCATCAGAATCAGTATTGGTCGAAAGTCCAGGGGCTCAATTACGAGAGGTTTGTTTTCCGGGGGTTATCCTGCACTTTCGTTGACGAAGCCATGAGGGATGCCGCATCCATTCCGATGGACGATCCTGTCTACGATCCCGTCGATTACACGCACTCCCATCGCTTGGGAAAGGCCATCAAGGATGCTGGGGCCCCTGGTCTGCGGTACAACTCCGTGCGCATGCATGGGAGCTACTGCTGGGCACTGATGACCCCCAGCCCCCTCTCATCAATCACTCAAACAGCCCACTACGAGATGATCTGGAACGGTCAGATCACCAGCGTCAGTAAAATCAGCATTGCCTGACGACCTTATCGGCAAAAAAATTTTTGGGTGGCCTGTAACGCATCGCCCTGTCGTTTCTCTAGAGCAGTAAGCAAGCACAAACGCTTGCCAACCCAAGCTCAATTTCGGAGAAACATCATGACTGTTACCACCCGCACCCTGTCCGCCACCGCCCTGGTTCTGGCCCTCGGTTCTGCCCTGAGCATCGCCGCTGTCTCCACTGCCCATGCCGCTGACGCCAACATGGAAAAATGCTTCGGCGTGGCCATGAAAGGCAAAAACGATTGCGCCGCAGGCGCTGGCACCACTTGCGCCGGCACGGCAAAAACCGACTACCAGCCAAATGCTTTCAAACTGGTTCCTAAAGGCACCTGCGCCACCACGATGAGCAAAACCTCGCCAACCGGTTTCGGCCAATTGGAAGCCTACAAAGCCAAGTCGTAATCAGCACCCAGCCTGAGTGTCGACCATGAACCATTTATCGTGCGGGCTCCCGCCCCGCTCCGGGCTGGGACTCAAGACCGAGCACTTTCGTGAAGTGCTCGGTGCACAACCGGACATCGGTTTCTTCGAAGTCCACGCCGAAAACTACATGGTGGCCGGCGGCCCGTTTCATCATTTTTTGGGGTTGATTCGCGAGCAGTATCCGCTATCGCTACACGGCGTTGGCTTGTCCATTGGTGCCGAAGGTCCGCTGGATCTTCAGCACCTGCAAAGGCTTGCCGCGCTGATCGAACGCTATCAACCCCAATCCTTTTCCGAACACCTGGCCTGGTCCAGCCATGGCCCGGTGTTCCTCAATGACCTGCTGCCCCTGGCCTACGACGCGCCGACGCTGAACCGCGTCTGCGAGCACATCGATCAGGTGCAGAGCACCCTCAAACGCCCAATGCTGCTGGAGAACCCGGCGACGTATCTGGCGTTCCAGCGCTCGACAATCGATGAAGCCGACTTCATCAGTGAGGTCATTCGCCGCACCGGTTGCGGCCTGCTACTGGACGTCAACAACGTCTACGTCTCCTGCATCAATCACCAAAGGGATCCGCGGGCCTACATCGACGCGCTGCCGCTGCAGGCGGTGGGAGAGATTCATCTGGCCGGGTTTGCCGAAGACACCGACAGCCTCGGCGACCGTCTGCTGATCGACGATCACGGTGCGCCCATCGATAACGCGGTGTGGACGCTATACCGGCAAGTACTGGAACGAGTCGGCCCGATCGCCACGTTGATCGAGCGCGACAACCAATTGCCGGCCTTCAGCGTGCTGCATGCCGAAGCCCGTCAGGCCGATGAGTTGCTGCATTGCGCGGGGAGCCGATCATGAGCACTCAAACTGCGTTTGCCGCTGCTCTGCTCGATCCGCAACGGCCCTGCCCCGACGGTTTGTTCAGTACCAATGGCGCCGATCCCGCCAGCCGTTTCGCGGTGTATCGCAACAATGTGCAGAGCTCGCTGATCAACGCCCTGGCCGACAGTTATCCCGTGGTTTTGCAGTTGGTGGGCGATGAGTTCTTTCGGGCGATGGCGGGGCTGTATGTGCAGCATTGCCCGCCCCAAGGCCCACTCATCAACGATTACGGCAAGGACTTCGCCGAGTTCATCGACAGCTTTGAGCCGGCAGCCAGCGTGCCTTATCTGGCCGACATGGCGCGGCTGGAGCGGTTGCGCGTTCAGGCCTATCACGCCGCCGATGCGCAGCCCTTGCGCCATGAACAGATTGCCACCGCGCTGTCGGACCCGCAGGCGCTGAGCGAGCTGACGGTCGGGTTTCATCCCTCCCTGAGTCTGCTGACTTCAGCTTTTGCCATGGTTGCGATCTGGGCGGCGCATCAACAGGACGCGACGCTGGCCGGGATCGACCTCGGCCACGGGCAAAACGCCCTGGTACTGCGCAACGATCTGGAGGTTGAGGTCTTTGCCATCGACCATGGCGCCAGCACCTTCATTCAGAACCTGCGAAACGGCCAATCCCTGACCCAAGCGTTAGAGACAGCGCCTGACTTCGACCTCAGCCAAACCCTGGCGCTGCTGATCAGCCACAACGTCATTAGCCATTTACACCACAAGGTATCGCCATGAACCCCATCACCCGCTCCATCGCGCTGCTGGAAAAAATCCCTCTCAGCCTGATCGCCTTTATCGCGCGTTTTTCGATTGCCGCGGTGTTCTGGAAGTCCGGGCAAACCAAGGTGGAAGGCCTGGCCATCGATTTGATCGACGGCACGTTTCAACTCGGCGTACCAAGGCTGGCGGACTCGACCATCCCGTTGTTCCAGAGCGAATATCACCTGCCGCTGCTCTCCCCGGAACTGGCGGCGCACCTGGCGGCCTTCGCCGAGCATTTATTTCCGATGCTGATTCTGATCGGCTTTGCCACCCGCTTTTCGGCTCTGGCGCTGTTGGGCATGACGCTGACTATTCAGCTGTTCGTGTACCCCGATGCCTATCCAACCCACGGCACCTGGGCTGCGGTGTTGCTGTACTTGATGGCGACCGGGCCGGGCAAGTTGTCGATTGATCATCTGATTGCCAAGCGGTATGCCCGCTGATCCCTACCTCAGACCTCCAGACGATAAAGAACTAATGTGGGAGCGGGCTTGCTCGCGAAAGCGGTATCACATTCAACAGATATGTTGGCTGACACACCGCTTTCGCGAGCAAGCCCGCTCCCACAGGGGGGTTGCGTGGTGAGACGTTATCGTTGAAGCCGATCCAACGCCTCGCCACTGCGCTTGAACCAACCGATCAAATAATCCGCCAACACTTGGGTACGTTTCGGCAAACCGCCCTGATACGGGTGCACCAGGTACATCGGCATGCTGCGGGTCTGATAATCGCGCAGGAGCCAGCGCAAACACCCGTCAGCCAATTCCTCTTGCAGCAAATACGACGGCAAACGCGCAATGCCCGCATCCGCCAGCGCGGCTTTCTTCAAGAGATTGTAATGGTTGCTGGCGAACGGCCCCGACACTCGCACCCGCAGTAACTCGTGCTGTTGGTGATAGAGCCATTCTTCGCGACCGCTGTAATGGCTGTTGAGCAGGCAGCGGTGTTCGGCCAGTGCCTGAGGCGTCAGTGGCTCACCGAATCGCTCAAGGTACGCGGGGCTGGCGCAGGTCATCTCGTGCCAGGCCAGCAGCGGGCGGGCGACCAGGCGTTCGTCGTTGGCCACTTCCGAGCGGATTGCCAAATCGAAACCGTCCCGGGACAGGTCACGGTAGTTATTGTTGAGCTCCAGCTCGATCTGCACCTCGGGGTATTGCCGGGAAAACTCCGGCAGCGCGCCGTCAAAGAAGGTTTCCCCCAATGAAACCGGAACCGTCATCCGCACAGGGCCGGCCATGTCGTCTTTCAACCGCGCCAGGGCCTGACGCGCTCGCTCGACTTGAATCACCAGCGCCTGGGCTTGCGGCAATAGCGCCGCACCCGCCGCCGTCAGGCTCAAGCGGCGCGTAGTGCGTTGTAACAACACCACGGAGAACCGCGTTTCCAGCAGGCTGATGCGCTTGGAGAGTTGCCCCTTGCTGCAACCCAATTGCTGGGCGGCCAAGGTGAAACTGCCCGCCTCGATCAACACCGCGAATGCCGCCAGGTCGTCCATTTCGCTCATGGATTGTTTCCATTTGAAAACCAAAGGTTGCCTATTAGCCCGCTTATCAATGGAAAAAACCACTCTAAACTTAAATTTAAATCCAACCCATTCAGGTACAGCACGATGAAAATTCTTTTGATTGGCGCCTCTGGCACCGTCGGTTCGGCCATTGACCATGAGCTGTCCCAGCGCCACGAAGTCATCCGTATCGGCCGCAAGAGCGGTGAGTTTCAGGTCGACATCAGTGACAGCGCCTCGATCCGCAAATTGTTCCAACAGACCGGCAACTTCGATGCGCTGATCTGCGCCGCTGGCAGCGTCAACTTCGTGCCACTGGCGACCATGACCGAACAAGACTTCGAGCTCGGCTTGCGGGACAAGCTGATGGGCCAGGTCAACCTGCTGCTGATCGGCCGGGAATTCGCCAATGACGGTGCGTCATTCACCTTCACCACCGGCATCCTCAGCCACGATCCGATTCGTACCGGCAGCTCTGCCTCCATGGTCAACGGCGCCCTGGATAGCTTCGTCCGTGCCGCGGCAATCGAACTGCCGCGCGGTTTGCGCATCAACTCGGTCAGCCCGAACGTGCTGGTCGAAGCCATGGGCAGTTATGCCCCGTATTTCCGTGGCTTCAAACCGGTTCCCGCCGCCGAAGTGGCGCTGGCTTACGCCAAAAGCGTGGAAGGCTTGCAGACCGGCCAGACTTACCGCGTCGGCTAAGCCGCCAAAATCAAAAGATCGCAGGCTACGCCAGCTCCTACAAAGGCACCGCGTAAAAGCCCTGTAGGAGCTGCCGCAGGCTGCGATCTTTTGATCTTGATTCTGGGAAAGCGAGGACATTGCAGGGTTGTGATGAACGGTCAGGCTGAGTAACGTGGCGACACTTGTCAGGAGACTCAAAGATGCGTGTTGCCCGTTCCTTGGTACTTGTTGCCGTGCTTCCGTTGTTCGCCGCCTGCCAGTTGCTTGATGGCCCACGGGAAAGCGCGTCCCATGTGGGCCAGACCCGCCTGCAGGGCCAATTGACGGCCGCTGACGGAAAGTTACTGTTCCAGCCGTGCAATGAGCAGCGCAGCTTGGTGGTCAACGACACCGGCGGCACCAGCGTCCTGCAAGAGGCCGCGACCCTGGCCGATGATCAGGGCAAGCTGTTCGCCGACGTGCGCGGCCGGATCACCGCCAGCGGCCAGCTGGATCTGGAGCAGTTGTACCGCGTCGAACGCTCGGGCACGGCGTGCGACGATCCCGATTTCAAGCAGCTGACGCTGCGCGCCGCCGGCCATGGCCCGGAATGGAACGTCAGAGTCAGCGGCAAAGGCATGGTCATCGACCGCGCCGGTCAGCCGCCCCTGGCCCTGCCGTACGTTGAAGAGCAACTGGGCGACGGCCGTTTCAACCTGAGCACCGAAGCCAATAACCAGCGCATCGAGCTCTGGGTCGCGCCGCAACGTTGTGTCGACGGCAGCACCGGCAGCGTGCAGCACATGAGCGCCGAGCTGCGCATTGACGGCCAGGTGCAACGCGGCTGTGGGTATTTTGGCGGATCGCGCGACGACTGATCGTTTTTGCCTCACGGGAATCATCCTTTGAGGCTTATAATCGCGGGCTTCAAACGCCTTGGCGCAGTTGTGCGCCCCGCGAACCGGATCCCGTCATGTTACGAATCACCGAACTCAAGCTGCCGATCGACCATCCCGAAGAAGACCTGCGCCCTGCCATCGTGCAGCGCCTGGGCATCGCCAGTGATGACCTGCTCGATTTCACCTTGTTCAAGCGCAGCTACGATGCGCGCAAAAAGTCCTCCGAACTGTGCTTCATCTACACCATCGACCTCAACGTTCGGGATGAAGCGTCGGTGCTGCACAGGTTCGCCGATGACCGTAACGTCAACGTGGCGCCGGATGTCAGCTACAAAGTGGTCGGCCAGGCGCCGGCCGACCTGAGCCAGCGCCCGATCGTGGTCGGGTTCGGCCCGTGCGGAATCTTCGCTGGGCTGCTGCTGGCGCAAATGGGCTTCAAACCGATCATCCTCGAACGTGGCACCGAAGTGCGTCAGCGCACCAAAGACACCTGGGGCCTGTGGCGCAAAAGCGTGCTCAACCCCGAATCCAACGTGCAGTTCGGTGAAGGCGGCGCGGGTACGTTCTCCGACGGCAAGCTCTACAGCCAGATCAAGGACCCGAAATTCATCGGTCGCAAAGTCTTGCACGAGTTCGTCAAAGCCGGCGCGCCGGAAGAAATCCTCTACGTCAGCAAACCGCACATCGGTACGTTCCGTCTGACCGGTGTCGTGGAAAACATGCGTGAGCAGATTCGCGCCATGGGCGGCGAAGTGCGCTTCCAGCAGCGCGTCACCGACATCTTGATCGAGGATGGCCAACTGGTCGGCGTCGAGCTCAATGGCGGCGAGCAGATCCATTCGAAACACGTGATCCTGGCCCTCGGCCACAGCGCCCGTGACACCTTCCGCATGCTCCACGGCCGCGGCGTGTTCATGGAAGCCAAGCCGTTCTCGGTGGGTTTCCGCATCGAGCACCCGCAATCGCTGATCGACCGCGCGCGCCTGGGCAAATACGCCGGGCACCCGAAACTCGGCGCTGCCGACTACAAACTGGTGCACCACGCCAGTAACGGCCGTTCGGTCTACAGCTTCTGCATGTGCCCGGGCGGCACCGTGGTGGCAGCGACCTCCGAGCCGAACCGCGTGGTCACCAATGGCATGAGCCAGTACTCGCGTAACGAGCGCAACGCCAACTCCGGGATCGTTGTCGGGATCACCCCGGAAGTCGATTACCCAGGTGGCCCACTGGCTGGCATCGAGTTGCAGGAACGCCTGGAATCCCACGCCTTTGTGTTGGGCGGCAGCAATTACGAAGCGCCAGCGCAATTGGTCGGCGACTTCATTGCAGGCAAGCCATCGACCGAGTTGGGCAGCGTCGAGCCGTCCTACAAGCCGGGCGTTGCCTTGGGTGATTTGGCCCTGGCGTTGCCGGCGTTCGCCATCGAAGCCATTCGCGAAGCCTTGCCGGCGTTCGAGAAGCAGATTCGTGGCTACTCGCTGCACGACGCCGTGTTGACCGGGATCGAGACGCGCACGTCATCGCCGCTGCGTATTACCCGTAACGAGTCGATGCAAAGCCTGAACGTGAAGGGCTTGTTCCCGGCCGGTGAAGGCGCGGGTTATGCGGGCGGGATTCTGTCGGCGGGTGTCGACGGGATTCGGATTGCCGAAGCGGTGGCCCGAGACATCCTTGGCCTCGAGGCCTAAGGAACGATCACACGCCCCTGTAGGAGCGAGGCTTGCCCGCGAAGAAGTTGACGCGGACTTTCTGAAAGACCGCATTATCGTTCTTCGCGGGCAAGCCTCGCTCCTACAGGGGGCGGTGTTTGGTGTCAGATATTGGCGCGCAACACGCTGGCCGGCAACGGCTCGCCACGCTCGACACTCGCCGCCACGGCATCCATCAAACCACTCAGCTCATACCCCTGGGCCTTGAGCCAGGCCTGATCGTAATAGGTGGTGGCATAGCGCTCGCCGCCATCGCACAGAATCGCCACGATCGATCCCGACTCCCCCGCCGCCTTCATCTGTTGCGCCGCCATCAGCGCGCCAATCAGGTTGGTGCCGCTTGATCCGCCTACATGCCGACCCAAACGCTGCGCCAGATAATGCATGGCCGCCAGCGACAAGGCGTCCGGCACCTTGACCATCGCATCGATCACCTTGGGCAGGAATGACGCTTCCACTCGCGGCCGACCAATGCCTTCAATCCGTGACCCGCAATCCAGGCGCAAGCTGGCATCGCCAGTCTGGTAGTAATCGAAGAACACCGAACGCTCGGCATCGGCGCACAGCACACGGGTGGAGTGCTGGCGATAGCGCACGTAACGGCCGAGCGTCGCGGTAGTGCCTCCGGTGCCGGGGCTGGAAATCAGCCAGCTCGGTTCCGGATGTTGCTCGAAGCGCATCTGCTGGAAGATCGATTCGGCGATGTTGTTGTTCGCCCGCCAGTCGGTGGCGCGTTCGGCGTAGGTGAACTGGTCGATGAAGTGCCCGTCATGTTCGCGAGCCAGGCGTTCGGACTCGGCGTAGATCTGCGTCGGATCGTCCACCAGATGGCTCTTGCCACCGTAGAAAGCGATCTGCGCGATCTTTTCCTTGGACGTGCTTGCGGGCATTACGGCAATGAACGGCAAACCCAGTAACCGGGCAAAATACGCCTCGGAAATCGCCGTCGAACCGCTGGAGGCTTCGATCACCGGCGCACCCGGTTTGAGCCAGCCGTTACACAAAGCGTAAAGAAATAACGAGCGCGCCAGCCGATGTTTCAGGCTGCCGGTGGGATGGCTCGACTCATCCTTGAAATACAACTCGATGCCCGGCAACCCCGGTAGCGGCAAGGGAATCAGGTGGGTATCGGCGCTACGCTGGAAGTCGGCTTCGATGATCCGGATGGCTTCGCGGGCCCACTGTCGGTTGTCGCTCATGATGGTTTTCTCGTTGAATCAGGCAAAGAGTCGGCCTTGTCGCAAGGCTCAGCCCACAAGCTTAGGAAAGAACCTACATCATGCACAGATACAGCTGAGGTCCAATACGTCCGGCAACTGCTAGGCTCGCCTTTGCTGACCGTCCGCGTTGTAACGGCATATAACAAAAAAGAATATAACTTTTGTTTTAACAACTAACGGTACGGGTTAGGGTGTGCCACCTTTTGAATTCATCGATGGAGAGCGACCTTGCCTCTGCGTAGCACGTTCACGCGTTTCTTTCAGTTGGAAGCTGCCAGCGGTCTGTTATTGATCGCCGCGGCCGCTCTCGCCCTGATCATCAACAATTCATCGCTGTCGTGGCTCTATAGCGGGCTGCTGGACACCCCCGTGGTGGCTCAGATCGGCGCGCTGAAAATCGCCAAGCCACTGTTGCTGTGGATCAACGATGGCCTGATGGCCCTGTTCTTCCTGCTGATTGGCCTGGAAGTGAAACGCGAAGTCCTCGACGGCCAGCTGTCGAAACCGTCGCAAATCGTCCTGCCCGGCGCGGCGGCGATTGGCGGCATGGTGGTGCCGGCGCTGATCTACTGGTTCCTCAACCGCGACAACCCTTCCGCCCTGAGTGGCTGGGCCATCCCAACCGCCACTGACATTGCCTTCGCCCTCGGCGTACTGGCCCTGCTGGGCAAACGCGTGCCGGTGTCGCTGAAACTGTTCCTCATGACCTTGGCGATCATCGACGACCTGGGCGCGATCATCATCATTGCGATCTTCTATTCCGGCGCACTGTCGACCTTGTCCCTGGCATTGGCCGCAGCCTGCATCGCGGCGTTGATCGGGATGAACCGACTCGGCGTGGTCAAGCTCGGGCCGTACATGATCATCGGGCTGATCCTCTGGGTCTGCGTGCTCAAGAGCGGCGTGCATGCCACGCTGGCCGGTGTGACCCTGGCCTTCTGCATTCCACTGCGCACGAAAAACGCCGAGCCTTCGCCGCTGCTGACCCTGGAACATGCCCTGCATCCGTGGGTGGCCTACGGCATCCTGCCGCTGTTCGCCTTCGCCAACGCCGGCCTGTCCCTGAGCGGCGTGACGGTCGAAAGCTTCACCCACGACGTGCCAATGGGCATCGCCATCGGCCTGCTGCTGGGCAAGACCATCGGTGTCTACGGCCTGACCTGGCTGGCGGTAAAAATCGGCATTGCCACCCTGCCCCAGGGCGCCAACTGGGGTCAGGTGTTGGGCGTGGCGATCCTCTGCGGCATCGGTTTCACCATGAGCCTGTTCGTCGGCTCCCTGGCCTTCGTGCCCGGCACCAGTGAATACGCCGGGATGGATCGAATGGGGATTCTGACCGGCTCGATACTGGCGGCATTGATCGGTTATGCGGTGACGGCGGCAGCGAGTCGCAAGAACCCCGCACTACCTTCCTGAGCGATAGAGAACACTCTTAGCGATATTCAGGATTCGTCCTACAGCCACGATTAGCCACGTTCGTTAACGTCGCGCAGCCCCTCTTTCAGGGGTTGCCGATGGACGAGCGAAAGGACAATCAGTGGCTGGCAACAAGGACATCCCCCGGGTTAAAAACCCACCGTCAGGCGATGGGCATCACGTCACCCACCGCTATATGACGGCCACCGAACTGGCCGAGCGCGATGCCAGGCAAAATGCCTACGACGCCATGCTGGCGAGGCAGTGGGCCTTCGAAGACAGCCTTCAAGTCGCTGCGAAAAAGGACGACGTTGTCCGCGCGGGCTGCGTGTTCGCCAAGTCCTGCAAACTGCCCGACGCAATCATCGACTACACGAATCCCACTGGCGTTGTTCCGACTGACAGTCTGAAAGACTACGGCGAACTGGTTCTGCTCGGCGCTCGCGAGGCCGATGAAAGCGGTGTTGTACCGCTCAAGAAAATCAGTGGCACTGCGGTTCCGGCGGGTTTCGGCAGCTTTGCGCTAGCCGGCTCAGCGTTCACCGCACTGCCCGCCGTCGCCGCCAGCACCGCCGCGGCTACCTTGGCAGGCCTGGTGGCCCTGGTCATACCGTCGAGCCTTGGCGACAGCTCGCTCTACACCGAAGATCAACTGCGATCCCTTAAGCAGGCCCGCATCCGCGTACGCCTCAGAGTCGAACAACAGGCTGACGGCAGTCTCAAGGGATACGGTTTCTACACCGGCAAGAATCGCGATTGGGAAATGGTCGATGTCGTGCAAGTCACCTTGCGCGGCAGTCAGCAGGTGGCTGATCTTGGGGATGGTATAGAGCTGATCTGGACACCGGCCGAGGACGGTTCAAACATCCTCGGCATCCCCGCCCTGGAAGCCGCCCCGCAAGCACCGCACATCTGGGTTTACCCGCCGACGAAGGCGGCTGACAGCATCATCGTGAATCCGGTGTATCCGCCTGAGTACAAGGATTTCATTCTTGTGTTTCCGGCGGATTCGGGGGTGTTGCCGGTTTATATTGTGGTGAGTGTCCGCCGCAAAGGTACGGCCGAAGCCGGTCATACCTACCATCCGGCTCCCGAAACCGAAGACATCACCGCATTTCCTGGCCTAACACGGGTAAAAAAGAAAACCCCGTACAAAGGAGGTCTCCGGGATCGCTGGATGGATGCAAAGGGTAGAACAATCTACGAGTGGGACTTTCTGCACGGTGAGCTTGAAGCGTATCGCTCAAGTGATGGCAGCCACCTAGGTTCATTTGACCATAAAACGGGTGGGCAGCTAGATCCACCCAAGAAGAAACGCAGCATTAAAAAATACTTGTGAGGGCTTTATGGGACTGAAAATAAGACTTGAATGGTATGACAAGAAAACTGAAATAGGCCAAGGAGAAGAGTTATCGAAAGATCTTGGCGATGATGGCTCCGTTATTGAAGCACTGGGAATGCCCATCGAAAACAATATAAATAACGGTGGATTTGACGTTGCTTCCAACTGGGTTGGCACTCTTCAGCCCCACTTCCATCATGTCATTAATTTATCCTCTTACGACTACCAGGTAGCGTTCATCTATCGTGACAATTGGTAGGTTTCACACGATTAAGGACAATCGAAATGGCCAGCATACGATGCTTGGAAATAACCGGTTTCTACCCAGACGAAAAGCAAGATGACTCCCTGCAGTTTGAACTGGATATCGAAGGTTTGGAACTCAACGAAGCCGTCGCGCAACTGATCGAGTCAAAGCCATTGGCAGATCTGGAACCCGGTGAATTGGAGCTAAGCGAGAATCAGGTTCTCGCACTAAAGCAATTGCTCGATGTCGACTTTCCCGAAGGCCTGGAATATTTCATCGGCACCCGTGCGGTAGCGTGAACAATCCCTTAAAAAACACAAAACCCCGACCAGTCACCTGATCGGGGTTTTCTTTTACCCGTATTCCCGCTTAGTGCGCAACGCGGCTCGTACCATCAACAGTAGCAATCCGCACCCGCTCACCCACGCGGAACACTTCGTTTGGCTGAACTTCCTGCACGTAGGCGCGCATGCTGCCATCGTCTTCGCGCACGGTGATTTCAACACCTTGCGTACGGGTCAGGCCTTCTTCGGCAGCCGAGCCTATCAGGCCGCCGGCGACAGCGCCGATGACCGCTGCGACGATGCTGCCGCGACCGCCGCCAATGGCGCTACCGCCGACACCACCCACTGCTGCGCCCGCGACGCTGCCGATCGGGGTTTTGGTGCCTTCGATTTTCACCGGACGCAGCGCTTCGATAGTGCCCATGCGAATCGTCTGCACACGACGCGCTTCGTCACGGGAGTAGGAGTCACCGGTCAGGCTCGATTGGCAACCGGAGAGCAACATCGCCATCGTGGAAAAGGAAGCAACCAGCAGAACAGACTTACGCATAGCATCAAACTCCATAGGACAGGTATCCATTAAACTCCGCAGCTTGACGCCTGTCACGGCATTGCCCGGATAAAATTGGTTTCATTCAGGCCCGATACAGGCGCTTTTTCGAACTCACATACAGTAGCGGCAAATTACAAAATCTGCGCCGCAGACCCAAGGACTTTCATGGATTACTTCATCATTGTCGTCACGACCGTCGCCGGCTTGTACTTCCATTGGTGGCTGTACGTGCGGATCAAACGCTGGATGGACCGCGATCTGGCGTTGTCACTGGCGGGTAAAGACGAACAGAAAAGAGCCTTTATGCTCCAACAACTGGCGAACGCTCAAGCGCAGAAGATCAAGCGGCGGGACCTGCCTCAGTGGCTGGCGGCCGCTGCGGCAGGGTATCCCGATCGGTAGGCTATTTACGGCGCCAGGCGTTCACGAACCCAGTCGGTGCCTTGCAAGCGGTAGTTGAGGCGATCGTGCAGACGGCTCGGACGGCCCTGCCAGAATTCGATGCGCTCGGGTAGCAAACGATAACCGCCCCAGTGTTCGGGGCAGTGAGGCTGAGTATCGCTGAAACGTTGCTCGGTGTTCTTGAGCAGCGCTTCCAGTTCGCCGCGATCGGCGATCACCCGGCTCTGGGGCGAAGCCCAGGCGCCGAGACGGCTGCCCAGAGGGCGAACCTGATAATAAGCGTCGGACTCTTCAGGCGTGACCTTCACCACCCGCCCTTCGATGCGCACCTGGCGCTCCAGGGCCGGCCAGAAGAACGTCATGGCCGCAAATGGATTGGCTGCCAGTTGCTGACCCTTGTCGCTATCGTAGTTGGTGAAAAAGGTGAAGCCCTGCTCGTCCAGGCCCTTGAGCAGCAGGATGCGGCAATGCGGCCGCCCCTGCTGATCGACGGTGGCCAGCGTCATGGCATTCGCCTCCACCGGCACCTGCTCGGTTTTCACCGCATCGGCAAACCACTGATGGAACAGCGCGAACGGCTCGGCCGGGGCTTGCGCCTCGGTCAGGCCATCTCGGGTGTAATCGCGACGCATATCTGCCAAGGGCCGGGTCATGGCGCATTCCTTTTGGTTAACGAATCACTTCTTTGTGTCATCGGCGACAGCGACTTTCTTGGTGTCGACAGCGGCTTTGGCCGGCGCAGTCTTTTTCACCACGGCTTTTTTGGCTGGCGCCTTGGCAGCCGCTTTCTTGGCGGGTGCCTTTTTCGTCGCCGGCACAGCCGCTTTCTTCGCAGCAGGCGCCGGGGTCACAGGCTTGGCCACTGGCTTGATGTCTTGCGCAGCAACCATGGTTTTCACCGGTGCAGGAGCCGGCATGTTGTACTTGCTCAGCAGCGCGACCATGGTGTTTGCCGGGGTCACCAACAACTCGACGCGACGGTTCAGGGCACGACCTTCAGAACTGTCATTGGCGGCGCGCGGAGCCTCACCACCCATGCCGCGCAGCATCAAACGATCACGCTGCAGACCGCTGAGACGGAAGATCGCCGCCACCGCTTGGGCGCGCTCCTGGCTCAGCTTCACGTTGGCCGGTGCGGCGCCCGACGTATCACTGTGACCGAGTACCAGCACGGCAGTCTTTGGATCGACTTCGAGGATTTTCGCGACACGGGTGAACGGGCCGAGGGTCACCGGCAACAGCATGGACGGACGGTCAGGGTTAAACGAGCCTTCTACCGGTGCCGTGACAACCAGCACGTTTTCGCGGCGCTCGAGTTTCAGGTTGCTGTCCTTGATCGCCTCGCGCAGGCGCGGTTCGTAGTCGTCGAGCCAGGCCTGGGTGACTTTCGGGTCGGGCATCGGCACGACCTTGGCGGTGCTCTGCTCCTTACCGCCGAACGGCCACCACCAGTTGCCACCGGCATCGGCTTCAGCCTTGGCTGCAACGACCGGCTTGGCTTCAGGTTTAACTTCCGGCTTCACGTCCGGTTTGGCCACTTTGTCGGCAGCGTCATCGGAACCGAACGGCCAGTACCAAGGGGATGCACTGTCAGCCTTGGCGACGGGGGCTGTTGCAGCAGGTTTCAACGGAGCGGGGGCCGGTTCTTTGGTCGCAACCTTGTCGGAAGAGCCGAACGGCCACCAGCTGCCGCCGTCTGCGTCATTTTGTGGGGTTTGTGCGCAACCGGTGATAGCGAAGCACAGGGCCAGGGCGAGAGTTTTATTGGATGACATTGGATATCCACAAAATGAAGTAATGAAGAATCAGACCGGGTTGGCCCGGATAAACAGCGCTTTGAAACCACAAAGGCTTTCGGGTTCCGGCCCTGGCCCCCTTAAGCGTGATTTACAGACAAGTGGCCAGTACTCGCACAAGCTTTTGGGCTCGTGGATCCATCAAGACGTACGGCCCCAGGGTATTTGTCACAAAGCCGAAGGCCACATCGTATTCCGGATCAGCAAAACCGATGGAACCGCCGGCGCCCGGGTGACCGAACGCCCGTGGGCCGAGGCCATAGGTGGCGTTGGGTACGTCCGGTTGATCGAGCATGCAACCCAGGCCGAAGCGGGTCCGGGTCAATAAAGTCTTGTCTTCGCCGACGCTGTGTTCGCGGGTCAGCTCCTCGAGCATGTCGCTTTCCAGCAGGCTGCCGTCGAGCAAACCTGAGTAGAACCCGGCCAGGCTGCGGGCATTGCCGTGGCCATTGGCGGCCGGCTGCTGCATGCGCCGCCATTCCGGTTTGTTGGTGCTAGTCATTATAGACGGCGGGTTGGTGAAGGCCCGCGTGCTCATGGCCGTCGGCTCGCGCATGGTCACTTGCAGCAAGCGCTGGGCCGCGGCGTCGCCGAGGTTGCCCTTGCCACGGGCAATGTGCGCGACGCGATGAAACTCTTTGTCGGCGAGGCCAACGTGGAAGTCCAGCCCCAAAGGCTTCGCGACCCGTGCCACGATGGACTCGCCCGGCCCACGACCGTCGGCGCGACGCAGCAATTCACCGACCAGCCAACCATAGGTGATCGCCGCATAACCGTGACCTTGACCCGGCGTCCACCATGGCGCTTCGGCAGCCAGGGCATCGACCATGGTCTGCCAGTCGTAAAGTGTTTCTGGCGCCAGCAATTCGCGCAACGCAGGCAGGCCGGCCTGATGGCTGAGCAAGTGGCGCAGGGTCACGGATTCTTTGCCGGCGGCAGCGAACTCGGGCCAGTAGCGAGCGACCGGGACATCCAGTTGCAGCTTGCCTTCGGCCACCAGCTGCAGCGCGGTCACGGCGGTGAAGGTCTTGGTGCAGGAAAACAGGTTGGCAATGGTGTCGCTGTGCCAGGCTTCGGTGCCGTCCTTGTCAGCGGTGCCGCCCCAGAGGTCGAGGACAGTTTCACCGCCAATCCGGATGCACAACGCCGCACCACGCTCCTGAGGATCGTCGAACAACGCCGCAAAAGCTTCGCGCACCGCTTCGAACTTAAGCTCGTAATGACCCTGAATCTGCACCCACAACTCTCCCGGATAAACGCTCTATAAAGTGGCCCGCATTGTTCCAGCCCTTGAGGGTTTTGGGAACAGGGTCGGGCCGGGCGGTCGCCCGGCCATGGAAATGATTGGAAATTTATAGTGCCTGTACCGACGCCTTCGCGGGCAAGCCTCGCTCCTACAGATTTTGAGTTGGTTTGCGAACGACATAAATCCTGTAGGAGCGAGGCTTGCCCGCGAAGAACGACAACGCGGTCTCAGCTATTAATGACCATTGCCCGAATGCCCACCCGCATGACCGGCGCCCTGCTCCGCTCCTTTGCCGGCAGCGCCTTGCTTGCCGCCCTCGCCTTCATGGTTCCCGGCGGCTTTTTCCGCCTCAGCCCTGGCCTTCTCGGCCTCTTTGCCGAGTTGATCGACAGTCTGCACATTGCTTTTGCGCACACTGTCGACAAAGCCCTGGAACGGCAGATCAGTAATACCCACCAGCCCGAAGTGACCGTTCTCGCCATCCAGCAGGCGACCGGTCACCGGTTGATCGAGGTACTGGAACCAATGCACCCCGACAATCGACGGTTCGCTCATCGCCTGCTTGAGGAAATTGGCGTAGGCCGGGCCGCGGTCTTCTTCTTTCGCCAGTTGCGTCACGCCTCCCCAGAACGGGCCGCGATCCGTCGAACCGAAATTGAATTCAGTGATCAGCACCGGCTTGTCCAGGCTGCGCAGTCTGGCGAAGTCGTAACCGTCCTGGGGTTGCAGGGTGTACATATTGAAGCTCAGCACGTCGCAGTATTGCGCGCAGGACTCGACGGCTTCCGGGGTGCTGACGGCAAAACGGCCACCCAGCAACAACTGGTTCGGCGCATGCCACTTGAGCGAGTCGGAGACGGTTTTGAAGTACGTGTCGGCAAACACTTTCTGGAAGTATTTGAAGTCGGCTTCGATTTCCGGGTACTCGGCGCTCGGCTGCGGTGGCACGAAGCCCGGGTCTTCCATCAATTCCCAGGCCGGCAGATCAATGCCCCATGCCTTGGAAAGGCCCGCCTGGTTGCGGTACTTGTCACGCAGTTGTTTGAGGAAGGCACGTTTGGCCGGCACATCGGTGGTCATTTTCAAGGTCCCGTAGGCCAGCGCGTAACGGGCCTTCGGGTCATCGCCGGGACCGGCCCAGGCCAGTTCGTTATCGGCGAAGTAACCGATCAGCCAAGGATCGTCGCGATGGTCGCGGGCGGCGATGGCTACGGCGCGCTCGGTGGCCATGGCGAAACGCGGATCGAACGGATCGGGCATGCCGCCCCACCAATCGGTACCGGTGCTGATGCTGGCGTAATCGCCGACGATCGACAGCGGCAGGGTGTATGGCACTCGGTCAGCGTTGCCAAACACCGGTGCGCTCCAGTTGCCGAGGGTGTTGAAACCCCAGGCTTGCAGGCGATCGAGGGTGTGACTGGCCCAACGCTTTTCGTCGAAAACCACTTTGCAAGGTTCGGCGGCCGTTTGCTCGGCCGCTTTTTCGACTGACGCTTCAACAGCGCCGGTCTTGGCCGCTTCAGCGACGCCGGCCGCGGATTCGGTCGCCGCAGGATCAGCTGATGGTGCGGCGGCCTTATCGGCCGTCGCCTCGACCGCATCGGCCTTGGCCGCTTCGGCGACACCGGCCTTGGTGTCGCTGCCCGGTGTGCAAGGCTCGCCATACAGACGCTGCAGGTTGGCGCCATAGAAATCGTACCAGCGCCCGGCGTTGTAGGCTCGGCCCTGATCGGCGCCATTGCCGCCACGGTTGTCGCCTTCGCCATAGTAGCTGGCAAGGGGCTCGTCGGGTTTGGGCAGGGACTCGAACATCCACTCGCGACCGGCGACGTAGGTCTGGTTTGCGCTCGGGGTCACGCTGTTGACGCCGAGGGAATAGAACGGATGCCCTTCCGGGGTTACCAGGTACCAGCGGCCGTCACGTTTTTCTGTGCGGAAAAAGCCGCTGGCCTTGAACGCAGGGCCTTTGGTCCAGCCGCCGAACTTGTCCAGGGACTGCTTCTCGCGCTCGGCCAGCCAGCTTTTCAGTTGTTGCTGTTCTTTGGCCGCGGCGGATTTCAGTTGCTCGTCGCTGCTGACCTTCTCCGGCCATTTGGCCCGGGTCGATTGGCCGTAGGCGTCCACCAGACCGCCATAAGCGGCCTTGGTGACAGCCTCGCCATCCTGCACGCCGAAGCGCTCGAGCAGGATGCTTTGGGCGACTTTGGGCTGATCCATCGACAAGGTCACCGACACCACTTGGCTGCGGTCCAGCTCACCGGCGCTGCTCGCCAGCAATACACGCTGGCCTTCGAAGTTGATCGGCATCGGCGGGCCGGCTTTCATACCCTGGCTCAAAGGTGTACTCGGCTGCAGTGGCACCAGCAGGGTTTGCGCCGGGCCGGCCGGCAGATCGACGCGGCTGACCAGGGTCTTGCCGTCGTTGCTCTGGATGGTCACGTTCAGGGTCACCGCCCAGTTCATCGCGCTCTGGATCCGCAGGCTCATGACACCCGACTGCGACCAGTCCCAGGCACCGGTCTGCGGCGTCAGGCGCAAGGTCGGCCGGGCGACCGGGTTGAAGGTCACGCGGCGCAGCACTTCACCTTCGGCTGTTTGCTCCGCGTTGGACTGCGGCAGGCTGGTGTCCTGGGTCGCCACCTGAACCACATCGGCGGGACGCACAAAGTTGAACAGCGTCTGCTGGCCGGCAGGGGCCGCCAGCAAAGGGGCTGCGAACATCAAGGCAAAAACAGCAGGCAACGAACGGCGAATCATAGGAACGTGGATCTCCCAAGCGACCATCAATGGGCCAGTGGAAAAGCGGTGGCAGTGAGGTAGACAACGCGGTGGGCTTATTTGCCCACCGGTGCATCAGGAAATTTCACGACGAAATGGCGGCAATGCATTGAGAATAGCTTTGCCGTAGCGCTGCGTGACCAGACGACGGTCGAGCAAGGTGATGGTGCCGCGGTCTTCTTCGGTCCGCAGCAAGCGACCGCAGGCCTGGACCAGTTTCAGCGAGGCGTCCGGCACGGAGATTTCCATGAACGGATTGCCGCCACGGGCCTCGATCCATTCCGCCAGCGCCGCTTCGACCGGATCGTCGGGCACCGAGAACGGAATCTTGGCGATCACCACGTGCTCGCAGTACGCACCGGGCAAATCCACGCCTTCGGCGAAACTCGCCAGGCCGAACAGCACGCTGGAATCCCCGCCATCGACCCGCGCCTTGTGCTTGTTCAGGGTTTCCTGCTTCGACAGATTGCCTTGAATGAACACTTGCTTACGCCAGTCGCGGTCCAGGCCGTCGAACACGTCCTGCATCTGTTTACGCGATGAGAACAGCACCAGGGTGCCACGGGAACCTTCTACCAGTTGCGGCAGGTCGCGAATGATCGCCGCGGTGTGAGCCGGCGCGTCACGCGGGTCGGCTTTCAGGTCCGGCACCCGCAACACACCGGCGTCGGCGTGATGAAACGGGCTCGGGACCACGGCGGTCACGGCTGTTTTAGGCAGGCCGGCACGCATGCGGAAGCGGTCGAAGGTGCCCAGAGCGGTCAGGGTCGCCGATGTCACCAGCGCCCCGTAAGCCACGTTCCACAGATTGCGCCGCAGCATGTCTGCGGCAAGGATCGGACTGGCATTGACCTCAATGTCGAACAGCGAACCGCTTTCGGCCAGGGTCAGCCAACGGGCCATGGGCGGGTTGTCTTCCGGGTCTTCGACGGTGAAAGCGGTCCACAGCTCCCAGTTGCCCGAAGAGCGCGACAACAGGCTGCCGAACAGCGGATACCACTCTTCGGCCTGATTGCTGGCGATGCCGATGTTGACCTCGCCGTCCATGCCTTCCTTGAGCAGTTCGGTGAGGCGGGTAAACAAATCGGTCAGGCGGGCAAAGCCCTTCTTCAACTCAATGCCCATTTCGCGCATGTGCTCGGGAATCACCCCGCCGACGAAACGGTGACGTGGCCGCTCGCGGCCTTCGACGTCTTCGCCGGGTTTGAAGTCGGCGGCTTGCTCGCAGGCGCTGAACATGAACTGCTGCTGGGTCTTGATCTCCCGGGCCAGCTCCGGCACCTGCTCGATCAACTTGCCCAGATCGCCCGGCAGCGGGTGCTGGGCGAGTAATTTGGTGAGGTTCTTGGCGGTGGTTTCCAGCCAGTCGGCGGTGGAACGCAAACGGGTGTAATGCGCGAAGTGACCGATGGCCTTGTCCGGCAGGTGATGGCCTTCGTCAAACACGTAGATGGTGTCACGCGGGTCCGGCAAAACCGCGCCGCCGCCCAGGGCCAGGTCGGCCAGGACCATGTCGTGGTTGGTGACAATCACGTCAACTTTGCCCATGCCTTCGCGGGCCTTGTAGAAGGCGCACTGACCGAAGTTCGGGCAATGACGGTTGGTGCACTGGCTGTGATCGGTGGTCAGGCGCGCCCAATCGGCGTCTTCCAGCGCGGTGGACCAACTGTCGCGATCGCCGTCCCACTTATTGCCGGCGAGCTTCTCGATCATGCTGGTGAACAGCTTCTGGCTGGCCTCATCGACCTCGATCTTGAAGCCTTCTTCTTCGAACAGCTGCGCGGTGGCAGTCTGCGCATGACCTTCCTGGAGCAACATATCCAGCTTGGACAGGCACATGTAGCGCCCCCGGCCCTTGGCCAGGGCGAAGCTGAAATTCAGCCCGCTGTTGCGCATCAGGTCGGGCAAATCCTTGTAGACGATCTGCTCTTGCAGGGCCACGGTGGCCGTGGCGATCACCAGACGCTTGCCGGCGGCCTTCGCGGCAGGGATGGCCGCCAGGCTGTAGGCCACGGTTTTGCCGGTACCGGTGCCGGCTTCCACCGCGACAATCGCGGGGTCGCCACTGCGCCGGCCTTCGTCGTCGGTGTCGATGTCACCGAGGACTTTGGCAATTTCAGCGATCATCAGGCGTTGGCCGTAGCGCGGCTTGAGGCTCTTGGCTTCGAGAAAACGCGAATAGGCGCCCTGGATCGTGGTTTTGAGTTCAGTGCTGATCATGGATTGTCGGGCGCAAAAAGGCTGGATAAATTTTCAGTACTTCGGATCGGCCGCTATCATACCCCGCTATTTAATCCCGCGCAGAACGGAGTACCTCAATGACACCTTTTGGCATCGTTTATACCCTGCATGTCATCGCTGCCCTGGTGTGGGTCGGCGGCATGTTTTTCGCCTGGATGGTCTTGCGCCCCGCGGCGATGAAGGCGCTGGAAGGCCCTGCCCGATTGAAGCTGTGGGTGGAAGTGTTTCAAGGTTTTTTCCGCTGGGTCTGGATCGCGGTGGTGCTTTTGCCGATCAGCGGTGTGGGCATGATTCATCTGCAGTTCGCGGGGTTTGAAGCGGCGCCGCGGTATGTGCAGGTGATGATGGGATTGTATGTGGTGATGACGGCGCTGTTTATCCGGATTCAGGCGTTGTTGCTGCCGGAACTGCGCACGGCGGTGGCGGCTCAGGATTGGCCGACGGGTGCGGCGGTGCTGGGGAAGATTCGTCGGTTGGTGGGGATCAATCTGATAGTCGGATTGGTGCTGGTGGCGATTGCGGCGGCTCGGCCGATGCTCTAAAAGCTTCGCGGGCAAGCCTCGCTCCTACAGGATTCATGTCGTTCGCGAACCAACGCAAAATCTGTAGGAGCGAGGCTTGCCCGCGAAAGCTATCTGTCAGACAACAAACATTTCAGAAACCACTTACAACCGCTGAATCGTCACTGAACCCGCCACTCCCGCAGGCCCCGGCTGACCGTCGGCACCAGGACGACCGCTCTTGCCGCCATCGGCTTTATAGACGACGCAGCCCTTGGCCTTGCCGCCCGCGCCAGGTTTACCCCCCGGACCTGCCGCGCCACCAACCCCGCCTGCGACCTCGACCTTGATCTGCTGCGCAGGGTAATCACGCGGCACTTCCAGCCGAACCAGCGCTCCTGGCGCTCCCGGCTGGCCGTCACTGCCATTACTGCCATCGGCGCCGCGACCGGCCTGGCCCCAGGTACAACCCGGTGCTTGACCATTAGCCCCATCAAGGCCGACAAAACCTGGAGCACCCGCGCCACCGCGAGCGTCAACCGACAATTGCGGCGCGTTCAACGCTTTGATCTGCAAATCCAGATTGCGCCCGGAGCGAGCGGCCTTGAGGTAAGTCCCCGGCGCGCCACGTGCAGTGATCTGACTGCCTTCGGCCAATTCGGCACGGCTGACCTTCAACGCCAGAGCTTGTTCGCTCGGCACAATGGCAATCCGCGCGTCGCGCCCCAGGTGCAGCTCGCCGACCGTCACTTCGGTCACGTTCGAGGGAATCAGCAAAGTCCCGTAATCGGCGACTTCCAGCCGTTCCAGTTGCAAGGTACTGGTGGTGTTGGGCAAGCGCATCAGCGAGTTGGTTTCGACGCTCACCACCTGCGCGCAGGCCAATGGGCTGATAAATGCAGCGAGCAGACAGAGTTTACGCATGGGAGGCCTTCGAAGCGGCCGGGGCCGGAATGGTTTGCAGGTGGAAAACGCCGAAAAAGACAATCTTCAGGCGATCACGCCAAGGATGGGCTCGACCTTTGAGGCTGCGATTGCAGAACACCAGCTCCAGAAGATGGAGCCCTGCCAACACAGTGCCTGCAAAATTGATCAGCAGGTGAAACGGATGAATAAATGGTATGAGCAGATTGGCCAGCGCCACCAGCCAGAACAGCAGGGTCAACAACTTCCCCAGCCCCCAAAACACCTTCATACGCTCCTCCGTTGAGAATTATTCTTTGCACGCACAGTAACGGCTTCCACGCGGGATAAGCCAGAGGGCAACAAAAAATTCTTCCCGAAGGTCGCGGATTGGCCGCCGGATCAACCCGAATCGTTGCCCGACGGCTCTATCACGCGGTTATTAGTCACAGAGCTTAGCGATTGATGTGCAATTCCACGCGGCGGTTTTGCGCCCGTCCTTCTTCCGTGTCGTTATCGGCCACCGGCTGGCTTTCGCCCCGGCCTTCGCTGGTGAGTTTGTCTGGCGCGACTCCCTGGCTCAACAGGTAGGCCGCGACGCTGCTGGCACGACGTTCCGACAGTTTCTGGTTATAGGCGTCCGAACCCTGGCTGTCGGTATGACCGATGACTTTAATGCTCACCACATCGGTGTTCTGCAATTTGGCCATCAACGAATCCAGCTCACTGCGCGCTTGGGGCATCAGCTCGGATTGGTTGTAAGCGAACAGCACGTTGCCGTTCAGGGTGATGACTTCGGAGACCGGTGCTTCAACAGGTTTCACGCTGGCCGGGTATTGCGGCAGCGGGCAACCGTGATGTTCGACAGGGGTATCGGCAGGCGTATCGGGGCAACGATCACGTCGATCGAAGACGCCATCATCGTCTTCATCGCCATCCTGGGCGTAACAGATCAGGCCACCGGTCAAGATCCCGAGCGCTGCCCCACCCGCTGCCCAGGCACTACTTTCGATCGCGCCCAAACCACCGCCGACCAGTCCACCCAGGACGCTGCAGATCGGCCAGGTACGTTGATTGAGGGGGGCGGTGCCATCGCTGTGAGTCGCACAACCGGTCAGAAGACTGCCAAGCAGCAGAACCGGCAAGACGGTCCTTGTGAGAACGCTCATTGTGAATGCTCCTGTGTCACCGGCCCATACCGGTCACACAGGAGTAAAGACCCGCATCCGCGACTGTACAAGCCGCGGAACGGGAGAGGCCTAGCGGTTGATTTTGATTTCCGTGCGCCGATTCATCGAACGGCCGTCAGCGGTTTTATTATCGGCCACCGGTTGGCTTTCACCAGCACCGGTCACAGACACGAAACTGCTGCGTGGCACGCCTTGGGAAATCAGGTATTCCACCACTGAATGGGCGCGTCTATCCGACAGTTTCTGGTTGTAGGCATCACTGCCGACACTGTCGGTATGACCGGTGACGGTCAGTTGGGCGGTGGAGGATTCCTGTTTCAGGCGCGTGGCAATGGTGCTGAGTACGTCCTTATCGGCAGGGGTGAGCTTGGCCGAGTCGAACTGGAAGTGCACATCACGGATAACGATGACTTCTTCCTTGACCACCGCCGCCTCCTCGACCACCGGCGCAGGCGCAGGTGGAGGGCAGCCGTCGGCATCGACCCGCACGCCTTTAGGTGTACCCGGGCACTTGTCGCGGCTGTCCGGTACGCCATCGCCGTCTTCGTCGCCGTCACCATGCACCCAGCAATAAGCGGCTGCCGTGCCGCCGACCAGCAGCGCGCCATACCCCGCCCATGCCGAGCTTTCGGTCGCGCCGAGCCCCGCACCGATGACACCACCGACCGCCGCACAGGACGGCCAGTCGGTTTTCTGCAAACCTGCGCAACCAGTCAACACACTGGTTAGCAGAACCAAGGGTAATGCTGTCCGAATTATGCTCATCTAGTTCTTCTCCTGAGGGATCGGCTTAAAACCGATTCTAGGGAGTAAAGACCCGACTTTTAATCTCCGCCAGCAATAGGCCATTGCTGTTTTGCCCCGTGTTCACGGAAGATCGGCGCTTTTTGGTTAAACCCGCCAGAAGGGACGCTAGGCCCGGACGTTGGGGCAGGCTAATCTTGGCGCTCTGATTGAGGATCTTCGATGATTGCAGGTATTTCTTCGCGCACGCCCCAGCAGGCGTTGGCCGCTTTGCTTGATCGTTATGCCCCGGCGCGTCTGTTACTGATTGGCGCCAGCGAATTCCCCGCGCTTGAGGCATTCAAACTCGCACACCCGGACAGCATCGTCGCCTTTGCTGCACCCGGGCCACTGCCCGCCGAACTGGCGGCGCAACGGTTTGATCTGGCGCTGGTGGTCGATTGCCTCGAACATTTGCCCAAGCGCGACGGCCTGAATCTGCTCGGCGGGATACGCAACCTCAATGCCAGTCGCATTGCGGTGCTGGCCGACTTGCCGGCATGCGGTTGGCAGGAGACGGACTTTTTCTCCCTGGCGCTGCAAGCCAGTGAACGCTTCCAGCGCGATGATCAAGTACTGACCCTGTTCACCTATGATCTGCTTGACTATAAACAGGTGCCCGACTGGCTTAACTCACGCTTCTGGGCCAATCCGGAAAACTTCGGGAAATATTGGTGGTAACGCAATGAGTACATCCATTTGCCCTTGCGGTAGCGGCACGCTGCTCGATGCCTGCTGTGGCCATTACCACGCCGGCCACCCCGCCCCCAGCGCCGAAGTCTTGATGCGGTCGCGCTACAGCGCCTATGTACTGGGGTTGATTGACTATCTGGTAGCAACCACCCTGCCCGCACAACAGGCCGGCCTGGATCGCCAGTCGATCAGCGACTGGAGCGCCCAAAGCACCTGGCTGGGCCTGGAGGTGGAAAGTGCCGAAGTCTTCGGCGGTCAGCCAGAGCACGCTTTCGTCACCTTCACCGCTCGCTGGCACGACAGCAGCGGCGAACACAGTCACTGCGAACGTTCGTCATTCGTACAGAACGCCGGCCACTGGTATTTCATCGACCCCACCGTGTCACTCAAGGCCGGACGCAATGATGCGTGCCCGTGCGCCAGCGGGCAGAAGTTCAAGAAGTGCTGCGCGAGCTACTTTGGCGCTTGAGGTGATCCCTTTAGCAGCTGGCGAAGGCTGCGTTCGGCCGTAGCAGCTGTCGAGCTTGCGAGGCTGCGTTCGGCTGCGAAGCAGTCGTCAAACCAGAACTTGCGGTGCTTCAGGCAAACCGCGTCAGCCGGATTCACGACTGCTGCGCAGCCGAACGTAGCCTCGCCAAGGCTCGACAGCTGCTACAAAGGGAGAAACACGACCATGAACACCCGGCGGCGCACATTACAGCTGCTCACCCTGCTCCTGCTTTTGGGGCTCGGCGGCTGTGCGTCGTGGTTCGACGACGACTTGCCGGAGCCGCAGGTGCATCTGGTCAAGGTCGAGGTGGTCCGGGCCAAACTACTGGAGCAGAAATTCCTGCTGCATTTTCGCGTCGACAATCCCAATGACCAAGACCTGACGGTGCGTGCCCTGGAATATCGCATTCACTTGGGGGACATACTGCTGACCGAAGGCGAGTACGAACATTGGTTCACGGTCGGCCCCAAACGCAGTGCTTATTTTAAAGTACCGATCCGCACCAACCTGTGGCCGAAAGTCCGGGACCTGGTCAAGCTGCTGAAAAAACCCGACCAACCCATTCCCTATCGTCTGGAAGGTGAACTGGAAACCGGCTTATTCATCGCGCACTACGTGCACCTGGCGCGTAATGGCGTGATAATCGCCGCCGATCTAATTCCGGAGTAAGCCCGATGACCCAGCAACCTCATGTCCATGGCCCTGACTGCAACCACGATCATGACCATCACGATCACCATGATCACGACCATGGCCATGTCCACGGCCCGAACTGCGGCCACGCCCACCAGGAACCGGTGCGCAATGCCTTGAAAGACGTCGGCCGCAACGACCCTTGCCCATGCGGCAACGGCAAGAAATTCAAGAAGTGCCACGGCGCTTGATGCTTCGGGCGGATATCTTTTTCGCCTGTTGAATCGCCTTCGCGAGCAAGCCCGCTCCCACATTGGATCTGCTGTGTTCACACAATGTGTGACTGGCGCAGATCGAGTGTGGGAGCGGGCTTGCTCGCGAAGACGGCGGCACATTCACTATCAATCTGTCAGTTAAATCGCTTTCGCGGGCAAGCCTCGCTCCTACAGGTTTTCAGTCGTCGCTCAGGATTTGATCCGTACTGATCACCGTCGCATATTCGCCATGCAAATTACCCAGCGACATCGCATGCACTTCCTCGGCTGAATGAGCATTGCCAAAGTAATCCGCTTTATCGAAGGTAAAGCACGCATCCTCAGCAACCCACGCTTCAAACCCCAGATTCCCGGCCGTTCTCGCTGTGGACTCCACCGAGTTGTGGGTCGCCACGCCAACGATGATCAACTGATCGATCCCCGCCTCGCGCAAACGCGCCTCCAGCCCCGTGGAACAAAAGGCATCCGGCACTTGCTTCTGAATCAGGTACTCGTCAGCCAAGGGTTGAAAACGCTCCTGAAATTCCACCCCCGATTGCTGCGGCCAGAAC
This sequence comes from Pseudomonas sp. NPDC086112, assembly GCF_044746425.1. Classification (NCBI taxonomy): domain Bacteria; kingdom Pseudomonadati; phylum Pseudomonadota; class Gammaproteobacteria; order Pseudomonadales; family Pseudomonadaceae; genus Pseudomonas; species Pseudomonas sp. NPDC086112. Next base: position 41,527 of record NZ_JBIVCD010000036.1, on the reverse strand, counting down.
ACTGAATCCTCTGAGCGGGACAGGTGCTGCACATGAATCACCGGCCGCCCGGTTCGGCGCCAATGCCCCAACAATTCCAGGATGCGCGCTTCGGCCTGAGGGTTGTTTCGACGACCCAGTTTGGGATGCAGAATGCCTTTTTGTTGATCGATGATGATCAGCGCCGCGTTTGTCTTGAGCTCCATGCCGACTTTTCTCCTGCTGGGGCATTGAATTTCCCGCACTTCAGCATCACCTCTTCCTGCTGGCAAGCCATCAAACGCAAACAGGACGACCTGATGCCGGCGGTCGCTGTCCGTACCTGACGATATCTCTTGATTTGGAGTACTTCATGATCGACTTGTATTACTGGACCACCCCCAACGGGCACAAGATTTCGATATTCCTGGAAGAAGCCGGCCTGCCGTACAACGTTTACCCGATCAACATCAGCCAGAACGACCAGTTCAAACCCGAATTCCTGAAGATCTCGCCGAATAATAAAATCCCGGCCATCGTCGATCATGAGCCGGCCGATGGCGGTGAACCGTTGGCACTGTTCGAGTCGGGGGCGATTCTGCTGTACCTCGCGGAGAAAACCGGCAAGTTCCTGCCCAAGGATCTGCGCGGACGCCAGCAAGCGTTGCAATGGTTGTTCTGGCAGATGGGTGGACTGGGGCCAATGGCCGGGCAAAATCATCACTTCAGCCAATTCGCACCAGAGAAAATCCCCTACGCGATCAAGCGCTACATCGACGAAACCGCCCGCCTCTATGGGGTGCTCGACAAGCAACTGGCCAACGATGACTTTGTCGCCGGCAGCGAATACAGCATTGCCGACATGGCGATCTACCCGTGGATCGTTTCTCACAAGTGGCAAAGCCAGAACCTGGAAGACTTCCCCAACGTATTGCGCTGGTTCACCCACATCCAGAACCGCCCGGCGACGGTGAAGGCGTATGCGCTGGTGGCCAAGGTCAATCCGCCTAAATCCTGATAGAAGATCAAAAGATCGCAGCCTCGTTTCACTCGACAGCTCCTACACGGTTTTGCATGCCCTGTAGGAGCTGTCGAGTGAAACGAGGCTGCGATCTTTTTTGCGTTCCACAAACAATTCCTGAAATAACCCCATACCCCGCTTGCGCGGCTTCCTCCTGCTCACTAACGTAGCGCCTTTATTGCGTCACTACCCCCGCAGGAGCTTTGCCATGGCCTCGCCAGCCCTCACACATTTTCTTCCCCGGTTCGGCGTTGCCGCAGCAGTGGCCGGTGTTTTAAGCCTGACCGGTTGTCAGACCTGGAACACTCAAGACACCCTCCCGCCGACCTCCGGCGTGCAACCGCTCAAGGGCCTGGCGCAGAACGTTTCGATTCGGCGCAATGCCATGGGCATGCCGCTGATCGAGAGCAACAGCTTCCACGATGCGCTGTTCACCCTCGGTTACGTGCACGCCAGCGACCGCATCAGCCAAATGGTCACTCTGCGTTTGCTGGCCCAGGGCCGTCTGGCGGAGATATCCGGTTCGGACTTGCTCGACGCCGACCGCTACATGCGTGCGGTCAACCTGAAGAAAAGTGCGGGGGAGCTGTACAAAGCCTCTTCGCCGCGCCTCAAGCGTTTCTTCGAAGTCTATGCCCGTGGGGTCAACGCCTACCTGTTCCGCTACCGCGACAAACTGCCTGCGGACCTCGCAGCCACTGGCTACAAGCCTGAGTACTGGAAACCGGAAGATTCGGCGCTGATTTTCTGCCTGCTGAATTTCAGTCAATCGGCGAACCTGCCGGAAGAAATTTCCTCATTGATGCTGGCCCAGACAGTCAGTACCGACAAGCTGGCGTGGCTTGCACCGTCCGCTCCCGATGAAAAACTGCCAGTCGCAGAAGCGGAAAAACTTCAGGGCATCAAACTCAATGGGCAAATCCCGGGGCTGAGCGAAATCAGCAAAGCCACGGGCCAACTGTCCGACCTGAATCTGCTGGGCGCCACGTCTTCGAACAACTGGGCGATTGCCCCGCAGCGCAGCCGCAGCGGCAAAAGCCTGTTGGCCAGCGACAGCCATGGGCCGCTGGGCGTGCCGTCGCTGTTCAGCTACGTGCAGATTCGCGCGCCGAAATACCAGGCCTCCGGCGTGACCATTGCCGGGCTACCGATGGTGCTCGGTGGTTTCAACGGCAAAGTGGCGTGGAGCATGACCACGGTCATGGGCGACAACCAGGACCTGTTCCTGGAAAAAATCAAACGCCAGGGCAACGGCCTTTCCTACGAAGTCAGCGGCAAATGGCAGCCGGTGATCGTGCGCAACGAAACCTACTTCGTCAAAGGCCAGAAGCCGATTCGCGAAGCGGTGTACGAAACCCGCCACGGGTCGCTGCTCAACAGCGCCCAAGGCACCGCGTTGGCGAATGGTTTCGGCCTGGCCTTGCAGACGCCGAACTTCACCGACGACAAAACCCTGGATGCGTTTTTCGACCTGTCTCGAGCGCAGAGCGTCGAGAAAGCCTCGGACGCCAGCCGTGAAATACGCGCCATCGCCCTGAATCTGGTGTTTGCCGATGCCAGCAACATCGGTTGGCAAGTCACCGGTCGCTACCCGAACCGTCGCGAAGGCGAAGGCTTGCTGCCGTCGCCGGGCTGGGAAGGTCGTTACGACTGGGACGGTTACGCCGACCCGATGCTCCATCCGTATGACCAGGACCCGGCTCAAGGCTGGCTCGGCACCGCCAACCAGCGGGTCATTCCCCATGGCTACGGCATGCAGCTGTCCAATTCCTGGTCGGCGCCGGAGCGCGGTGAACGCATGGCCGAACTGGCGGGCGTCGGCAAACACGACACGCGTAGCCTGATCGCCATGCAATACGACCAGACCACCACCTTCGCTGCCAAGCTGAAGAAGATGTTTGAAGCACCGGGCATGTCCCAGCCACTCAAGCAAGCCATCGAAGCGTTGCCGGTGGCCGATCGCGGCAAGGCTCGCGAGGCTTATACGCGCTTGATGGCCTTCGACGGAAAACTCAGCCCGACCTCCGCCGACGCGGCGATCTACGAGCTGTTCCTGCAGGAAAGCACCCAGCAGATTTTCCTCGACGAACTGGGCCCGGAAAGCAGCCCGGCGTGGAAAGCCTTTATCGCCAACGGCAAGTTGTCCTACGCGGCGCAGGCCGATCATCTGCTGAGCCGTGAGGACAGTCCGTTCTGGGACGACCTGCGCACCTCACAGAAAGAAGACAAACCGGCGATTCTCGCCCGTAGCCTCGCGGCCGCGATCAGTGCGGGTGACAGCCAGTTAGGTGGCGATCACAAAGCCTGGCAGTGGGGCAAACTGCATCGCTACGAGTGGAAGAACGCCAGCGGCCAGACCGTGCGCGGTCCGCTGGCAGCCGGCGGCGACCACACCACGCTCAACACCGCCGCGTTCACCTGGGGCCAGGACTTCAACACCACGCTGGCGCCGGCCATGCGCTTTATCGTCGATTTCGGCAAGGCCGAACCACTGATGGGCCAGAACGGTAGCGGCCAGTCCGGCAACCCGGCCAGCGCGCACTATCTCGACAGCGTCGAGCCATGGCTCAAGGGGCAATACATCAGCCTGCCGATGCAGCCACAGAACTTTGACAAGGTGTATGGCAAGACGCGGTTGACGCTGACGCCTGGCAAGTAACCTCGAGTGGGACCGGGCTTGCTCGCGAAAGCATGCTGCCGGTCCCATTGATGTTGAATGTGCCGCCGTCTTCGCGAGCAAGCCCGCTCCCACATTTGATCGCATTCTTTCTGGCAGAACTCGATTGAATGTGGGAGCGGGCTTGCTCGCGAAAGCGGCCTGTTTAACGCCTCCATCTTCCCCAAAATAAATAGAACTTCTCGTCTCGCGCGAACCTCCTAGCTAACAGGCCTCTCCATTTGGGTAACAACATGGACCTTGTTATCGCTCGTCCTGAAGGTTTGTACTGCCCGCCCGGTGATTTCTATATCGACCCATGGCAGCCGGTCGAACGCTCGATCATCACCCACGCCCACAGCGACCATGCTCGCCATGGCAATCAACATTATCTGGCCGCGGCACCGGGTGCAGGCATCCTGCGTGCGCGTCTGGGCCGGGACATCAACCTGCAAACCTTGCCTTATGGCGAGCCATTGCTGCACCGCGGTGTAAAACTGAGTTTTCACCCCGCGGGCCACGTACTCGGCTCCGCCCAGGTACGTCTGGAATATGGCGGGGAAGTCTGGGTCGCCTCGGGGGATTACAAGACCGAGCCCGATGGCACCTGTGCGCCATTCGAACCGGTGCGTTGCCACACCTTCATCACAGAATCGACGTTCGGCCTGCCGATTTACCGCTGGCAACCCCAGACGCAGATCTTTGCCGAGATCAATCAGTGGTGGCGGGCCAATGCGGCGGCCGACAAGACCAGCGTGCTGTTCTGCTATGCCTTCGGCAAGGCCCAGCGGATTCTCCACGGCATCGATGCCAGCCTCGGCCCCATTCTGGTCCACGGCGCGGTTGAACCCATCAATCGGATTTATCGTCAGAGCGGCATTTATTTACCGCCAACGATCTATGCCGGCGACGTTAAAAAGCATGACCCGATGATGCGCAAGGCCTTGGTCCTCGCGCCTCCTTCGGCGGGTGCCAGCCCTTGGGTACGGCGTTTCGGTGATTACAGCGATGGCTTCGCCAGCGGTTGGATGCGCTTGCGCGGTACACGGCGCCGGCGCAGTGTGGACCGCGGTTTTGTGCTATCGGATCACGCCGACTGGCCCGGCCTGCTTTGGGCCATCGAACAAACCGGAGCCGAACGCGTGATCGTCACCCATGGTTCGATCGGGGTATTGGTGCGCTATCTGCGCGAACAAGGCCTGGATGCCATGAGTTTCAGCACCGAATATGGCGATGATGAAGAAACCACAGTCCTCGAACCCGAGAGCGCCGAGGTGCTGGCATGAAAGCCTTCGCCGACTTGTATGCCGAACTCGACGCCACCACCTCGAGCAACGCCAAACTGGCGGCGATGCAGAGCTATTTCGCCCAGGCCGCACCCGAAGATGCCGCTTGGGCGGTGTACTTTCTGTCCGGTGGGCGCCCTCGACAATTGGTGCCGGTACGAATGCTGCGGGAAATGGCCACAGCGTTTTCCGGGCTCCCACCCTGGTTGTTCGAAGAGAGTTATCAGGCCGTCGGTGATCTGGCGGAAACCATTTCGCTGGTGCTACCCGAAACGCACCACACCTCTACCGATGGGCTGGCGGTGTGGATTGAAGACAAACTGCTGCCGCTGCGTAACGCGCCCCCGCTAACCCTCGCCGAATGCTTGCCCGCCTTGTGGGCGCAACTGGATCGCCAGAGTCTGATGCTGTGCATCAAACTGATCACCGGCAGTTTCCGTGTCGGGGTCTCCAAATTGCTGGTTACCCGCGCCTTGGCGGCGATGGCTGGGCTCGACAGCAAACGCGTGGCCCAGCGGCTGGTGGGTTACACCGATTTGTCTAACCGCCCAAGCGCCGCCAGTTACCTGAAGCTGATCGCCCCCGAATCACCCAATGAGCATGCCCAACGGGGTGGTCAGCCCTACCCGTTTTTCCTCGCCCATGCGTTGTCGCACCCGGTCGAACAGTTCGAAAACCTGCTCGGACCGGCCAGCCAATGGCAAGTGGAATGGAAGTGGGACGGCATCCGCGCCCAGGTGGTCAAGCGTGACGGGCGCTTGTGGATCTGGTCGCGTGGTGAAGAATTGGTGAGTGACCGTTTCCCCGAACTGGACAGCCTGGTTTATGACTTACCCGACGGCACGGTGATTGACGGTGAAATCGTCGCCTGGAAAACCGCACAACCAGGCACCGAGGACGCCTTCGACCCGAAGTCGACGTCGTCACCCGCCGTGCAACCCTTCGCGCTGTTGCAACAGCGGATCAGCCGTAGAACGCTGAGCAGGAAAATCCTCGATGAGGTGCCCGTGGTGATCCTGGCCTATGACCTGCTGGAATGGCAGGGTGAGGATTGGCGTAACCAGACTCAAGCCACGCGCCGCACTCAGCTGGAGCAACTGATCCTCAACTGCGCAAACCCGGTATTAATGAGCTCGCCCGTGCTGACCGGCGAAGACTGGTTCGACCTTGGCCGTCAACGGGAAGCCTCCCGCAGACTGGGCGTCGAAGGCATGATGCTCAAGGCCCGCGATGCGCTGTATGGCGTCGGGCGGACCAAGGACATGGGCGTGTGGTGGAAATGGAAAGTCGACCCGTTCAGCGTTGATGCGGTGCTGATCTATGCCCAGCAGGGCCATGGCCGCCGGGCCAGCCTCTACACTGATTACACGTTCGCGGTGTGGGACGGTCCTCCCTCTGCCCGCGAGCGAACGCTGGTGCCTTTCGCCAAGGCTTACTCCGGGTTGACTGACGAAGAAATGCGTCAGGTCGACAGCATCGTACGCAAGACCACGGTGGAAAAATTCGGACCGGTGAGTAGTGTGAAACCGACTTTGGTGTTTGAGCTGGGATTCGAGGGTATTGCCCTGTCGAAGCGGCATAAGAGCGGGATTGCAGTGCGGTTCCCGAGGATGCTGCGTTGGCGGCAGGACAAGTCGGTGGAGGACGCTGACAACTTGGCGACATTGCAGGATTTGCTCGCCTGACCTGATTTCGGTGAGCTGATCCTGTAGGAGCGAGGCTTGCCCGCGAAGGCGTCCCCAGGTACGCCAAAAGCTTCGCGGGCAAGCCTCGCTCCTACAGACAGATTGGGCATTAGGACAAGCCCTCTCCCCACATTTAGCACCATCCTGGCGCAGGGATCTGGCGATGCCCGTTTTCGTGCATAAAATCCCGCTTTGCCGCTTCTTGTATTACCTTTTAAACGCTTGTTCGGGACTCTGGTTCGGAAATTGCTACTTTTAATAGGTCTTACGCTTTTCAGTAACAGTACTTCTGCGCCACAAGCGCTCATATTGGTTCTTAGGGATTGAATAATGAAAAAAGCATTGCTGACCCTTTCTGCACTGGCGTTGTGCATGGCTGCCGGCTCCGCGCTGGCCAAGGAATACAAAGAATTGCGTTTTGGCGTTGACCCTTCTTACGCGCCGTTCGAGTCCAAAGCAGCCGACGGTAGCCTGGTAGGCTTCGACATCGACCTGGGCAATGCCATTTGCGCCGAGCTGAAGGTCAAGTGCAAATGGGTCGAAAGCGATTTCGACGGCATGATTCCGGGCTTGAAAGCCAATAAATTCGACGGTGTGATCTCTTCGATGACCGTCACCCCGGCCCGCGAAAAAGTCATCGACTTCTCAAACGAGTTGTTCTCCGGCCCAACCGCTTACGTGTTCAAGAAAGGTTCCGGCCTGACCGAAGACGTCGCTTCGCTGAAGGGTAAAACCGTCGGTTACGAGCAAGGCACCATCCAGGAAGCGTACGCCAAAGCGGTGCTGGACAAGGCTGGCGTAAAAACCCAGGCCTATCAGAACCAGGATCAGGTGTATTCCGACCTGACTTCCGGCCGTCTCGATGCAGCGATCCAGGACATGCTGCAAGCCGAACTGGGCTTCTTGAAGTCGCCAAAAGGCACCGATTACGAAGTCAGCAAGCCAGTCGACAGCGAATTGCTGCCTTCCAAAACAGCGATCGGTATCTCGAAAGGTAACAAAGACCTCAAGGCACTTTTGGATAAAGGTATCAAAGCGTTACACGACGATGGCACCTACGCCACCATTCAGAAGAAACACTTTGGCGATCTGAATCTGTACAGCGGCAAATAATGCCCGGCGCCCATCTCGCGATGGGCGCTTTTTTCACCCGATCAGGTTGCTGATTTATGTTCGAAAACCTATTACAAAACCTGGGGCTCTCAGCCTTCAGCCTCCAGGGCTTCGGTCCGTTGCTGATGGAAGGCACCTGGATGACCATCAAATTATCGGTGTTGTCGCTGTTGGTGGCCGTTTTGCTCGGCTTGCTGGGCGCCAGTGCCAAGCTGTCAAAAGTCAAACTGGTGCGGGTACCGGCCCAGCTCTACACCACGCTGATTCGTGGGGTGCCCGACCTGGTGCTGATGCTGCTGATCTTCTACAGTCTGCAAACCTGGCTGACCTCGTTTACCGACTTCATGGAATGGGAATACATCGAGATCAACCCGTTCAGCGCCGGGGTCATCACCCTGGGCTTCATTTATGGTGCGTACTTCACCGAAACGTTTCGCGGGGCGATCCTCGCCGTGCCACGGGGCCAGGTCGAAGCCGCCACCGCCTACGGCCTCAAACGCGGCCAGCGTTTTCGTTTCGTGGTGTTCCCGCAAATGATGCGCTTCGCCCTGCCGGGTATCGGCAACAACTGGATGGTGATGCTCAAGGCCACCGCGCTGGTCTCGATCATCGGCCTGGCCGACTTGGTCAAAGCCGCGCAGGACGCCGGTAAAAGCACTTATCAACTGTTCTATTTCCTGGTGCTGGCTGCGCTGATTTACCTGCTGATCACCAGCGCCTCCAACGTCGTCCTGCGCTGGCTCGAACGCCGCTACGCCGCTGGCTCCCGGGAGGCCGTACGATGATCGAACTCTTGCAGGAATACTGGAAACCCTTCCTTTATACCGACGGTTACAACATCACCGGCCTGGCCATGACCCTGTGGCTGCTCAGCGCTTCGATCTTCATCGGCTTTCTGGCGTCGATCCCGCTGTCCATCGCCAGGGTTTCGCCCAAGATCTACATCCGCTGGCCAGTGCAGTTTTACGTCTACCTGTTCCGGGGTACACCGCTGTATATCCAGCTGCTGATTTGCTACACCGGTATCTACAGCCTGGCGGCCGTGCGCGCCCAGCCGGTCCTCGATGCGTTCTTTCGCGATGCGATGAACTGCACGATCCTGGCCTTTGCCCTGAACACCTGCGCCTACACCACGGAGATCTTCGCCGGGGCGATTCGCAGCCTGCCTCACGGAGAAATCGAAGCGGCCAAGGCTTACGGCCTGTCAGGCTGGAAGCTCTACGCCTACGTGATCATGCCGTCAGCCCTGCGTCGCTCGTTGCCCTATTACAGCAACGAAGTGATTCTGATGCTGCACTCGACCACCGTGGCGTTCACCGCGACCATCCCGGATGTATTGAAAGTCGCTCGCGATGCGAACTCTGCGACCTTCCTGACATTCCAGTCGTTCGGCATCGCCGCGCTGATCTACCTGACCGTTACCTTTGCGCTGGTCGGCCTGTTCCGTCTCGCCGAACGCCGATGGCTGGCCTTCCTCGGGCCGACTCACTAGGACAACTCGTACATGCGCCACCAGATTCATGACCTGCTGGCCCCGCTGCCGGGGACCGTGCGACAGATTCACAGTTTCCACTTCGGCCCGTCGTCGGCCAAAGGCAAGATTTACATTCAGTCCTCCCTGCATGCCGATGAATTGCCTGGCATGCTGGTGGCCTGGCACCTCAAGCGACGTCTGGCGGAGCTGGAAGCCGCCGGCCGGCTGCGCAGCGAAATCGTACTGGTGCCCGTGGCCAACCCGGTCGGCCTGGAACAAGTGTTGATGGACGTTCCACTGGGCCGCTACGAGCTGGAAAGCGGGCAGAACTTCAATCGCTGGTTCGTCGACTTGAGTGAAGAAGTCGGCAACGAGATCGAAGGCCTGCTCGGCGACGATCCGCAATGTAACCTCGAACTGATCCGCGACAGCCTGCGCAAGGCGTTGGCGCGGCAGACCGCAGGCACTCAACTGCAATCCCAGCGCCTGACCCTGCAACGGCTGGCCTGTGATGCAGACATGGTGCTGGACCTGCATTGCGATTTCGAAGCCGTGGCGCACCTTTACACCACGCCCGAGGCCTGGCCGCAGGTCGAGCCGCTGGCGCGCTACATCGGTTCCGAAGCCAGCCTGCTGGCCACCGACTCGGGTGGCCAATCGTTCGATGAATGCTTCACTCTGCTCTGGTGGCAGTTGAAAGAGCGCTTCGGCGAGCAGTTCGAGATTCCGCTGGGCAGTTTTTCAGTCACTGTCGAATTACGCGGCCAAGGTGACGTCAATCACCCGCTGGCCAGCCTCGACAGCCAGGCGCTGATCGATTATCTGATTCATTTCGGCGCGATTGCCGGTGAGCCGGCGCCATTACCGGAACTGCCCTACCCGGCCACCCCGCTGGCCGGCGTTGAACCGGTGGCGACGCCGGTGGGCGGGCTGCTGGTGTTCACGGCCCTGCCCGGGGAATACCTGGAGGCCGGACAACTGATCGCCGAAGTCATCGACCCGATCAATGATCGCGTCACCCCTGTTCATTGCACCGCCGCCGGGCTGATGTACGCCCGTTCGCTGCGACGCATGGCCACTGCCGGCATGGTGATCGCCCACGTCGCGGGCACCGAAGCCTATCGCAGTGGCTACCTACTTTCGCCTTGAGGATGCATGCCCCATGTACAAACTGACCATTGAAGGCCTGCATAAAAGCTATGGCGAGCATCAGGTGCTCAAAGGCGTTTCGCTCAAGGCCAAGACCGGCGACGTCATCAGCCTGATCGGCGCCAGCGGCTCGGGTAAAAGCACCTTTTTGCGCTGCATCAACTTTCTCGAACAACCCAACGACGGTGCCATGAGCCTGGATGGCCAGACGATCCGCATGATCCACGACCGTCACGGCATGCGCGTGGCCGATGCAGATGAGCTGCAGCGGATTCGCACCCGCCTGGCTATGGTGTTCCAGCACTTCAACCTGTGGAGCCACATGACGGTGCTGGAAAACATCACCATGGCCCCGCGCCGGGTCTTGGGTTGCAGCAAGCAAGAGGCCGAAGACCGTGCCCGACGTTACCTCGACAAGGTTGGCCTGGCGGCGCGCGTAGCGGATCAGTACCCGGCGTTCCTGTCGGGCGGCCAGCAACAACGGGTAGCCATTGCCCGTGCACTGGCCATGGAACCGGAAGTCATGCTGTTCGACGAACCGACCTCGGCGCTCGACCCGGAACTGGTGGGCGAAGTGCTCAAGGTCATCCAGGGCCTGGCCGAAGAAGGCCGGACCATGATCATGGTCACCCACGAAATGAGCTTCGCCCGTAAGGTATCGAGCCAGGTGCTGTTCCTGCACCAGGGGCTGGTGGAAGAAGAAGGCGCGCCGGAAGACGTGCTGGGCAACCCGAAGAGCGAGCGGTTGAAGCAGTTCCTCAGCGGCAACCTGAAGTAACTTCCGCCCTTGTAGGAGCGAGGCTTGCCCGCGAAGGTGTCGGCACATTGCGCATTGATATGACTGGAAGGACGCCTTCGCGGGCAAGCCTCGCTCCTACAGAAATCAGGTTGTCCCACAGGCATCAGACAACAGGCGCGGGAGGCGGCTCATCCGGCAGGGTGGGCTCCCCGGGTTCTGTCGGATCTTCATTGGGTGTGTCGGGATCAGGCTGATGGGGGATGCCCCCTGCCATGACGGGCGGATGTGCCAACAAGGACCAGGCCAGCACGCCAACCTGATTGGGCTCAAGCCTTGCCAGTTCGGCACTTATTCGCGGATCGATCTTCATGAAGCACTCCTGAGCGATGGCCCGATCCGCCTTGCGCGAATCGGAGCAGTACATTCCATAGAGTGTACGCCCGCTCAGGAATTCCAACGGCTTGTCAGACGGCTGACTCAGGTACGCGGCAGGGTCACGCCACGCTGCCCCTGATACTTGCCGCCACGGTCCTTGTAGGAGACTTCGCACTCTTCGTCCGACTCAAGGAACAACATCTGCGCCACGCCTTCGTTCGCGTAGATTTTCGCCGGCAGATTGGTGGTGTTGGAGAACTCCAGGGTCACGTGACCTTCCCACTCAGGCTCGAGCGGCGTGACGTTGACGATGATGCCGCAACGCGCGTAGGTGCTTTTACCCAGGCAAATGGTCAATACGTTACGCGGGATGCGGAAGTATTCGACGGTGCTGGCCAGAGCGAAGGAGTTCGGCGGAATGATGCACACGTCGCTGTGGATGTCGACGAAGCTGCCAGCATCGAAGTTTTTCGGGTCGACGATCGCCGAATTGATGTTGGTAAACACCTTGAAGTGATTGGTGCAACGCACATCGTAGCCGTAGCTGGACACGCCGTAGGAGATCACACGGCTATCGTCGCTACCGCGCACCTGGCGCTCGACGAAAGGCTCGATCATGCCGTGTTCCTGCGCCATGCGGCGAATCCACTTGTCCGATTTGATGCTCATGGCGGGTGTCCTGAATAGCGAGGTAGAAAAATTCTGTCCGGCATCTTACCGGGCAGGCGCGCCGGGTTCAAAGTCCGGGAGACAATTCTCGCCGATCCCCCGTGAATCCCGGGTCTTCACCGCCATTCAATGCACCGTCAGTCATGAAAACAGAGAAACCTTCGCAAGAAACATTGGCACGTTCCGGAAAAAGGGTTAAGGTGGCGCCACTGTGCTGCTTGTGTCACTGAGAATCTCTACACGATATGTTGAATTTCGATCCAACCATCTACAAGAATTTGTCCTGCTCTTTGCACTCAGTCTCGGCCAGGGTTCTTCCTGCGTCG
>NZ_JBIVCD010000036.1:0-29066 GCF_044746425.1 Pseudomonas sp. NPDC086112 | reverse complement strand
CGGCTTCAAAAGCCTGAAAGAAGGCCAACAGGTTTCTTTCATCGCTACCCGCGGTCAGAAAGGCATGCAAGCTGAAGAAGTTCAAGTTATCTAACTTGTACTTGCTTTAGTAAAAAGCCCCGCCCTCAAAAGCGGGGCTTTTTTGTGCCTGTGTGTTTTGCATGGCAAAAAAGATCGCAGCCTTCGACAACTCCTACAGGACGTACCTCAATCCTGTGTAGGAGCTGCCGAAGGCTGCGATCTTTTGATCTTTCAGCGTGTTACCAGGTCACGCCAAACCCTGCGGTGTATCGAGTCTTGCTCAGGTCGGCCTCTTCGCTACCGCTGATGATGTCTTTCTCGGCCTTCAGGTTCAGCGACGCCCAATCGGTGACTTTGTAGCGCAGGCCGACCTCGGCATCGAGGGCGTAATCCGCCACGCCCGACAGCGGCTTGCCGACCTCGCCATTGGTGAAGAATTCGACCTTCTTGCCGACCAGATAACGGTTGTAGTCCCACTTCATCGCCAGGGAGTAGAAGTTTTCCTTGTTGCCGTTGGAATATTCATAGTCCGTGTTGTTCAGCAGCGAGCCCAAGGAGAAAGCGCCCAGCTCGTTATCCCAGAATTGATAACCGGGGCCGGTACCGATGGTGCGCTGACGGGCGAGCTCTTCGACCTTGTCGCGCTTATAGTTCAAACGACCTTGCCAGAACCATTTCTCGGTAAGAAAACGGTCGAGGGCGTACTCACCCCGCCAATTATCCGTGGTGACCACGTCATCCTGGAATTCGCGGTTGTACTCGCCTTCTGCCGTGTGTCGCCATCTGCCATGGCGCGCACTGGTCTTGAAGTCGACGTCATAATCATCCGTGTCTTTTTCGGCACGCTGGTAATCCAGCGCCATATCGACATGCCCCTTCCAGACCAGATCCTCAACCACCGGTTTAGGCTTGAGCATCTGCTGGATACTGGCCAGCTCCACGGTCTTGGGACCATCGCCGTTGGCCAGGGTGACTTTGCCGTCCTCTGCCGCGTGCAGCGACTTGGCCTTCTCACCGGTGTAGGCATCCTGTTTGACCAGCAGTTGCTGATCGCTTTCCAGGGTTTTGACCTGATTCCAGTCGATCGGAACCGCGCCCGCGTACTCGGTCTGAATCAGCAGCTTGCCACCATCGAATACGGTGATTTTGCCGCTCAGTTTGTCACCGTTCTTCAACCAGACGGTATCGGCGAGCAAGGGAGCGGAAGCACTGACGACAGCGAGGCACAGCAAGGTTCTGGACAACATAAGCGAATCGAAGGCTCAACTTTGCGAAAAAAAGTCGGCATTATCCTTACGAATAAGGCCATGACAAGGACTGACCCGACTTTTTCTATTGAGTTCATTTCTCAATCGGCGATCCTGGATTTACTCTACAGACGGTCAAATGCGCATTTTTTCAGGAAGCCCGGGACGTGACCGACTCAACCGCTGAAACCGAAAGCGCAGCGCAAATCCGACGCACGGCGCTCTACCTGACCCTGGCGCAAGTGCCTGAGGGCAAAGTCGTGAGTTACGGCCAGCTCGCCGAGCTAGCCGGACTGGGTCGTGCTGCCCGCTGGGTCGGGCGAACACTGAGCCAATTGCCCGGTGACACCAAACTTCCCTGGCACCGGGTACTGGGTGCCGGCGGTCGGATCAGCCTGCCTGTGGGCAGCCCTTCGGGGGATGAACAACGGGCCCGATTGCGCATGGAAGGCATCAGTGTCCTGAACAATCGTGTTGATATTCAGCGCCATGGGTGGCGCCCGGTAGAGCACAGCGGTTAGAGTGCGCGCTTTGTTTCCGTAATCCTTGAGGCAGACTCCAGCCCATGCCCCGTAAAACCTGGCGCGCCGCGCTCGCCGCCTATGCCAGCCCCTCGACGCTCGTGCTGTTGCTGCTTGGTTTCGCCGCCGGCTTGCCCTACATGCTGGTGTTTTCGACGCTTTCAGTCTGGCTGCGCGAGGCCGGTGTTGCCCGCGAAACCATCGGCTATGCAAGCCTGATCGGCCTGGCCTACGCCTTTAAATGGGTCTGGTCCCCGCTGCTCGACCAATGGCGCCTGCCACTTCTGGGCAAGCTTGGTCGACGACGCTCCTGGCTGGTACTGGCCCAGGCACTCGTCATCCTTGGCCTGATCGGCATGGGATTCTGCGACCCGCAAAAGCACCTGTCCTGGTTGATCGCGATCGCCGTGGTCGTCGCCTTCGCCTCGGCGACGCAAGACATCGCCGTCGACGCTTATCGCCTGGAAATCGCCGACGAAACCCGCCAAGCCGCGCTGGCGGCCAGTTACATGGCCGGTTATCGGGTCGCGGCCCTGCTGGCGACGGCCGGCGCACTGTTCTTCGCCGAAGGCTTCGGCTCCACTGGCTTCAACTATAAGCATGCGGCGTGGACCGGCACCTACGTGCTGTTCGGCGTCTTGATGGTCCCGGCGCTGCTGACCACCCTGTTCATGCGCGAACCACCGGTGCCTCTGCGTACTCAATTACAGGCCGGGCGCTACAGCTTTGTGCACCAATTGGCGTCGGTGTTCGTGCTGATCGTGCTGCTGGTGTCCGTACCGGCCATGTTCACCCAGCTCTACAACACTGACTTCGCCAGCGTACTGTTCAACGGCGTCAGCGTACTGGACCTGCTGCTCGAAGACCGTGCGTTCCTGCGGGCGATTCTCTATATCACGCTTACCGGCCTGTGCTTGTCGGCCATGGGCCGCCGTGGCTTGGCCCCGGTGCTGACACCCGTCAATGACTTCATCCTGCGTTACCGCTGGCAAGCCCTGCTGCTGCTCGGGCTGATCGCCACCTATCGGATGTCCGATACGGTCATGGGCGTGATGGCCAACGTGTTCTACATCGACCAGGGGTTCACCAAGGATCAGATTGCCAGCGTCAGCAAGATATTCGGCCTGATCATGACGCTGGTCGGTGCCGGCATGGGCGGCCTGCTGATCGTGCGCTTCGGCATCCTGCCTATCCTGTTCATTGGCGGCGTTGCATCGGCCGGTACCAACCTGCTGTTCCTGATGCTCACGGATATGGGTGCCAATCTGCAGATGCTGATTGTCACTATTTCACTGGATAACTTCAGCTCGGGGCTGGCGACTTCGGCATTTGTCGCTTACCTGTCGAGCCTGACCAATCTCAAGTTCTCCGCCACCCAGTACGCCCTGCTCAGCTCGATCATGCTCCTGCTGCCCCGCCTCATCGGCGGCTACTCAGGGGTCATGGTGGAAAAATTCGGCTATCACAACTTCTTCCTGATCACCGCCCTGCTGGGCGTTCCGACTCTCCTGTTGATCGCGCTGCACTGGTTCCAGGAAAACCGCCGCGCGGGTCCGACACCGACGCCGGAACCGGTGCAGTCCCAGGTCGCGGAAGAATCGTAGGCACTTAAGCCAGAAGTGTCGCAGAGGGCGGGCAGATTCTCGCCCTCTGCGACACCGCCGGCCGCACTCCTGTACGCCAGCTGATCTCGCCCGTACAATGTTCCGTCATTTCTCGTCATCAGCAACCGACAACGGCCAACCATGCGCACCAGTCAATTTTTGCTCGCCACACAGAAAGAAACGCCTTCCGACGCGGTCGTCATCAGCCATCAGCTGATGCTGCGCGCCGGCATGATCCGCAAACTCGCCTCGGGCCTGTACACCTGGCTGCCCATGGGCTTGCGAGTGATGCGCAAGGTTGAAGCCATCGTGCGTGAAGAAATGAACGCCGCTGGCTCTCTCGAAGTGTTGATGCCGAGCACTCAACCGGCTGAACTGTGGCAGGAATCCGGTCGCTGGGAAGAATACGGCCCGGAATTGCTGCGCTTCAAGGATCGCCACGGTCGCGACTTCTGTGCCGGCCCGACTCACGAAGAAGTCATCACCGACCTGATGCGCAACGAGCTGAGCAGCTATAAACAGCTGCCGATCAACCTGTATCAGATCCAGACCAAATTCCGTGACGAAATCCGTCCACGCTTTGGTTTGATGCGCGGCCGCGAATTCATCATGAAGGACGCCTATTCGTTCCACGCTGATCAGCCTTCGCTGCAGATCACCTACGACCGCATGCACCAGGCGTACTGCAACGTGTTCACCCGTCTGGGCCTGAAGTTCCGCCCGGTTGAAGCCGACAACGGCTCGATCGGTGGTGCCGGCTCCCACGAGTTCCACGTGCTGGCCGAATCCGGCGAAGACGACATCGTCTTCAGCAACGGTTCCGACTACGCAGCGAACATCGAAAAGGCCGAAGCCGTACCGCGCGAAACCTCTCGTGCCGCGCCTACCGAAGAACTGCGCCTGGTCGACACGCCGAACGCCAAGACCATTGCGCAACTGGTCGAAGGCTTCAATCTGCCGATCGAAAAAACCATCAAGACCCTGGTGGTGCACGCTGAAGAGAAAGGCAAACTGATTGCCCTGATCATTCGTGGCGATCACGAGCTGAACGAAATCAAGGCCGCCAACCAGCCTGGCGTTGCCAGCCCGCTGGTCATGGCTTCCGAAGCCGAACTGCGCGACGCCATTGGCGCCGGCGCCGGTTCTCTTGGCCCGTTGAACCTGCCACTGCCGATCATCATCGACCGTTCCGTCGAGCTGATGAGCGACTTCGGCATCGGTGCCAACATCGACGACAAGCACTACTTCGGCGTGAACTGGGAACGTGATCTGCCGGTTCCGACCGTTGCCGACCTGCGCAATGTCGTGGCCGGTGATCCGAGCCCTGACGGCAAAGGCACCCTGGAAATCAAGCGCGGCATCGAAGTCGGGCACATCTTCCAGCTGGGCAACAAGTACAGCAAAGCGATGAAGTGCGAAGTGCTGGGCGAGAACGGCAAGCCGGTCACCCTGGAAATGGGCTGCTATGGCATTGGCGTATCTCGTGTAGTGGCGGCTGCCATCGAACAGAACAACGACGAGAACGGGATTATCTGGAGCGACGCTCTGGCTCCGTTCCAGGTTGCCCTGGTTCCGCTGCGCTACGAAACCGAACAGGTTCGTGAAGCCACCGACAAGCTTTACGCAGAACTGACTGCCGCCGGCTTCGACGTGC
Source organism: Pseudomonas sp. NPDC086112 (assembly GCF_044746425.1). Lineage (NCBI taxonomy): Bacteria > Pseudomonadati > Pseudomonadota > Gammaproteobacteria > Pseudomonadales > Pseudomonadaceae > Pseudomonas > Pseudomonas sp. NPDC086112. Next base: position 24,019 of record NZ_JBIVCD010000036.1, on the reverse strand, counting down.
TGCTGGACGACCGCGACAAGAAAACCAGCCCGGGCATCAAGTTCGCGGACATGGAGCTGATCGGCATTCCACACCGGATCGTGGTCAGTGACCGCGGCCTCGCCGACGGCAATCTGGAATACAAGAGCCGCACAGAGGCCGAGGCGCAAGCGCTGCCGGTCGCTGACGTGCTGTCTTTCCTCCAGGCCCGTATCCGCCGCTGACACCAGATAGAGACGTCATGTTCAAGCGAAACACCTTAGGCCTCGGTGGCGCCGCCCTGTGCGGCGCCCTGCTGGTCAGCGGCTGTGCCAATCAGATGTCACAACGCAGCGAGCACGAGGAACGGGTCGAGCGCAAATTGCTCGACCACAGCCTGCAGATCGATGTCGGCGAGCCCAAGGTGCTTGAGCTGCCACAACGTCGGGTGAAAATCCACGAGCAGAAGACTTTCGAAGTCACCGAGTTCGAAGTCACGCGCCGCTATGATCGCTATACACCTTACCAACCCTGGAGGGAGGTCTATGAGATCCCGCTGGGCGCGGTGGCCGTGGTGGCCGGTGTCGGTGCGAACGTGGTCAACGTGTTCGCCCTTGGCAATCTGCCGGACAGTGTGACGAAGGACTGGCTCAGCTATGGTTTCGCCGGGCTCAACCCGTTCATGAACGCGCAGTCCCATGGCCGGGCGCAACAGAACCTGGCGGGTATCGACGAAGTCCAGCGCGACAAGCGCACGGAATACTCGAGCCTGCCGTGGAGCGAGCGCCCGGTGCAGGTCAAGGCGGGCAAGAACACCTTCGAACTGACCACCGACCGTAACGGCGTGTTGCGCCTGAACCTGCTGGACAGCCCGTTCGCCGAACATGAGCTCAATCATCTGGGCAAGCTGCAGATCAGTGTCGAGGACAACAAGGACGATGTGCATACCGACTCGTCCCTGGCGATCAGCAGCAACTTGCGCGGCAAGCTGCTCGAAGCGCATGGGTTGATTTACGACGACCTCGAAGACGACGAAGTGAGCCAGTGGGTATACCGGGTCAAACGCCTGTCGGAACTGGGTCTGGAAGAAGAAGCCAGTGAACTGGAACAGAGCCTGATCGAACTGACCCGCAACGATCCCGAGTTGCAGACCGAATTCCTCAAGTCATTGACCAAGGATGCCGGGCGACTGGTGGCGGATCCGGGGCCGAATTAAGGCCAAAAGCTTCGCGGGCAAGCCTCGCTCCTACAAGGATTACGCAATACCTGTAGGAGCGAGGCTTGCCCGCGAAGGCATCATTGCATACACCACCGCACAAAAACCTGCCCCTACCGCTCAAACAACTCCATCTGCTCAAACCCGCCCCGCAAATCCTCCAGCCTCACCCCAACCCCCAACAACCGCACCGGTTTCCCACCACGGTTAAAGGCCTGGGTCAGCAGCAACTGATAACTCCCCAGATCCCGCCCGGCCCCGGCCTGCTCCAAAGTAGTCTGGGTAAAGTCATGAAATTTCACTTTGACGAACGGCTTGCCCGGGCGATAGCTGCTATCGATCCGTGCCATACGGCCATTCAGGGAGTCCAGCAACTCGGGCAATTTATCCAGACAACTCACCAGATCCGGCAGATCCGTGTCGTAGGTATTTTCGACGCTGATCGATTGCCGCCGACTGTCGTTATGCACCAACCGCTCATCGATCCCCCGGGCCAGGCTCCAGAGCCGCTCGCCGAAGCTGCCGAATTCGCGCACCAGCGCCAACTTGTCCCATTCGCGCAAATGCGAGCAATCGACGATGCCGAGCCTGCCGAGTTTGTCGGCGGTCACTTTGCCGACACCGTGCAGCTTGCTCACTGGCAAACCACTGACAAAGTCTTCCACCTGATCCGGCGTGATCACGAACAAACCGTTAGGCTTCTTCCAGTCACTGGCGATCTTGGCGAGAAACTTGTTCGGCGCCACGCCGGCCGACACGGTGATGTGCAACTGATTGGAGACACGGCGGCGAATGTCCTGGGCGATTCGCGTGGCGCTGCCGCCAAAATGCGCGCTGTCCGACACGTCGAGGTAGGCCTCATCCAGGGAAAGCGGCTCGATCAGGTCGGTGTAATCGCGAAAGATCGTATGAATTTCCTTCGATGCTTCTCGATAGGCCTCCATGCGCGGCTTGACGATGGTCAGGTCCGGACAGAGTTTCAAGGCATGTCCGGAAGACATGGCCGAGCGAACGCCATAAGCCCGCGCTTCATAGTTACAGGTGGCAATCACCCCCCGTCGATCCGCCGAGCCGCCCACCGCCAATGGCTTACCGGCCAGGCGCGGGTCGTCACGCATCTCGATAGCGGCGTAGAAACAATCACAATCGACGTGGATGATTTTTCGCTGCGTCATATAAAAGCAGTGTTCATGGCGAAGAAATGAGGTGTGGGTGAGTCATATCGGCAGTATCTCACTGACACCTGTATATAGCACCAGTACTCTGAATGTTCTTTTTCCTTTGTAGGAAAAGCACCGGAGATTTATTTTCTCAATCGAAAGAGCCCCCTCAATAGAGCCACAACCCTTGCCCTGCCTGCCTTTCAGGCCGATCAGCAGCTCCTTGTTTCACCTAAGCGCTTGAACAGGAACAGGTTTTATCGAGATTGAAGGTTGACAGCCCTGCGATCCGCTGTAGAATGCCGACACACAGACGCGGGATGGAGCAGTCTGGTAGCTCGTCGGGCTCATAACCCGAAGGTCGTCGGTTCAAATCCGGCTCCCGCAACCAAACATCAAAAAAGGCTACTCGAAAGAGTGGCCTTTTTTGTGCGTGCCTGTTTTATAAAAAATCAGCGGTCTATGCCTTACCGCACAGAAACAAGAAATCGTTCTGATTCCGAAACTTAGGTCTCCCCTTCGACCATTCGCCGTCGTTTTAAACTTATTTGAGCCATACTGGGATTAACGGTTGACACTCCGGCGTTCGCCTGTAGAATGCCGCCACACAGACGCGGGATGGAGCAGTCTGGTAGCTCGTCGGGCTCATAACCCGAAGGTCGTCGGTTCAAATCCGGCTCCCGCAACCAAACATCAAAAAAGGCTACTCGAAAGAGTGGCCTTTTTTGTATCTGTTGAAAAAGTCCTTTCGCAACAATGATCTGTCACTGTGCAGTGAGCCGTTCGGGATCGCCGGACTGTGACTTCAGTCCAGGCTGAACCACAGGCAGAACCCTCTACGACTGATAACGCGCCATCGCCCACATCTGGTGAGAGGCGTTAATATTTGTGATTATTTTTTTCCACAGGGATTGGTAACTTGGCTGGATACCTCCATCCTGTCGCGCACAATCCAAGAGGTGATTGATGCGCGCCAACTCGTCTGATTCACAAGACACCGTCACAGCGACACAACCGATCAAAGCCGAGCGTTTACGCTTGCTTGATCGAATCAGCAAATACCGTCAGCCCATCGGGCTGGCAGTCACTTTGCTTTTGTTCGCCATTGCGCTGATTGCCTGTCGTCACCTGCTGAGCGAACTCGATCTGTACGCGCTGCACGACTCGATTCTGGAAGTGCCGAAACCGGCCTTGCTGGGCGCGCTCGGCGCGACCGTCATCGGCTTCATCATTCTGCTGGGTTACGAATGGTCGGCCAGCCGTTATGCCGGCGTGACGTTGGCGCCGCGAATATTGGCATTGGGCGGCTTCACCGCATTTGCCATTGGCAATGCTATCGGCCTGTCGCTGCTGTCAGGCGGCTCGGTTCGCTACCGTTTATATGCACGTCATGGTGTGGGGGCTTCGGAAGTCGCGCACATGACCTTGTTTGCCAGCCTCTCGCTCGGCTGCGCCCTGCCGCCCCTGGCCGCCCTCGCCACTCTCAGCAACCTGCCCGCCGCCTCCGTGGCCCTGGGTTTCTCCGAGACGTTGCTGGGTGCGATTGCAGTGGCCGTGCTGCTGCTCTCAACAGTACTGGCCATCGGCATCTATCGCCGCCGCTTGCCGGAACAGCCTTATCCCGACAACCTGCTGGTCAAGGTCGGTCGCCGCACCTTGCGCCTGCCGGGTCGCCGCCTGACGTTCCTGCAATTGGTCATCACCGCCCTGGACGTGGCCGCCGCCGCGGCCGTGCTTTATCTGTTGCTGCCGGAAGCGCCGCCCTTCGGTGCGTTCCTGCTGGTCTATCTATTGGCCCTGGCCGCTGGCGTGCTCAGCCATGTACCGGGTGGTGTCGGGGTGTTCGAAGCGATTTTGCTCGCCGCCTTCGCCGACAAACTCGGCGCCGCACCACTGGCCGCCGCCCTGCTGCTCTACCGTCTGATCTACGTGGTGTTGCCGCTGCTGGTGGCTTGCGTACTGCTGCTGATCAACGAAGGCCAGCGCCTGTTTCAGACGCGCCAGTCGTTGCGTGCTGCATCTGGCATGGCCGCACCGATTCTGGCGGTGCTGGTGTTCCTGTCCGGCGTGGTGCTGCTGTTTTCCGGCGTGACGCCGGAGATCGATACCCGCCTTGAACACATCGGTTTTCTGATACCACATCGACTGGTCGACGCTTCGCACTTCGGCGCCAGCCTGGTGGGCGTGCTCTGCCTGCTGCTGGCTCAGGGGCTGCGTCGCCGCCTGTCAGCCGCATGGATGCTGACCACCATTCTGTTGTTGGTCGGCGCCCTGCTCTCTCTGCTTAAAGGGTTCGACTGGGAAGAGGCTTGCCTGATGACCCTGACGGCGAGTTTGCTGGGGGTTTTCCGGCGCTCGTTCTATCGCCCCAGTCGCCTGACCGAAGTGCCGTTTTCGCCGCTGTATCTGGTGGCCAGCCTCTGCGTACTCGGCGCATCGATCTGGTTGCTGCTGTTCGCCTATCAGGACGTTCCCTATAGCCATCAACTCTGGTGGCAGTTCACCCTCGACGCCGATGCCCCGCGTGGCTTGCGCTCGTTGCTTGGCGCCGCGGTCCTGCTGGTGGTGGTGTCCCTGACCTGGCTGCTGCGCACTGCACGCCCGGTGATCCATCTGCCAACGCCCGATGAACTGGACCGCGCGGTAAAGATTCTCATGGCCTCGGCCCAACCGGATGGCGGCCTGGCCCTGACCGGTGACAAGGCGCTGCTGTTTCACCCCAACGACGAGGCGTTTCTGATGTACGCCCGCCGTGGCCGCAGCCTGGTGGCGTTGTATGACCCTATCGGCCCGAGCCAGCAACGGGCGGAAATGATCTGGCAGTTCCGCGACCTCTGCGATATCCACCACGCCCGCCCTGTGTTCTATCAAGTGCGCGCGGAGAATTTGCCGTACTACATGGACATCGGCCTGACCGCGATCAAGCTCGGCGAAGAAGCCCGGGTTGACCTCAAGCGTTTCGATCTCGAGGCCAAAGGCAAAGAGATGAAGGACCTGCGCTACACCTGGAACCGCGGCACCCGTGACGGCCTGTCACTGGAGATCCATGAGCCGGGGCAAGCGCCGATGGATGAGCTCAAGGTGATTTCGGACGCCTGGCTGACCGGCAAGAACGTGCGCGAGAAAGGCTTCTCGCTCGGGCGTTTCAGTGATGATTACCTCAAGCACTTCCGTGTCGCGGTGATTCGTTTCGAAGGGCGCCCGGTGGCGTTCGCCAACCTGCTCGAGACCTACGGCCATGAACTGGCCAGCCTCGACCTGATGCGCGCGCACCCCGACGCCCCCAAGCTGACCATGGAGTTCATGATGGTCGGCCTGATTCAACATTATAAAAATCATGGATACGCGCGCTTCAGCCTGGGCATGGTGCCGTTGTCGGGATTGCAACCCCGGCGCGGCGCACCACTGACCCAGCGCTTGGGCTCGATGGTATTCCGCCGTGGTGAGCAGCTGTACAACTTCCAAGGTTTGCGCCGCTTCAAAGACAAGTTCCAGCCCGACTGGGAACCCCGTTATATGGCCGTGCCCGCCGGACTCGATCCGCTGGTTGCCCTGGCCGACACTGCCGCCCTGATAGCAGGCGGCTTGACTGGATTGGTGAAACGCTGATGATTCAACGCTCCCTGCGGTACGTACTGGCCACACTGGTAGTGCTGGCCCTGATGGTCGGTGGCGGTTACTGGTACCTGAAACGCCCGGCGCCAGAACCGACCCTCGAACTGCTGGCGCCGGCCGATGGCGCCGCGATGACCCGCGTCATCCCCGGCAACACGCCGCGCGCCCAGGTGCTGGTGGCGGTCAATGAAGAGCAGAAGCTCAGCGACAAACAATTGCTGACCCTGAGCCGCAGCGGCTCGGCGCAGATCGTCCAGGTGATCCTGCCCAAGGACTGCATCCTGCAAGGTCGCGCCCTGCAAGCCGGCCTCAGGCAACTCAAAGGCCCGGCAACCCTGGTCAGCGGCATCGGCCCTGGCGCCGTGCTGGCGTGGCGCTGGCTGGCCGAGCAGAAGGACGACAAGGCCCAAGCCATTTCGGTTGACCTGGCGCTGGAAAAACCCGGCTGCACTCACCTGCTGCCGAAAAGCGCCACCCACGGCCACTGGCTGGTGGCCTGGAACGACAACCCGGACGACACCAGCGCCGGCTTCGTGCGTGACCAGCCCAACGCCGAAACCAGCATCAGCGACTACGACATCAACCTGCCGCAAGTGCTGAACAACGAACTGCGCAAAATCCTCGTCGGCGGCGATAAAGCTGCTGGTGGCCTGCAGATCCCGGTGGTCGAAGTCCCGGCCGGTCAAGCCAAGGACACCGTTACCCTGTTCCTTTCCGGCGACGGCGGCTGGCGCGATCTGGACCGTGATGTAGCCGGCGAGATGGCCAAGATCGGCTACCCGGTGGTCGGCATCGACACCCTGCGCTACTACTGGCAGCACAAGAGCCCTGAGCAAAGCGCGTTGGACCTGACCGAACTGATGCAGCACTACCGGCAGAAATGGGGCACCAAGCGCTTCATCCTGACCGGTTACTCATTCGGCGCCGACGTACTGCCCGCCATCTACAACCGCTTGCCGGAAGCGGAGCAGCAGCGGATCGACGCAATCATCCTGCTGGCCTTCGCCCGCACCGGCAGCTTCGAGATCGAAGTCGAAGGCTGGCTCGGCAACGCCGGCAAAGAAGCCGCCACCGGCCCGGAAATGGCCAAGCTACCCGCCGCGAAAGTGGTGTGCATCTATGGTGAAGAAGAAGTCGACGAGAGCGGCTGCACCGACAAGACCGCCGTGGGCGAAGCGATGAAACTGCCTGGAGGCCATCACTTCGACGAGAATTACCCGGCTTTGGCCCAGCGGTTGGTGGATGCTATCGAGAAGCGTCAAGCGAAGGAGACGGCCGCTCAAGAGTGATCTGAGCCGCGCTCACAAAAAAGCCCCCGCAGCCCTAAGGTGAGGGGGCTTTTCATATTTACCTGCTCAACTACACACCATAGATCCCTGTGGGAGCGGGCTTGCCCGCGATAGCGGTATGTCTGTCACATCAATATCGGATCTGCCGCCGCCATCGCGGGCAAGCCCGCTCCCACAGGATCTGCGCTGCACTCAGATAAATGGCTACAAAGAAGCCCACGCTGCCGCAAGGCGGCAGGGCTTTTTAATTAGAGACGGCGCTCTGCCGCGTCGTAAACCTCTTCATCACGTCGCGCACCGACGGCGACGATCAAAACCTGGATCGCCTGTCCATCGACTCGATAAACAATCCGCGTGTCACCTGTGCGGATCCGTCTGCAACCTGCAAGACTGGCTCTTAGGGGCTTGCCGCTCTTGTCCGGCTCGCCGTTGATAATCCGCTCTTCGATAACATCAAGAATGCGATTCGCCGCCACAGCTCCCAGCAGATCCAGATCCTTCTGAACCTGCGGATGATAGATAACGCCCCAAACCATCCACAGCTCCTTTAGTCTTTCCTGGCGTACCGCGCCCGCATATCGTCGTGGCTGACGGCCTTGGCCTGATCAAAACCTATCAATCGTTCCCGAGCCGCTGCTTCAACCCGAAGGTCCTCAAGCTCGTCGAGCATTTCCTGATACGCATCGACATTGATAATGACCGCTGCCGGCTGATTGTCTTTGAAAATGACCAGCCGCTCAGTGGCTCGGCTGGAAATCTCTTTTAGCCTCGCGCTGAACCCCCTGACCATTGCCGTCACCGAAATCGCTTGGTCAGCACGCTCCAGTAATGCCGTCATACTCACCTCTCTACACACTCATGCAAATTTGAACACACAGTTCTACGCAGAGTATCGCGTCGAATTCCACATACAGCAAGCTGCAAAAAACGCGAATCTACCAACCTGCGTTTTTCCATGTCTACAAAAAATGAGCCGAACGACTTGTGAATTCTTTCGCCACGTTTAGTTTCGTTTACTTAAGGTTTCGCAATATCAGATGACGTCCGCAGACCTTGTAGGCAAACTCCGAATCGTCCTTTTTGGGCACTTTGCCGCCTTGTTGCGTTTTTCTTCGACGGGATACTCTCCGGACGTCGCTGACCATTCAGCGATCGGGCTTGGAAACCCGTCGAGTTAAGTGCAACAGCGCCCCCCATCAGTACGGCAGCGGTTTTTACAGCTGCGATCCTGTTATGGCGGCTGTGCGTGGGACGCCTTCGGGCGTGCCGGTTCCTTAGCTCCCGGTTTTCCAACCTGCGCACAGCTGCCACCCATTCGCTTGGAAACGAACGTGGCCGCTCCCTCGGGTTAAGGAGTTAGACATGAGCAAAACAGATTCGCCCGCCCCCCTCAGAACTGAAAACCATCGGCTTCACGCCACTCATCTACTGCTCCGATCAGGCGTTGTTCAACGTCCGCGCCGGTGTCCCCATCGTTGATGCCTTGTCGCAAGCCTCCGACCTGCTGTTCCTCGCCAAATCGTTTGCCGAGGATGCGGCCTACATAAAAGACACCGACCGCCACGCCTGGGCCGCGCATTATTTGACGGCTATGTCCAAGGCCGTGATTGATGATGTGGTGAAGGTACTGACCCCGCGACCTGCCCGGACGAAGGCTGAATCTGAAGAAGAGCTGCCTGGAAGCCAGTAAAGGCTCAAATCCCCTGTGGGAGCGGGCTTGCCCGCGATGACGGTGGCAGATCCGGCATTGATGTGACAGACATACAGCTATCGCGGTGCAAGCCCGCTCCCACAGGGATTTTCGTAGGTTCGGATCAAGTGCCAGACACAAAAAAGCCCCCGCTACCTTCCTGGCAACGGGGGCTTTTTCATGTGGCTTACATCTCGACTTGCGTACCCAACTCAATCACCCGATTCAACGGCAAATTGAAGAACCGCAAATTGCCATTGGCATTCTTCAACATGAAGGCGAACAACGTCTCGCGCCAGCGAGCCATGCCTTCGAGTTTGGAGGCAATAACCGTCTCGCGGCTGAGGAAGTAGGTAGTACGCATCGGGCTGAAATTCAGGTCATCCAGATGGCACAGTTTCAAGGCCTCAGGCACGTCCGGCTCGTCGGTGAAGCCGAAGTGCAGGATCACCCGGAAGAACCCTTCGCCGTAGGAATCGACCGCGAAACGCCGTTGCGGCGGGACGCGCGGGATGTCTTCGTACACCACTGTCAGCAACACTACTTGTTCGTGCAGCACCTGGTTATGCAGCAGGTTATGCAACAGCGCGTGAGGCACGGCGTCCGGACGGGCGGAGAGGAACACCGCCGTGCCCTGGACCCGATGCGGCGGTTGCACGCGGATGCTGCTGATGAAGATCGGCAGCGGCAACCCGCCCTCGTCCATTCGCTCCACCAGCAGTTGCTTGCCGCGTTTCCAAGTGGTCATCAACACGAACAGCACGATACCGGCAATCACCGGGAACGCACCGCCCTGAATGATTTTCGGCACGTTGGCGGCGAAGTACAGACCGTCTACCAACAGGAAACCCAGCAACACCGGAACAGCGAGGATCGGTGGCCACTTCCACAGCAGCAGCATCACCGCCGACACCAGGACGGTGGTCATCAGCATCGTGCCCGTCACCGCCACGCCGTAGGCCGAAGCCAACGCGCCGGAGGACTCGAAGCCCAGCACCAATAGAATTACGCCAACCATCAATGCCCAATTCACCGCGCCGATATAGATCTGGCCTTGCTCGGCACTGGACGTGTGCTGGATGTGCATGCGCGGAATGTAGCCGAGCTGGATCGCCTGACGAGTCAGGGAGAACGCACCAGAAATCACCGCCTGAGAGGCAATTACCGTGGCCAGGGTCGACAACCCCACCAACGGAATCAGCGCCCAGCTCGGTGCCAACAAGTAGAACGGGTTACGGGCGGCTTCCGGATCACCGAGCAGCAACGCACCCTGACCGAAGTAGTTCAGCACCAGGGCCGGCAGCACCAGAATGAACCAGGCCCGGGCGATCGGCTTGCGGCCGAAGTGGCCCATGTCGGCGTATAACGCCTCGGCACCGGTCAATGCCAGCACCACAGCGCCAAGAATCGCGATCCCCATGCCCGGGTGGACCATGAAGAAGCGCACGCCCCACACCGGATTCATCGCCTGCAACACTTCCGGATGCTGACTGATGCCATACACGCCCAGCGCGCCCAGCACCAGAAACCACGTGACCATGATTGGACCGAACAGAATGCCGATCCGCGCCGTACCGTGACGCTGAATCAGGAACAATGCCACCAGCACGATCAACGACAGCGGCACCACCCAATGGTCGATGCCCTCGAATGCCAGCCCAAGGCCTTCAATTGCCGAGAGAACGGAAATCGCCGGCGTGATCATGCTATCGCCATAGAACAGCGCCGCACCGATCAGCCCGCAGACTACCAGCAGCGTGCGCAATTTTGCATGTCCCCCCGCCGCTCGTCGCGCCAGCGCGGTCAAGGCCATGATCCCGCCTTCGCCCTGGTTGTCGGCACGCAGCACAAACATCATGTATTTGATGGAGACGACCCAGATCAGCGACCAGAAGATCAGCGCCAGAATGCCCAGCACGCCGTCATGGTTGACCGGCACGCCATAGCCACCGGAAAACACTTCTTTGAGGGTGTACAGCGGGCTCGTGCCGATATCGCCATAAACCACCCCGACTGCTGCGACCAGCATGCCGATCGGCTTCGCCGCCGAATGCTCGCTGACCGCCACCTGACTACTTGCCTGCCCCATCCAAAAACTCCTACTGCTCAGACTCGGACTTCTTATAAGAAGCACTCTGCTTTGTGGCGCAGCATGCGCTGTTTTACGTGTTGTTACAGACGTTTTATTGACTGTAGAAAATCGGTAAAGCGTAAAGGCGCGAAGCATAGCGCAGCACTCGTCGCATTTCCCTGCATAAAGCTGGTCAAGTGCGCCTCTCATCGCTAGAATTGCGCACTTTTTGACCAGAGACGCAACATAGCGTCCGTCTGTCGCCTTGCCGACTTCGGCTGGAGGCGTCCCAAATACCGAGGTTAGACATGTCCACCACTCCTGCGCCGGCCAATCCAAAGGTTGGCTTCGTATCCCTGGGTTGCCCGAAAGCACTGGTCGACTCCGAGCGCATCCTTACCCAGCTGCGCATGGAAGGCTATGACGTTGTGTCCACCTATCAGGACGCCGATGTCGTGGTGGTCAACACTTGCGGCTTCATCGATTCGGCCAAGGCGGAGTCCCTGGAAGTGATCGGCGAAGCCATCAAGGAAAACGGCAAGGTCATCGTGACCGGCTGCATGGGCGTCGAAGAAGGCAACATTCGCAACGTGCACCCTAGCGTGCTGGCCGTGACCGGTCCGCAGCAGTACGAGCAAGTGGTCAACGCCGTGCACGACGCCGTGCCGCCGCGTCAGGATCACAACCCGCTGATCGACCTGGTACCGCCGCAAGGCATCAAGCTGACTCCGCGCCACTACGCCTATCTGAAGATTTCCGAAGGCTGCAACCACAGCTGCAGCTTCTGCATCATCCCGTCGATGCGCGGCAAACTGGTCAGCCGCCCGGTCGGTGACGTGCTCGACGAGGCTCAGCGCCTGGTCAAGGCCGGCGTCAAAGAGCTGTTGGTGATCTCGCAAGACACCAGCGCCTACGGCGTCGACGTTAAATACCGCACCGGCTTCTGGAACGGCGCGCCGGTGAAAACCCGCATGACCGAACTCTGCGAAGCCCTCAGCACCCTCGGTGTCTGGGTGCGCCTGCACTACGTGTACCCGTACCCACACGTCGACGAGCTGATCCCGCTGATGGCCGCCGGGAAAATCCTGCCGTACCTGGACATCCCGTTCCAGCACGCCAGCCCGAAAGTCCTCAAAGCCATGAAACGCCCGGCCTTCGAAGACAAGACCTTGGCGCGGATCAAGAACTGGCGCGAAATCTGCCCGGACCTGATCATCCGTTCGACCTTCATCGTCGGCTTCCCTGGCGAAACCGAAGAAGACTTCCAGTACCTGCTGAACTGGCTGACCGAAGCCCAGCTGGACCGCGTTGGTTGCTTCCAGTACTCGCCGGTCGAAGGTGCACCGGCCAATCTGCTGGACGCGGCCATTGTGCCGGACGACGTCAAGCAAGACCGTTGGGACCGCTTTATGGCGCACCAGCAGGCCATCAGCTCGGCGCGCCTGCAAATGCGCATCGGCCGTGAAATCGAAGTGCTGGTCGATGAAGTCGACGAGCAAGGTGCGGTCGGCCGTTGCTTCTTCGATGCCCCGGAAATCGACGGCAACGTGTTCATCGACAACGGCAGCAACTTGAAGCCAGGCGACAAAGTTTGGTGCAAAGTGACCGACGCCGACGAATACGACCTGTGGGCTGAACAGATCTAAACGCAAAAAATACAAAAAGCCCCGCTCTCTTGACGAGATGCGGGGCTTTTTTACGTCTATCGTTTTGTGAGAGAAGAACTCGCGTCATCCACGCAACAGAGGCCAGCGGGCATGCGCCAACACTCGGTCATTCACACACCGAAACAGAGCGACTACGAAGAACTCACCCAAGTGTGGGAAGCCTCGGTGCGCGCCACCCATGACTTTCTGCCCGACAGCTACATCGACCTGCTGAAGAATCTGGTGCTGACCCGCTACCTCGACGCGGTGATGCTGATCTGTACTAAAGACTCACGCCAGCGCATCACCGGGTTCGCCGGTGTGGCGGCGGGCAAGATCGAAATGCTCTTCATCGACCCGGCGCATCGTGGCAAAGGCCTGGGCAAGCAATTGCTGCGCTATGCCCTGGAACACCTGAACGCCGATGAGCTGGACGTCAATGAGCAGAATCCGCAGGCCTTGGGATTCTACTTCAAGCAGGGTTTTGAGGTGATCGGTCGCTCCGAGCACGACGGTATGGGTCAGCCGTATCCGTTGCTGCACATGCGCTTACGCCAAAACCAGCAACACTCGCAGCACGGCTGACACAACACAGAACAAAATGTGGGAGCGGGCTTGCTCGCGAATACGGTGTGTCATTCAACAGATAATTTGACTGATCTACCGCCTTCGCGAGCAAGCCCGCTCCCACAAAAAAGCCGCACGGCGCAAATGGAGCCGGGATTAACCGGCGTCCAGCAGGTACAATGCCCACCCCTTTTTTGTTACGGCCCTGTCATGACTGACCCGATTCGTCTCTCCAAACGCCTCATCGAACTCGTCGGCTGTTCCCGTCGGGAGGCTGAGCTGTTCATCGAGGGCGGCTGGGTCACCGTGGACGGCGAGGTCATCGACGAGCCGCAGTTCAAGGTCGACACCCAAAAAGTCGAGCTCGATCCCGAAGCCAAGGCCACTGCGCCGGAGCCCGTGACCATCCTGTTCAACGTCCCTGCGGGCATGGACGCGGAAACGGCCATGGCGACCATCAGCGCCGAAACCCTGAGCGAAGAACACCGCTACGGCAAACGCCCGCTCAAGGGCCACTTCCTGCGCCTGACCGCCAGCACCGATCTGCAGGCCAATGCCAGCGGTCTGCTGGTGTTCACACAGGACTGGAAGATCCTGCGCAAACTCACTGCCGACTCCGCCAAAATCGAGCAGGAATACGTGGTGGAAGTTGAAGGCGACATGGTGGCTCACGGCCTCAACCGCCTGAATCACGGCCTGACCTACAAGGGCAAGGAACTGCCGCCGGTCAAAGCCAGCTGGCAGAACGAAAACCGTCTGCGCTTTGCGATGAAGAACCCACAACCGGGCGTGATCGCCCTGTTCTGCCAGGCCGTCGGCCTGAAGGTCGTCGCCATCCGCCGCATCCGCATCGGCGGCGTGTCCATCGGCAAAGTGCCGTTGGGGCAATGGCGCTACCTGTCCGGCAAAGAGAAGTTCTAAGACTTTTCACGCCGCCCTACATTTCGGCGCCGCGGCTTATGCGACGCCCACTGCTGAATATCAGGATTGCACACCATGATTCATAACGACGTACTGCGCAGCGTGCGCTACATGCTCGACATCAGCGACAAGAAAGTCATCGAGATCATCAAGCTCGGCGGCATGGACGTGTCCATGGAAGACCTGCTGACGTACCTCGACAAGAAAGAGGAAGACGAGGAAGGCTTCGTACGCTGCCCGGACGAGGTCATGGCGCATTTCCTCGATGGCCTGGTGATTTTCAAGCGCGGCAAGGACGAAAGCCGTCCGCCGCAGCCGATCGAAGTGCCGGTGACCAACAACATCATCCTGAAGAAACTGCGCGTAGCCTTCGAACTGAAGGAAGACGACATGCACGCGATCCTCAAGGCGGCCGAGTTCCCGGTGTCCAAGCCTGAGCTGAGCGCGTTGTTCCGCAAGTTCGGCCACACCAACTACCGCACCTGCGGCGACCAGTTGCTGCGTAACTTCCTCAAGGGCCTGACCCTGCGCGTTCGCCCGCAGTAAATCGCCCACGAACCTGTAGGAGCACAGCTTGCTGGCGAAGGCGATCTTCAAAACGCCATCGCCAACAAGCCGTGCTCCTACAGGGCTGTATAGACCCCCATTCCTCGCAAAAATAGTGGCTCCGCTTCCAGCGGCTGACGACTAGGGTGTACTGACCCTTTGCCTTCAGGACTCGCCCTATGCACCCGTATTTTTCTCTCGCAGGCCGCACCGCTCTGGTGACCGGCGGCACCCGCGGTATCGGCAAAATGATCGCCAAGGCTTATGTCGAGGCTGGCGCCACTGTGTACGTGTGTGCCCGCGATGCCGACGCCTGTCAGCAAACTGCCAACGAACTGAGTGCCTTCGGGGTTTGTCACGCGGTAGCTGCCAACCTGGCCCACGAAGAAGGCGTCCAGCAATTGGCTGCGCACCTGAGTGAGCAGATCGGTCAGCTGGATATTCTGGTGAACAACGCCGGCACCACCTGGGGCGCGCCGCTGGAGAGTTACCCGGTCAAGGGCTGGGAAAAGGTCATGCAGCTCAACGTGACCTCGGTATTCAACTGCATCCAGCAATTTCTGCCGCTGCTGCGCAAGGCCGGTTCGGCGGCGAATCCGGCACGGATCATCAACATTGGTTCGGTCGCCGGGATTTCGTCCTTCGGCGAACAGGCGTATGCCTACGGCCCGAGCAAGGCTGCCCTGCATCAACTGTCGCGGATTCTGGCGCGGGAGCTGGTGAGCCAACACATCAACGTCAATGTGATTGCACCGGGACGGTTCCCGAGCAAGATGACGCAGCACATTGGCAATGATGAGCAGGCGTTGGCGGAGGATACGGCGCTGATTCCGATGAAGCGCTGGGGCCGGGAGGAAGAGATGGCTGCCTTGGCGATCAGTTTGGCGAGTACGGCAGGCGCGTATATGACTGGGAATATTATTCCTTTGGATGGTGGGTTCAGCCTTTAATCCGTGGTGCGGCCTTCGCGAGCAAGCCCGTTCCCACATTGGATCTCCTGTGGCCGCACCATTTGTGGCCAGCATCAATCCAGTGTGGGAGCGGGCTTGCTCGCGAAGGCGATCTGTCAGTCACCGCCGACCCAAGGGTCAATCGGGTATCATGCCCGCCCACACCCCGCCTCGACCCCAAACCATGACCTACAGCGTTTCCCCCATCGGCTTCGTGCGCTCCTGCTTCAAGGAGAAGTTCGCCATTCCGCGCCAGCCGCAGCTGGCCCCGGCCGCTCGAGGCGTGCTGGAACTGGTCGCGCCGTTCGATCAGGGTGATGCGGTGCAGGGGCTGGAACAGGTCAGTCATGTCTGGCTGCTGTTCCTGTTCCATCAGGCCCTGGAAGAAAAGCCACGCCTGAAAGTCCGCCCTCCCCGCCTGGGCGGCAACAAATCCATGGGCGTATTTGCCACTCGGGCAACGCATCGACCCAATGGCATCGGTCAATCGGTGGTCAAACTGGACAAAGTCGAAGCCAATCGGCTGTGGATCTCCGGCATCGACTTGCTCGACGGTACGCCGGTGCTCGACATCAAACCCTATGTGCCTTATGCAGACATCATCGATACGGCGTCCAACAGCATCGCCAGCGCCCCGCCATCGCTGATTCCCGTGCAGTGGACAGACTCAGCACTGCAACAGGCTCACAGCCACGCTCAACGGCTTGATGAGCCCTTGGTTGAGCTGATCGAACAATGCCTGGCACAAGACCCACGCCCGGCGTACCAGATTCCTACGCCAGAAAGGGAATACGGCGCGCAGTTCTGGGATGTGGATGTGCGCTGGCATTACCCCACGCCCGACCTGATCCGCGTCCTCGAAGTCATTCCCGTATCCAACGCGTAGGAAATTTCCGGCATAAAAAAGCCCGCGCAGCCTTAAGGCAACGCGGGCTTTTTATGGTCAACACCAAACCAATGTGGGAACGGGCTTGCTCGCGAAAGCGGACTCTCAGTCAACATCATCGTTGAATGTTAAACCGTCTTCGCGAGCAAGCCCGCTCCCACATTTTTCAGCGAAAGTTACTTCTCGACGAACGCACGCTCGATCAGGTAATCACCTGGCTCGCGCATCCGCGGCGAAACTTTCAGGCCGAAGCTGTTCAACACTTCGCTGGTCTCGTCGAGCATGCTCGGGCTACCGCACAGCATGGCGCGGTCGTCCTGCGGGTTGATCGGTGGCAGACCGATGTCGCTGAACAGCTTGCCGCTGCGCATCAGGTCGGTCAGGCGGCCTTCATTCTCGAACGGCTCGCGGGTCACGGTCGGGTAGTAGATCAACTTGTCACGCAGGGCTTCGCCGAAGAACTCGTTCTGCGGCAGGTGCTCGGTGATGAACTCGCGGTAAGCGACTTCATTGACGTAACGCACGCCGTGGCACAGGATCACTTTTTCGAAACGCTCGTAGGTTTCCGGGTCCTGGATCACGCTCATGAACGGCGCCAGACCGGTACCGGTGCTGAGCAGGTACAAATGTTTGCCCGGCTTCAAGTCATCCAGCACCAGGGTGCCGGTAGGCTTTTTGCTGATGATGATCTCGTCGCCTTCCTTCAGATGCTGCAACTGGGAAGTCAGCGGGCCATCAGGCACTTTGATGCTGAAGAACTCGAGATGCTCTTCCCAGTTCGGGCTGGCAATCGAGTAAGCGCGCATAAGCGGGCGGCCGTTGGGCTGTTGCAGGCCGATCATCACGAACTGACCGTTCTCGAAGCGCAGGCCCGGATCGCGGGTGCACTTGAAGCTGAACAGAGTGTCGTTCCAGTGGTGAACACTGAGGACACGCTCGTGGTTCATGTTGCTCATGTACGTGGGACTCCTGGAGATTTGCCTGCGCCGATGATGTGCGCAATTGCAGCGCATTCTAATGGCAGCGACAATATCTGTTAACTGGATTATTAAGATAAGGGTTATCGGTTATATCGATATGCGATTTACTCTCCGTCAACTTCAAGTATTCGTCGCCGTCGCCCAGCAGGAAAGCGTATCCCGTGCTGCATTGACGCTCAACCTCTCACAATCGGCGGCGAGCACTTCAATCACCGAGCTGGAGCGTCAGTGCAGCTGCCAACTGTTCGATCGCGCCGGCAAACGGCTGAGCCTCAACGCCCTCGGCAAACAACTGTTGCCGCAGGCGGTGGCCTTGCTCGACCAGGCCAAGGAGATCGAAGACTTGCTCAACGGCAAGTCCGGTTTCGGCTCTTTGGCGGTCGGCGCGACCCTGACCATCGGCAATTACCTCGCCACTCTACTGATCGGCAGCTTCATGCAGCGTCATCCGGAAAGCCAGGTGAAGCTGCATGTGCAGAACACTGCCAACATCGTGCAACAGGTCGCGCATTATGAAATTGATCTGGGTCTAATCGAAGGCGACTGCAGCCATCCGGACATCGAAGTGCAGAGTTGGGTCGAAGATGAGCTGGTGGTGTTCTGTGCACCCCAGCATCCGCTGGCCAAACGTGGCATCGCGACCATGGAGGAGCTGAGTCATGAGGCGTGGATTCTCCGCGAACAAGGCTCGGGCACACGGCTGACGTTCGACCAGGCCATGCGACACCATCGCAGCGCGCTGAACATTCGCCTGGAGCTGGAACACACCGAAGCGATCAAGCGCGCGGTGGAATCAGGTTTGGGGATTGGCTGCATTTCGCGCCTGGCGCTGCGCGATGCGTTCCGCCGCGGCAGCCTGGTGCCCGTGGAAACACCGGATCTGGACCTGGCGCGGCAGTTCTATTTCATCTGGCACAAACAGAAATATCAGACATCGGCGATGCGCGAATTCCTCGAACTGTGCCGCGCGTTCACCGCCGGGGTTCAGCGCAGCGACGAGATCGTCCTGCCCACCATCGCTTAAAGCAGAATCACCGCCCACACCAGCGCGACCATGCTCAACGCCACGAATTGAGCAGCGCTGCCCATGTCCTTGGCGTTCTTGGACAGTGGGTGCAACTCAAGGGAAATGCGGTCGATGGCCGCTTCCACCGCCGAATTGAGCAGCTCGACGATCAAGGCCAACAGGCAGACCGCAATCAGCAGCGCCTGCTCGACACGGCTGACGTTGAGGATGAATGACAACGGAATCAGGATGGCATTAAGCAACACCAGTTGCCGGAAGGCTGCTTCACCGGTGAAGGCCGCGCGCAGGCCGTCCAGGGAGTAACCAGAGGCGTTGAGGATGCGTTTGAGGCCGGTCTGGCCTTTGAAAGGTGACATAAAGTAGGCAACTGACCAAAAAGGAGTGGGAAAGCTAGATGAAGCAAAGTCAAAAAAGCGTGAACACGTAGCGCCTTAGTTGCTCGAAATTGACTCAAGTTGTTGCAAGAGCAGCGCCGCCTGAGTCCGGGTCCGCACATTCAGCTTACGGAAAATGGCCGTGACGTGGGCCTTGATCGTCGCCTCGGAAACACTCAACTCGTAAGCAATCTGCTTGTTCAGCAAACCTTCACAGACCATGGTCAATACACGGAACTGCTGGGGTGTCAGGCTGGCGAGGCCTTCGCTGGCAGCCTTGGCTTCGGCGGAAACGCTGACCGCTTCGAAGGCCTGGGGCGGCCAGAAAACGTCGCCATCCAGCACCGCGCGTACGGCTTTCTGAATGACGCTCAAATCACTGGACTTGGGAATGAAACCGCTGGCGCCGAATTCACGGGATTTCACCATGATCGATGCTTCTTCCTGAGCCGACACCATCACCACCGGAATCTGCGGGTACTGCCCACGCAACAGCACCAACCCGGAAAAACCGTAAGCCCCCGGCATGTTCAGGTCCAGCAATACCAGATCCCAGTCGGCCTTTTCGTCCAGACGGGTTTCCAGCTCGGCAATGCTCGCCACTTCCACCAGACGGACATCCGGGCCCAGGCCCAGGGTCAACGCTTGATGCAGGGCGCTACGAAAAAGAGGGTGGTCATCGGCAATCAGGATTTCGTATGTGGCCATTTTTCAAATGATCCTGTTTTTTTATGGGACGCCTGATGCATTCAGGCCTCGCCAAAACAACTCGAGGTGCAGCCACGCAGCAGCACCAACAGGGCACGTTCAACGCCAATTACGTAAAAAAAGCAGCGTTTCAAACCTTGGCCGCGCCCTAATCGGCGCCAAGCATGCCCAGCGAAACCGGGGTGGTCAAGTTGCGTGGCCCTGCCAGCGAGCCTGGTTCCTTGCAGTATGGGCGATGCTCAGCAGATCACGGGCGCCGCGTGCTGTACAAAGGGCATCAGCTCGGCATGGGCCGGTGTTGCAACATTCATATCCAGCTGATGTTTAGCGTCCAGATAATGCTGGCTGAACACATCAAAATAAGCGTCCAGCGCCGAAGCAGCGTCTGTATCACCGGCAAGATCGAGGCACAGCGCCGCCACTTCCGCCGTGCACAGGTGCTCGCTGCGAGTGGACCTGCGCAATCGGTATCGTGAAAGTTTCTCAGGAAGCAGGCTCAGAATCGGGAACGCATCAAAATAGGGGCTTTTGCGGAAAATCTTCCGGGCTTCGGTCCAGGTGGCGTCCAGCAGAATGAACAATGGGCGCTTGGTGCTATCGACCTCGACGCTATGGGTAACTCGCTCGGGCTCGACGTATTCGCCAGGAAACACCAGATAGGGTTGCCATTGCGGGTCGGCCAACAGCGCCAGCAGTTGTTCATCGATTTCCGTGCGCGACCAGATGAATGCGTGGTTGTCGCGCACCACATCGGCAATCAGCCAACCGGTATTGCTCGGTTTGAATACTTCTTTATTGGTCATGATCAGGCACACGCCGCTACGGGTGTCGACCTGCGGGCGCCAGGCACACAGGCAGTGACTCTCGATCACACGGCAGGCACGGCAACGGGTTGCTCGCCAACCACGGGCCTGAATCGGCTTGATACCCTCTTCCTCTCGCTGATCGCGCAAGCGGGCTACGGCGTTGGGGGCGTGGTTCATCGTTGGCAACACCGGCAGACAGGAAAACTCGACACAAACGGCACTCGGCAAGGCAATAAAGGCCAGCAGTTTATCAGAGCAGCCGGCGCAAGCCTGTACCGTCCAGGCCGCCTCCCCTATAATTCGCCGCCACTGAACGCATAGTCACGTGACGGGTCGAACCACCAGTCACTGAACCAGGAGAGTTTCATGCTGCGCCTTATCGTTCCCACCGCTGCCATTCTGCTGGCGTCGTCCTTCAATGCTCAGGCTGCTTCCTTGAGTGAGCAGAATCTGAACAGAGAGCTGCGAAACGTCGCCGTACAAAGCAGTGTCGGCACTCCACGGGCGATCAACGAAGACCTTCTGGATCAGGGTTATACCGTCGAAGGCAATCAGCTGATCAATCATCTGAGCGTTCAGAGCAGCCACGCCGACAAGATGCGCGCCGATCCGAAAGCCGTGTACTTCCAGCTTGGCGCCTCCGTCTGCAGAAACGACGGGTTCCGCAAGCTGATGGCCAAGGGGGCGGTCATGCGTTATGACTTCACCGAAGTGAAAACCAATCGCCCGGTCGGCTCCGCAAGCTTCCAGGAATCGGATTGCCCGAAAGCCACACCGGCCAAGAAAAAGTAATCAACGGGAATTGGCGCGCCGCTGTTCATCCTCGGCGCGCAATTCTGCCAACAACGCCTGCAAGTAGCGCGAACGTCGCTCCCCGCCCTCCAGACGCCGGCAGCACTCCTCTTCGAGACTCAAATGATTGGTCTCGGCTGATAATTTCAGCAATCGATACAGTTGCGCATCGATTTCCAGAGTGACTCTGGGCATGGTTTCCCGCCTCCGTGCACGCATTGATCGTCGTTGATCACGCGAAAAATCCCTGAATTGCTTGAACGTTGCGTCCTGCCATTGACGCAAAGTTGTCGTGTCACGCCTGTAACTTAGTAAATCAGAGCGCAGGACAAACGGCTTGCGTTCAGACGAGCGGTGAAAGCACCTTGCAAATCGTCAATAAGCGATTGCCAGGAAAGACTTTGCGGCGCAATGATCAAGCAGCAAAAATCGTCGCGAGGGTCTAAATTCAAAGTGTTCATGTGGTTTTTTTCAGGGCAGAAAAGGGGCTGCCCATTGCGTGTCTTATGTGCGAACGTTTCTTTCATTCAAGGGATAAGCAGAGCCCGTATGGATGGCTCGATTGCAACCGAGTCAGGTGGAGCGCCCAGGCAAGGGCTTGGGCAGACAGCGACACAAGGGGTGTCGTGGCGCCGACGATTGTTTTGTCGGGCCAAGGGTTCTCTGCATAAGGAGAAGTTGAATGCCTTACCAACCGAATGACCTCCTGAGCCGTCATTTTCAAGAAAGCGGCCACGACCTCACCAGCAAGGTCGAAGAACAACTCAACCTGGTTTCCCCCAACAGCCCCAACATCCCGATTTACCGCGACATGATCCTGACTGTGCTGCGCATGGCCCAGGAAGATCACAACCGCTGGAATGCCAAGATCACCCTGCAAGCCTTGCGCGAACTCGAACACGCCTTCCGTGTGATGGAGCAGTTCAAAGGACGACGCAAAGTCACTGTTTTCGGCTCGGCCCGCACGCCGATAGAACACCCGTTGTATGGTTTGGCCCGAGAGCTTGGCGCCGCACTGGCGCGCTCGGACATGATGGTCATCACCGGTGCCGGCGGCGGCATCATGGCGGCGGCCCACGAAGGTGCAGGTCTGGAACACAGCTTGGGATTCAATATCACTCTGCCCTTCGAGCAACATGCCAATCCCACGGTCAATGGCACCGGGAATCTACTGCCCTTCCACTTTTTCTTTACCCGAAAGCTGTTCTTCGTCAAGGAAGCCGATGCGCTGGTCCTGTGCCCAGGCGGTTTCGGTACGCTGGATGAAGCGCTGGAAGTGCTGACCCTGATTCAGACGGGCAAAAGCCCATTGGTGCCCGTGGTGCTACTGGATGCGCCGGGCGGCAAGTTCTGGCAAGGCGCGCTGGACTTCATTCACCATCAACTGGAGGAAAATCGCTACATCCTGCCAACCGACATGAAGCTGTTGAGTCTGGTCTACAGCGCCGAAGAGGCAGTGGAGCAGATCAATCAGTTCTACAGCAACTTCCACTCCAGCCGCTGGCTCAAGCATCAGTTCGTGATTCGCATGAACCACAAACTCAGCGACCGGGCGCTCGAACATATACAGGAGGCATTCGCCGACCTGTGCCTGAGCGACCATTTCCATCAGCACGCCTACAGCGGTGAGGAGCACGACGAAGCACAGTTCAGCCATCTGGCGCGACTTTCCTTCACCTTCAACGCCCGCGATCATGGCCGTCTGCGGGAGCTAGTGGATTACATCAACCTGCCGGAAAACTGGGCCCAGTCCAAACCCCAGGCGCAACAACGCACACGGGAACCGTCCAAGGTAACGTGAGGCAAAAAAAACGGCCCGCTATCGAAATAGCGAGCCGTTCATTCAATCGTCCATCCCTCGGCCACTGAACAAGCGGCTGATCATTTCCATGGAATATCCCCGATAACTCAGGAACCTGCCCTGTTTGGCACGTTCCCGGGCGTCTATCGGTAAGTGCCCGGAGAATTTTCGCCGCCAGGTGTCTTCCAGTTGTTCCTGCCAGTTGATACAGCTCTCGCGCAAGGCGAGTTCGATATCGGTACGTTGCAGACCGCGCTGGCTCAACTCTTCGCGAATTCGCAAAGGGCCATAACCGGAACGGGCGCGGTAGGAAACGAAGCTCTCGAGGTAACGGGACTCGGACAACAGGCCCTCTTCCGTCAAGCGGTCGAGTGCTGTGTCGATCATTTCAGGGAGGGCGCCGCGCTGACGCAGTTTACGCGTCAGCTCGACTCGACCATGCTCGCGTCGCGCGAGCAGGTCCATTGCGGTTCGCCGCACCGCGACGAGTGTATCGAGTACGGCGGTCATCGGATCAATCAGATATCAGCGTCAGCCAGGTCATCAGCCGTCTCTTTGACCGGCGATGCTTTGACGTCCGGCGCTGGGGTCAGCAACTTGTCACGCAGTTGCTTCTCGAGCTTGGCGGCGATTTCTGGATTGTCTGCCAGGAACTTGGCCGAGTTGGCCTTGCCCTGACCGATCTTGGTGCCTTCGTAGGCATACCATGCACCGGATTTCTCGACGAAACCGTGCAGAACACCCAGGTCGATCATCTCACCGTTGAGGTAGATGCCCTTGCCGTAAAGAATCTGGAACTCGGCCTGACGGAACGGCGAAGCCACCTTGTTCTTCACAACCTTGACGCGGGTTTCGCTACCGACGACTTCATCACCTTCTTTCACCGCGCCAGTACGGCGGATGTCCAGACGAACCGAAGCGTAGAACTTCAGCGCGTTACCACCGGTGGTGGTTTCCGGGCTGCCGAACATCACGCCGATTTTCATGCGGATCTGGTTGATGAAGATCACCAGGCA
>NZ_JBIVCD010000035.1:0-72117 GCF_044746425.1 Pseudomonas sp. NPDC086112 | reverse complement strand
TTCCAGGGCATGGTCAGGCACCTCCTGACCGTATTTCATACCTGTAAACGATGTCTCCGGTTTAAAACGTAAAGGATGTCTCCGGTTTCTACCCGGGCAAGCCCGCTCCCACAGGGAGATGCGGTCAAATGTGGGAGCGGGCTTGCTCGCGAAAGCGGTTTGCCAGACAACATTAATATCGACTGACACGCCCTCTTCGCGAGCAAGCCCGCTCCCACATTGGTCTGAGTCGGACGCAAAACCAATCACGCCTGCGCCGCAGTCACTGTCTGCTGTTCCGGTTTGCGCAGCGCAGTCAGCCGCGAGCCGCTGTAGTAGGTTTCGCGGAAGAAGCGAAAGCGGCCGAACAGGTCGTAGACGTGGGTGATTCGCCCCTGTTCCTGGTAGTCCATGCGCAGGTGCATTTTCATGGCCTGGATGTTGCGGACATCGCAGACGTCCATGACCTTGTCGCAACCTTGGTCCCGCATCGCACCCCAAATATTGTACTGGGCGTCCACCGACAGGCTGGAGCCGAAGTAGAGAGGGATCATTTCACCGCCGAACTGGAAAAACTCACCCGGTTTGACCCGGAACCAGCAGCCGTAATAGTGCTGGTCAAAGTAGTCACTGAGGCTGCCCCAGATGAATCCGATGGCATCACCTGCCTCGTCCACATACATGTGCCCGGTGTGACCTTCGGAGGCGATCTGGGCCATGGCCTTGACGCGGTTACCGTAATACTTGGTGAAAGCGATGGCGTTCTCCCGGGTAATCGTCACCCGCTTCAAACCCGTATAGGGCCGTAGTTTGTGCGGCGCCACCGGGGTGACCAGATCGCGCCCCAGCCACAACAGTTCTCGGTGGAAGTACACATAGCGCTTCCAGAGCGTCTGGAGCGTGTGGAGCAGGCCTTTTTGTTTGATTCGTTCGCGAAGCTTGGTGATGGCGCTCATGAAGTCCTCCGTGGCTGAAGCCAGGGTTGGGTGGGGAACGTTTTTTTCAATGGCGATTAATCAAGGTTGCAACGTTCGTAGGTCAATCGAGTACTGCGGTTCCTCTTCGAACGTCCTTGGCACTGCGGCATAGGACACTCTCGGAATGCCCGGGAGACGCAGCTCCAGCATGTGAGCCAGAGACTCTCCGGGGTTTAAATAGATATCGCCAAAATCGGCGCCGATATGGGTCGGGTGGACGACGATCTCCAGCAGTCCGTCGATCGGCATCGCCACGTTGCGCAGGTCTACCGGGGTGCATACGTACTGGGCGGTCGCTCCGGCGAGGCGGTTCAATCGATGATTGAGCAATGTCTTGAACACCCGCTTGCGCACACTCAGGTTATTTCCCAGATGGCGCGCCAGTCGCACGGGCACCCCTTGGTAGGCGGCAAAGCGCGCGACGATTTCGCCGATGGGCCAGATGTTGTGCACGTGCTGATGGGAATCGATGTGGCTGGGGCGCAGGCCGTTGTCCAGGCAACGTTGCCATTGGGCCTGGAGTTCCTCCAGCACCGCTTCGCGATCCAGGCGGTTGAGCCAGAGGCTGTGGCGGGGCAGGTCGAGATCGAACATGCCCTGGCTGTCGCAGAACGTCGAACGCGCGAGAATCGACGGGCTCAACGGCCGGCCATAGGTGAGGTTGAAGTGCAAGCCGATTCGTCCCTGGAGCAACGGCTGCCGGGCCAGGACGCAGGCTTCCTCGAACGCCGGCATATTGGCCATGGCGGTGGCGGAGCTGATGACCCCGGCCTGAAAGGCACCGAGGATCACTGCGTTTTCGCTCAGGCTGAGGCCGAAATCGTCAGCGTTGACTATGACTTGGCGAGGCATGTTTGCCCTCCCTGTTTTTTTCGGTGGGCGCAGGGCCTTTGTCGACACAAGTGGGTATCGGAGGGGATGCAGGAGCAACTGATGCACGCCAGGCCCGCCACTTTTTCAACCACGGCTTGAATTGATGCCAGAGTCGCATGGTCAGCCCCAAGGCGAGGCCGCTGGGGCGCCAGGAGTAGAAGCTCCAGCGCCAGTGCTCAAGTTGCCCGGTCATGCGCTCCTGGAGTTGATGGCTGGAGTTTTTCAGGCTGACCCGCGAAGCGTCGATCCAGTGCCAGTTGTCGTCCAGGCCCCAGCGAATCCACTCTTCGAGCAACACACGACCGCTGCCCAGATCGGCGTATTTGGGCAGGAACGCCAGGTTGTAGTCGTACAGCCGGCCCTGTTCCAGCAACCCGAGCCGGTAGCTGATGCAGCGTCCGTCCAGCTCCAGCAGCACCACCCGCAGCAGTCCCTGTTTGGCGAGGGCGGTGAAGGCCAGGTTGATCCATTGTCGGCTACGGTTGCTGGTGAAAATCCCCACGCCTTCGACGCCTTTCCAGCTCTGCGCTTCGACTTCGCTGAGGGCCTGCAATAAAGGCCCGATGGTGGCTGCGTCAGGGCTAATGCGTCGGACCTGAGCGCCATAGGCCAGGATGCGTTTACGCGCCCGGCGCAGTTTGTAGCGCGGGTCGCCGGAGACTTCCTGGCGGTCGATATCGCTGATCAAATGCACCGGCACCCGGCAACTGATGCGACGCTCGCCCGTGGAGCTGTGGGCCATCCATGCGGTCAGCGTGCTTTCTTCGCCGATGGGTTCGGACAATTCGTTGAGTTGCAGCATCGCATGGGGCAAGTGACGGCGGATGATCACCAGCGCCTTGCGCATGCTGTCGGCATCGAGGCAGGTGAGCAGGGCCAGGCGATCGGTGAGGGGATAACCGAGGTGACGCAAGACCCGAAATGGCAGCCTTCCAAAGCGCTCCACGGACGCCACCAGCGGCAGGCACAAGGCCAATTCATCACCTTGCCAGCCCAGCAGAACGTGCAAGCGTTCCCCGGCGGTCAGTGCCTGTTCCGATGCGCACAGCCAGGCGAGGGTGTTGAACGGCGTATGGTCCGTCACGCGCCTGCGCAACCCCTCATAAGCAGCTGCCGGAAAGTCCGGGGCGCACAGCGAGGTGCGCCATTCGAATCGAGCCATCATATTTTCACGCCACTGACTCAGGAACAGGTGAACGGGACGGTTTTCGTAGCGCATCCAGGCGTGAGTCGCTGTAACGGGCTTCACGCAAGAAACGCCAGCGACCGAATAATCGATAGACGTGCTGGATGCGTCCTTGCTCTTGATAGCCCATGCGGATGTGCAGTTTCAGCGCGGGTATGTTGCGGGCATCGCAGACATCCACGACCGTGTGGCAGCCTTGGGCCTGCATGGCTTTCCAGAGTCGTAGTTGCAGGTCCACCGAGAGCGTGGTGCCCCAATACGCGCGAGCCAGTTCGCCGCCGAATTCGAAGAATTCGCCTTTTTTTACCGGGAACCTGCAGCCATAGAAATGGCGGTCGTGGTACTCCCGGGTGCTGCCCCAGATGAAGGCCACCGCGTCGCCTTTGCCATCCAGATACATGTGCCCGGTGTAACCCTCGGTGGCCAGTTCTTCCATGATGTTGACCCGGTCGCCAAAGTGACGGGCAAAGGCTGCGGTGTTGTGCACCGTGATGGTCTTCACTTGCAGCGGTGGGTAAGGCTTGAGCTGGTGGGGCGGTACCGGGCTGACCAGGTCACGCTTCATCCACAGAAGCTCCCAGTGAACGAACATGTAGCGCCTCCAAAGGAGCCGGACCGTTGCACGCAGGCCTTTTCGTTTGATGTGTTGGCGAAGTTTTTCCAAGGCATTCATATCATTGCCTCCAGACAGAGACCGGTCGCCGCTGGCGTGGTGAAACGCGCGGTCGAGAGCGGCACGGTCGTGGTGATGCAAGTTGGCGGCGTTCATGAGGCGCTCCAGCTCAAGGCGAACAGGGTTTCGCCCGGCAGGTCGAAGCTGACGCGACCGTCGTGACAGGTGAACTGAGCGCTACGACTGCGGTTGTCGGCACCGAAGTACACCAGCGCTCCCTTGGCCAGCGGGCACGTCGCGCCGCCCAGATCGACACGCTGCAAGCGCTCCCCTTTATTGACCCCTAACAGGCTGCGCTGGCGCTCGGTGGCCATGGCCAACACATCGACTTCGAAAGCGTCGTTGTCCAGGCGCATGACGTTTTTCAGCCAGTGCTGCTGGATGAATTGCTGGGCCAGGCCCACCGGCTTGAGTTCGAAACGATCGCCGCCCAGCACCCGCACCATGCCTTTGGGGTAGGTCGGTTCGTCGGCGGCCTGGAACCAGTTGAGCATGTCCAGCAACCCATCCTGCGCCGAGTTGATGACCACCGAAGTCCACCACAGCGAAGCAAAGTGGGTTTCCTGATCATAGGGGCTCAGGCTTGAACCGCTGGACAGGTTGGTCTGATCCAGCAGCAAGGCTTTGCGTGGCCGGCCCTTGGCATCGAGGCCCACCAGCTCGGCGGCACGGCGCACGCTGTCGCGGTAGACCCGAGTGGCCAGCAAGTCGCGAATCATCCATTCGTGCCAGGCGAGGGCGTCGATCTGCTCACCGGATTCGGCCAGCAGGCGCCGCGCCCAATCGATACCGCGCTTGTCGACGGCGTTGTCGGCGAACGGGCCGTTGACGAAGCGTGAAGTGGCGGGCATGGCGATGCGCACACCGGCCTTGGCGTTGGCCGGATCGCTGCGCACCTGCCGGGCCATGCTGTTGAAAATCGACTGGTAGTCGGCGTAGCTCGAGTAGTTGAGGTTTGGCTCGTCGGCGAACGCGATGTAGTGCGTACCGGTGCCGCCAAGGGCGCGAGTGGCGGCGAGCCAGGCATCGAGGCCGGCGTTGCTTTGAGTGTCGGCGCGCAAATCCGCCTGGCGCAGGCTGCCGGCCAACAGCGTGAGGTCCTGGGTGATGCCGAAGCGGTTCTGATAGAGCTGGCGGAACGCATCTTCGTGGTGCGGATTTTGCGCGGTGACGTCAACGAAACTGTAATAGGTGCCCGCCTGGGGCTTGAGGGCGTCGAGCGCTGCGAAACTGGATTGAGGGGGCAGCACGTAGGGCAAATAAATGCCCAGGTTCGGGGTGGGGCCGAGCATTTCTTTATGCAGGGTCAAGCGGGTCTGGCCATCGTCCTCGCGCAGCGGTTTGAGCTGCTGCGGTTTCTGGGCAAACAGATTCGCCGTGCCATCGAGCCAGAACGCGACCTTGCCGCTGCCTTGCAGGCGCAGGCGCCAGACCTGTTCGTCCTGAGTGACGGGCAATGCCACCTGATCGAACTGCCAATAGGCGCGATAGGGTTTCAGCGTCAGGGACAACTGTTTGTTGTCGCCCACGCGCTGGGCCTGCAGGGCGTTGATCCCACCGTGAAACTTGCCGGCCAGTACGGCGTGTTCCCCGGGTGCGACCTTGAAATACAGCTCATCGCCGCCGCGGGTTTCGGCACTGAAATGCACCTTGGCCGGGGCGAACAGCGCCACCGTGCGTTCATCGTGTTCGATCGTGTAGCGGCGGAAACTGTAGCCCGGAATTTCCAGTCGATAACTGGCGGCACTCGGCGCCAGTGGCCAACTCTGCTTGCCTCGGGTTTCACTGGCGGCGATCAGGCGCTCGCCCTTGAGGTTGCCGTTGCCGTCGAGCAGGTACAGGCGTTCTTCGTTGGCATCGGCCTGCCACGCTGGAGCCCAGCGAACAGTCAGCGTGTCGGGGCGATCCGTTTGCAGGTACAGGCTGCCGTCGCGAATATCAGCCCAGCGCATGGGCGCCGCCTGGGCGCTCAAACCGAGGCTCAGGCTCAACAGCAGCATGAGGCGTTTCATGCCGATTTCCGTTGCAGCATCTGAAGCATCGGAGCCACATCGCTGGGCAGGATGATCAGGGTTTGCCAGACCGGTACGCCACTCAACCGGCAATACATCACCAGCAGCGCGAGGGTTACCGCCAAGTAGGCGATGGACGATGCCGTCGCAGCGCCGACGATGCCGTAAATCGGGATCAACAACAGGTTCAGGGCCAGGTTCAGCAACGCGCCGAGGCCCATCAACAGCGAAATCGTGCCGGGGCGATTTTTGCCCAGCAAGTCCAGGCGCAAGATGCTCGCATAGCAAAGGCCAAGCAGCCCGGGCAGCAGCGCCAGCAATGCCGGGTAAGCCGGCTGATAGGCAACACCAAACAGCGTGACGATCAGCCATTCACCGATCACCGCCATGGTCAGGCAGGCGCCGAGCATCACCGTGGCGGTCAGGCGCAGGGCCAACGGCGTCAGGCGATCCATGCCTTCGTCCTGTTGCAGCAGGCGTTTCATCAGCGGCGTGGTCACCGCCTCCGGGACGATCAGCAGCAACTCGGCGGCGGCGCTGGCCATGGCGTAATGCCCCAACGCCGTGCTGCCGAGCAGGGCGCCGATGAACAGGTAATCGGAGCGCAGAATCACTTGCTGGAATAACAGGTCCGGATGGCTGCGAGCGCTGTAGCGCAGCAGTTCATTCTGGCTGGCACGGTCCCACTGCAACTTCAAGGGCTGAGCGCGCTTGAGCCAGAACCACCCGGCCAGCACCACCAGGCTGAGGCCGGCCAGCCAACTGATCAGCGCCGCTTCCAGGGCTGCGTCTTTCCACATCCAGAACAAGGCCAGAAACAGCAGCAGTGGCGCCAGGGATTCCACCAGCCGCAAGGCATTGAACGCCACCACACCGCCCGACGCATTGTGCAAGGTCAGCAGGCCGCTCTTGAGGACGGTCAGCGGCACCGCCAGCAGCAACAGCCAGGCGAGCAATCCCAGTTGCGTGGTGATGTCGAGTTCGCCACCGAACTCGCGCACCAGCGCCACCACCAGCAATGTCAGCAAACCCGCCAGCAGGCAACCGAACACCAGCACCTGGCTCAGCAACAATCCCATGGGCCGTTGCTTGGCCGCCTGATACCCCACCGCCGAATTCAGCCCGCCGCTGGTGGCGGCGCTGATCAAATCGGGCAGGGTACTGAGCAACGCAAACAGACCGCGCTCGCTGGGCCCCAGAATCCGCGCCAGCAATACATTGCGCAGCAGCCGCAGGCCGATCATCGCCAGTTTGGTGCCCATGCTCAGGGCCAGGTGTTTGAGGTAATGACTACGACTCATGGCCTGGCTCCGCGGTAGATGCGCCAGGACAGCAACTCCGGATTGCGCGCCGTGCGATGGCTGATGCCGATTCGCGGCAAGGCCAATGGATCGCTGATACCCCGATAAATCCCGAGGTCGGTGCCCAGGGCAAACGGGAAGTCATGATCCGCCACGTGTTCGCGCACCCGCGCATCATGGTTGCCATTGGGGTAGCAGTAGACCGGCAGCGGCCGGTTGCAACCGTTGAGCAGGGCATTGCGGCTGCGGCTCAGTTCTTCATCCAGACGTTGGTCGTCCAGGTCGGTGAGAATCGCGTGGCTGGCGCCGTGCGGACCGAAGCGGATCAACCCGCTGGCTTCCAGCGCGCGTACCTGATGCCAGTCCAGGGCCTGGGGCAACGACTCTTCAGGGCATTGATCGCTGAGCCGATTCAGTTCGCCCAACGGCAGGTTTTTCAGGCTGTGCAGAAAGTGCAAAAGCGCCAGGCTACGGCGCTGCACATCCAGATCATCGAGCAGCACCGGTAACGGTCGTCTGATCTGTTGCAAGCATTCAATCAAATGCGTCCGGGCTTTTTCACCGTGGCTGTGCCACAGGGTTTCTCCCAGGCTTTCCCACCAGAAGCGTTGTCGGCTGCCGATGAAATCGGTGGAGAGAAAAATGCTCGCCGGCACCTGATACTTTTTCAGCAACGGGAAGGCATTCAGCGCGTTGTCGCGCCAGCCGTCGTCGAAGGTCAGCGCGATTTTTGGTCGTCCGGTCCTGATGGCGCCCGGTTGCAAGATCTCCATCAGAGGCACGCAGTCGAAGTTCTTTTTCAACCAGGCGAGCAGATGTTCGAATGCCTTCGGCCCGACGCACAGTTCATTGCGATGGGGCAGGTCGGCGGCGCGGTCATTGGCCAGCACCCGATGCAGCATCAGGATCACCCCGGCACCGTGCAGTTGATGACGGCCTACGGGCGAGTTGAGATAAAGCCAGCCACTGGTGCGTTTTAATAATTGTTTGATCGCCATGGCACGGTCCTTTCAACGATTTTGCTCGGGGTTCCATTGCGCGTACCGCTGGCCGCGCAAGAACTGCCAAAGACCGATACTCATCCCGGCAAGGGTCACCAGAACAAACGCGGCGAGGCGAAAGGGTTTGGGCAAACGGTGTTGCACATCCAGCAGGCCGACGATAGCCATCGCGTAACCGAGTAGTTGTGCGATCAGGCTCAGGCGATAGAAGCCATGAACATTCCACAACCAGACATTGCTCAGCAGCAACGGCACCAACAGGATCGGTGCCAGGCGTCGAATCAGCTTGTGGCTGATCAGTGCAATCGCATACAGGCCATACCGCCAAGGGTTCAGCAGCTCCCTGCGCTGGGCCAGGCTTTGCAGACCGCCGACGGTGACGCGCTGGCGGCGGCGCCATTGCTTGGCGATTTCGTCGACGCCCTGGTCGCTCACTTGTGCTTGGGGCACGTAGACGATGCGTTTGAACGCCACCGGTGCGCAGGTGCTGATAAAGAAGTCATCGTTGACCTCCGCCGGCACGTGCTGGAACAACTCGCGGCGCAGGGCGAGCAGCGCGCCGTCGGCGGAGACCATGCAGCCGGTGCGATTTTCCACCCTGCGCAACCAGCCTTCGTAATGCCGATAAAGGCTGTCGCCCAGGCTCAGGCCCTTGCCCGGCACCGGGATCAGCATGTGCCCGGCACAGGCCCCGACCTGTGGATCGGCCAGGGGCGCGAGCAACTGGCCGAGGGTGTCGGTCGACCATTGGTTGTCGGCATCGGTGAACACCAGAATCTCGCCCGTGCTCAGGGCCACGCCGGCATTCAAGGTGGCTGCCTTGCCCTGACGAGGCAGGTCAAGCACGCTGATGCGCGGGTCAATGACCTTGTGGGCGCAGGCCACGGTGTCGTCGGTGGAGCCGTCGCTGGCCAGAATGATCTGTAGCGAGCGCGCCTGATAATCCTGGGCGAGCAGGATGCGCAATTTCTCTTCGATATGCCGGGCTTCGTTGTGCGCGGCGATGATGATGCTCACGTTCATCGGTGGGGCTGGCGCATGACGCCGTGCGCGGAACAACGGCGCGATCAGCGTCAGCAGCAGTGGATAGCCCAGCCAGGCATACACCGGCAATAACAGGCACAGCCAGAAAATGAATTCAGCCACGGGCCGGCCTCCTGGCATTCCAATGACACAGGCTCAAAATGAGCGCGGCACCGGCCAGGTGCAGGCGCACCCAGTGAAGGCCCCACAGTTGCAGCATCAGGCCTATGTCATGGTGTTTCAGGCTTTGGCGCAGGCTCAGCACCAGCGCTGGCAGGCTGGTGATGAATACGATGAACAACGCCGCTTTGGGAAAACCATTGAGCAGGGCCGACAGAGCGATGAAATCCAGTGCCCAGACGCCCATCGAAAAGGCCGGGAATCGCAGCAAGCGCAGGCTCATCCCTTGGGTGCGCAGCAGTTGCAAGTGACTGCCCTGGCGCCACAACTCCTTGCCCATCCATTCACGCCAACTGCCTTCGAAACCCCAATGCAGGGCGACGCTTTGATTGACCGCGAGCAATCGCGCGCCGGCTTCACTCAGGCGCAAGGTGAACGCCTTGTCTTCGCCGGTGCGCAGGGTTTCGTCGAAGCCGCCGACCTTGTCGAACCAGGTGCGGCGCATCAGCAGGTTGGCGCTGGGCAGCCATTGCACCGGGTGCAAGGTGTGAGTGGTCGGGCGGGCCATGCGGCGTTGCCAGGCCGTGGCAAACCATGGCGCCTGGACAGGGGTGTGCAAGTCCAGGGCGAGGACATCGGCCTGGCCGCCGGACTCGAGTTCGAAAAGTTGCGTCAACCAATCCTCGGGCATCTCGATATCGGCATCGATGAAGCCCAGCCATTCACCTGTCGCCACCGCCGCCCCGCGATTGCGCAAGGCGCCGATCAGCAAGCCGGGCAGCACCAGCACCTGCGCACCGAACTGGCAAGCGATGGGTGGTCCCTGATCGTCGGAGCCGTTATCGACCACAATCAACTCGCATTCCAGCCTGGCAGCCTCGACGGCCTTTTTCGCGGCAAGCAATGTACGGCCGATGTGTCGGGCCTCGTTGTACATCGGGATGACGAGGCTGATGCGGCTCATGCGCTGGTCTCCGTCGGCGGACGTTCTTCAGCCTTGAGGCGCAACACGAACGTCAGCGCGAGCATGATCCACAGGTATTTGTGATTCGGTGCGCTGAGGAACATCAAAAACAGCAGCAACGACAGATAGCTCATGCTCAGGTGCGTGATCAGGTCGGCCTGTTCCCAATTTCGTTGCAGCATCCAGGCGTGACGGGCGCGGACCAGGTTGTACATCCCCAGGCCCAGCATGCCGACGAACAACAGGCCGGCGGGAATCCCCACTTCGCTGAAGATTTCCAGGTAAGTATTGTGCGCGCGGCGATACAGGTCGCCGGGCTTGCGGTTAGCGGAAAACACCTTGGCGTAACCGGTGGTGGCGTAGTGCAGCGGGAAGGTGCCGGGGCCGGAACCGAGTAACGGATGCTCTTGGATGATCTGGCTGCCGACCAGGATGTACGACGCGCGGCGGCCGAGGGATTCGTCCTGGCTCTTGGCACCGGCTTTCAAGATGCTCAAGGACTGGATACGCGCGATGTAACCGGCCGGCATCGAGTAAATGGCCAGCGGGATCACGATCGCAAGGCCAAGCATGGCAAAACCCAAGTGGCGCGGACGGATGCGCGGCAGCTGCGCACGGTAGTGCCAGGCGCCGATCATCAAGCTGAGAAAAAGCACCACCAGCCCGGAACGGGAATCGGTCTTGGTCATGCCGCCCAGCAGCAAAATGCAGCAGGCACCCCAGAACAAACGGTGCAACAGGTTCGGGCCGCGGATCACCAGCAGCAGCGCCAATGGCACGGCGAAGGCAATCAGCAGGGCAAACGAGTTCGGGTCTTCCAGCAGCCCGGAGGCGCGGCCCTGGTCCTGATACTTGGTGGAGAACATGGCCAGCGCGCTGGTCGCGCTGACGCTGAGGGTCACCAGCCGGGCGAACATATCGAGGTTCAACTCACGGCCGATCAGCAAGGTGATCACAAACAGAACCAGGCCGACGCTCAGATCCCGCAGATGACTCTGGGACATGTCCAGGTTATCGGTATTGATCATGCTCAACAGGTACAACACCATGAACCAGATCAGGAAGCGCCAGATGTTGCTGCGCAGGCGCTCGGACGGAATCTGGTGGATAGCCAGTTGCAACATCACGATCAGCGCCAGTGACGCACCGATGAATTTGGTGCCCGATAGCGCGCTGCCCTTGAAGAAACCTTCGAACGGCACCAGCGCCGCGATGGCCAACAAACCCCAGGCAGGTTTTCGGTACAGCACCGCGATAGCCACCAGGCCCAGTACTGCGCCTGGCGCCAGATAGGGATAAGGGCTGGCCAGCAAACCAAGACAGACCAGGGCGAGCAGACTGACGATCGAGAGCGGAAAGATCACGCGCGTGCCTCCCGTGCAGTACGGATATAAAGCTGCGACCAGCGTTCGGCCAAGGCCTTCAGGTCGTAACGGTCCAATTGCGTACGTCTTGCGTTGTCGATCAATTCGCGAGCCAGGGCCGGCTCACTCAGCAGCGTGTCGATCTGCCGGGCGAGGGCGGCGCTGTCGGTGGGTGTCGCCAGCAGGCCGTTGTGCCGGTCCTCCAGCACATCGGGAATCCCGCCGACGCTGAACGCCACCACAGGCACTCCGGCCTGCATGGCCTCCAGCAAAATCATCGGCGTGCCCTCGGTACGCGAACTGATCACCAGCGCATCGAGTTGCTGCCACCACCGGTTCATGTCGGTTTGATAACCCGGCAAGGTGATGCGTTTGTGCAAGCCGGCAGCGGCAATCCGCGCCAGCAAGGTTTTCTGTTCCGGGCCGTCGCCGAGCATCACGGCGTCCAGTTGCGGGTGTTGCTGACAGAGCGGAATCAGGGCATCGAGAAACAGGTCCGGGCCTTTCTCATTGCTCAGCCGACCGACGTAACCCGCCAGCCAGCGCGGGTGTGTGGCAGTGTGAGGTAGCAGGCCGCAGGCCTTTGGCAGACCATTGGGAATCACTTGCAGTTTCTCCGTCCGGACACAGGCCTTGCGGTGCAGCACGGCGATGCTTTCGGCCACGCAAACCACGCGGTGTACCGACGCCGTGCGACACAATTGCAAACTCAGCCAGCCATAAACGCGTTGCTTGCGACTGCGCGGAGTGAAACCGTGTTGAGTAATCACCAACGGCAAGTCCAACAACGTGGCGGCCGCCCAGCCAAATAACAGACCCTTGAAATTGTGCGTGTTGATCAGCGGCTGTTCAGCTCGCCGCTGACGTAAATGACGCAGCAATCCCCTCAAACCCGTGAAGCTACGACAGTCGACCCCAGCCCCGCGAAATCGCGCGATCAGCGCTGGCGGCGCATCGAGAAACAGCACTTGGTGCTGCCCCGGCGTCGCCAGGCAATGGTCCAGCAGCATCCGCTCAGCCCCATAGAAGCCGCCGCTGCTGATCAAATGCATGATCGGCAGAGCGCTGGCGCTGAGCGGCCCGTTCAATGGCGCACCCAATGCACGAAGCTATCCACGGTCCAGTTTTTGTGCGGGTTGGTCGGCATAACGTCTTGCTCGTTGATCACCAACAGCACCGGCAAGCCCAGTTCATGGGTGATTTGCGCTGGGTGTTTGAAGCGGTGATCGAAGAACTCACGCACGTAGACGAAGGCAATCGCCAGCAGCAGACCGGTCAGCATCCCGAACGGAATGATCAGCAGCGGTTTGGGGAACGCTGCATCGGTCGGTTCATACGGTGGGCTGAGTACCCTGGCGTTGGACATATCGTTGTCCAGCAAACCGGCGGAGCTGCTTTCGGCAAAGCGTTGGGCATAGGTGGAGAACGCTGCGTGCAGGGCATTGATCTCGGTGTCCATTTGCGCCAGTTTGCTTTGAGCCACTTGCAACTGATGGATGCGCTCCTTGAAGTCGGCGATGCGTGCGGTTTTCTGCTTGATCACCGAGGTGACAATCGCCAGGTCGTTGGTGCGCTCCTGAATCCGGTTGCTGACGATTTTCAGGAACTGCTGACGGGTGCGGGAAATCTGCTCGCGGGTCAACAGCATGGGTTCACTGCCCGGCTGGAAGACCGCCAGGTCGTTCATGTAGCGGCTGACCTGAGTGGTCAGTTGCTCACCGAGCTGCCTGATCTCCCGGTCTTCGAAGGCAATGTTGTCCACCGTGGTGGTGAAGGTGAAGGGGAAGGTGTAATCGCTGAGCCGGGACGTATTGGTGGCAGACGTCAGGGCGGTTTTCAGGTAGTCGAGCCAGCGCTGGCTTTGCAACAGGCGATCCTGATACAGGTTCAGGGCCTGTTCCTCGGTGTTGATGGCATTGAGGCGGAAGGTGATTTCTTCCTTCGGATCGGATGAAGCCACGCCTTCGAGCAACGCCAGCCGCGTGCCTTCCAGGCCATCGAGACGCACCTGATACTGCTTCTTCTTGGTTTCGTAGAAGCTCTGCGGCAGGTCGATCGATTGCAGTTCCTGACGGCTGGCCAGGTAGTTTTGCAGCAGCGCCGCGACAAACCGGGTGCCCTGGGCGGGATCGCCAAAGCTGTAGACAATGGAGATCACGTTGGAACCCGGCAGGGTTTCGATTTTCAGGTTATCGACGGCCTCTTGGGTGTAGGTATCCAGGGCGGTGTCCCGAACCGGATCGGTCTCAAGCCCGAATGCATCGCGCACCGGATTGACCACGTATTCACGCAAGGGGGTGGTCACAAAACGCTTGATCGGTTCGGTCACCAGTTTGCTGAAGATCCCGGGGTTGGGCGCGTACTCGCCTTTGGCCCGCAGGTCGCTGATGGTCTGACGGATCAGGGCCGGGGAACGCAGGATATTGCTCTCGGTTTCCATGTCCGCCAGTGACGGTGGAATGAACGAGGCATCACCTTGGGTCAGGGACGTGGTGGCGTCTCCCTGGGAGAGTTTTTTGGATTGCACGATCACCTGCGCGGTGATGTCGAAGCTCTGTTTGAGCATCAGCGGCAAGATCAGGGCGATCACTGCAAAGATCAGGAAGACGCGTTTCACCAACTGCTTGTTGGCGAAGAAAATCCTGAAGAACTCATGCAGGTAGTTTTCCTTTGGGTTCATGGTCGGTCACCTGAGCGTTAGTTGTCGCTGCCTTTGTTATCGACGCGGTAGCCAAAGGTGAAGCCCACCCCCTGGAACAACACCACGTCCGCCAGTTGCCGTGCGAGCTCACCGGCGCTGGCCAGTTTGGTCTTGGGCACGTAGAGCATGTCGTCCGGTTGCAGGTAAGCAATCTGTGACGCGTCACCGGACAAGGCTTTTTCCACGTCGTAGTGCACCGCCTGCACATGGTTGCCGGTGCGGCGCATGATCACTACCGAATCGAGCCGCGCCTTGACGTTAGTGCCACGGGCCAGGGTCAAGGCTTCGAGCACCGAGACCGGTCGGCGAATCGGGTAGGAGCCCGGTTGCGCGACTTCACCCAGCACATAGATTTCGTTGCCCGAGGTGGATTTGAGCATGACGTCGACTGTCATCCGCCCCGGCAATTGCGCGTAGCGTTGATTGAGGAACGTTTCCAGTTGGTTGACCGTCATGCCTTGCAGCGGCACGGAGCCGATTTCCGGGAAACTCGCATAGCCGTCGTTGCCCACAACGATCTCCCGGCTCATACCGGTAGCGGGGTGGTTCAGGGCGCTCTTGAGGTTCTGCTCGTTGCTCAGCGGGCTGGTGACCAGCACGGACAGCTGGTTGCGGTTGGGCTGGAACAGGGCTTTACGGTTATAGACACGCTGGATTTCCTCCCGGGCTTCGACCGACGTCAGCCCGCCGATTTTCACCGCGGTGTTGGCTCCTGGCAGTTCGATGGTGCCATCGGGCAGCACCAGTTGCGTGCCGTTGAGCTGGCTGGCCGCGGTGAAGTTCAGGGCGACCTGGTCACCGGGTTGAATCCGATAAGCCTGCGAGCCGCTGGTGCTGATGTGAAAGATCACATCCAGCACGTCCTTGGGCCGCAGGGTCTGTTCGACCTTGGGCATGTCGGTGGCCTGGGCATTGGCCGGCTCGGCCGTGAGGATCTGCACCGGCATCTGCTGGGTTTCACTGGTGCTGGAGCAACCTGCAAGCGGCAGCAACAGCAGGAGAAGCATTTTGGCGTTCATGGCGTCATCCTTTTCTGCGGTTGCTTACAGGTTTTTGTAGAGCCATTTGGGCATGTAGTACTTGCGCCGGTTGAAGACGCTGCCCACCAGTTTTGCGCCAGCCTGAGTCAGGCGCTGGGCTGCGGCCTGGGACACTTCCCAGCGCGTGTCTTCGGCGCGCACCACCATGATCACGCCGTCCGCCAAGGTGCTGATGACCAGGGTGTCGGCGGCCGAATACACCGCGTCGCCGTCGATCACCACGAAGCGATAGCGATCGCCCAGTTGGTTGAGCAACGGGGCCAGCTGTTCGGTCGTCAGGTGCTCGGCGCCGCGGATGTGCCGCCCGTTCGGCAGGATGTGGAAGGGCAGGCTGGAGACGTTCACCAGGCAGTCCTGCAGCAGCGGCGGTGAGTCGTTGAACAGCAGGTCTCGAAAGCCGCGTTCTTTGGTCAGCCCCAGCTGTTGCGTGAGGTTGCCCTCCGACTGGCTGGCGTCGACCAGCAGCACTTGGCCGCTGCTCATTGACGCCAGTTGGCTGGCCAGCGCCAGGGCGCTGGTGGTGGTGCCGGCGCCTGGATTGGCAGCGGTCAGGAAGAGGATCCGCAGATCCAGGTCGAGCACGGTCGAGGTCAGGTTGGACTCGCTCGGGCTGGCGATGGTCAGGCTTTTGTTCGATGAACCGTCCATTTAACTCGCTCCGTGGCCGCTGAATACTTTGAAGGGGGTTTTCAACAGGATCTTCAGATCAAGCAAGAGGCTCTGCTCGGCGATATAGCTGAGGTCCAACTCAACGCGCTGGTCGAAGTCGATATTGCTGCGCCCGGATATCTGCCACAGGCCGGTCATGCCGGGGTAGATGCTCAGGCGTGCAAGGTGGCTGTCTTTGTAGCGATAAGCGTTGAACGAGGTCGGTCGGGGACCAACCAAACGCATGTCGCCGCTGACCACATTGATCAGGTTGGGCAACTCATCAAGGCTGCTGCGCCGCAGGAAGCTACCGATAGGGGTAATCCGCGGGTCGTTGTCGATCTTGAAATCGATGGCATCGGCGCCGTGCTTGTTCAGATGCCGCAAGGATTCCTTGAGCTCTTCGGCGTTGGTCACCATGGTGCGGAACTTGTACATGCCGAACAGGCGGCCGCGGTAACCGGTGCGCTTCTGCACGAACATCACCGGCCCCGGGCTGCTGAACTTGATCACCAGCGCCAGGCCCAGCAGCACAGGGGACAGCAGCAGCAGAATCACCAGCGCGCCAAGGCATGCAACCACTCGGTTGGTTCGCGACAGCGTCCAGGGCCGACCACCGTCACGGCCGGTCATCCAGCCGCGGCCCTGCATGTGGATCGCCGTGTCCAGGCGCATTCGGTGTTCGGGGTCCAGGCGTTTGTCACGCAGCATGTGATTGAGCAACACGCCTTTTTCATGTCCAGTCATAGAGTCCTCCGCTGAAGCCCTTTCGCGAGTGGCGAGTGGGCGTTGCGCAGTGGGTAGTAGTCACGGAACCAGGCGATGAATCGTCCGAGTCCTTCATCCAGCTCGATCCGTGGCTGGAAACCGGTGGCCTGGGCCAGATCGCTGGCATCGGCGCAGGTGTTGAGCACGTCGCCCGGCTGCAGGGGCAGCAACTCGACGAGGGCTTTTTGTCCGAGGTGTTTTTCCAGCAGCGCCAGGTAGTCCTTGAGCTCCACTGGCTGTTGTCCGCCAATGTTGTAAATGCGCCATGGCGCCATGCTGCTGGCCGGGTCAGGTTGTTCGCGGTTCCACTCCGGTGCTGGTTGGGGGGCGCGCTCGATCAGACGGGCGATGCTCTCGATGATGTCGTCGATGTAGGTGAAATCACGCTGGTGCTGGCCGTAGTTGAACAGCTTCAGCGGCTGGCCTTCGGCAATCGCCCGGGCGAACTGGATCGGCGACATGTCTGGCCGGCCCCAAGGCCCGTACACCGTGAAAAAACGCAAACCGGTGCAGGGAATGCCGAACAGATGGCTGTAGCTGTGAGCCATCAGTTCGTTGGCTTTTTTGGTGGCGGCGTACAGCGACAACGGGTGGTCGACGCCGTCCTTGACCGAGTAAGGCGTGTGCTGGTTGGCGCCGTACACCGAACTGGACGAGGCA
This sequence comes from Pseudomonas sp. NPDC086112, assembly GCF_044746425.1. Classification (NCBI taxonomy): domain Bacteria; kingdom Pseudomonadati; phylum Pseudomonadota; class Gammaproteobacteria; order Pseudomonadales; family Pseudomonadaceae; genus Pseudomonas; species Pseudomonas sp. NPDC086112. Next base: position 54,827 of record NZ_JBIVCD010000035.1, on the reverse strand, counting down.
TAGATCAAGTGCTTGACCGGGTGGTGGCGGCAGCTTTCGAGGATGTTCAGGAACCCGCTCAGATTGCTGTCGACGTAGGCCCGGGGATTTTCCAGGGAGTAACGCACCCCGGCCTGGGCCGCGAGGTGAATCACCACCTCCGGTTGTTCAGCGACAAACAGTGCGTCGAGGGCCGTGGCGTCGGCCACATCGACTTTCGCCAGCGGGAAATCGCCGACTTGCTTGCGCACCCAATCCACGCGGTCGTGTTTGAGTTGCGGGTCGTAGAAGTCGTTGAAATTATCCAGGCCGCATACCTCATGCCCGTCGCGCAACAGCCGCAACAGGCAATGGGCGCCAATGAAACCGGCCGCTCCGGTGACGAGTATTTTCATGGCCGTGGCGCCTCGGGAACGATGTGCCGAAGCCCGATACCGCTGTAGTGCAAACCGGCCGCCGCCACGTGCTCCGGGTTGTAAAGATTGCGCCCGTCGACAATCACCCGCGCGCGCAATTTGCTCGCCAGCAGATCGAAGTCGACCACGCGGAAGTTCTTCCACTCGGTGCAGATCACCAGCGCGTCGGCATCTTCCAGGGTGTCGTCGCGGGTGGCGCACAGGTGCAGGTCATTGCGGTAGCCGTAAATGCGCCGGCACTCGGACATGGCTTCCGGGTCGTAAGCCTGCACGCTCGCACCTTCGGCCCACAGCGCCTCCATCAGATAACGGCTGGGGGCTTCGCGCATGTCATCGGTATTGGGCTTGAAGGCCAGGCCCCAAATCGCGATGGACTTGCCGACCAGGCCATCGGGAAACAGCGCCTGCAGTTTGCTGAAGAGGATGTGCCGTTGGCTGTCATTCACATCGGTGACGCTACGCAGCAGACGCAATGACATGCCGTGATGTTCGGCGGTGTGCAGCAGGGCACGCAAGTCTTTGGGAAAGCATGAGCCGCCGAAACCGCAGCCGGGGTAAATGAAGTGGTAACCGATGCGCGGGTCCGAGCCGATGCCTTTGCGCACCGCTTCAATGTCGGCCCCCAGCAACTCGGTGAGGTTGGCCAGTTCGTTCATGAAACTGATGCGGGTGGCGAGCATTGCGTTAGCGGCGTACTTGGTCAGCTCGGCGCTGCGGTTGTCCATGAACATGAGCTTTTCGCGGTTGCGGCAGAACGGTGCATAGAGTTCGCTCAACTGGTTGCGCGCTTCATCGTCATTGGTGCCGACAATGATCCGGTCCGGGCGCATGCAATCGGCCAAGGCGCTGCCTTCCTTGAGAAACTCCGGGTTGGACACCACCCGCACGTTCAATGCTTGTTTGCCACGGCGTTGCAGTTCTTCGTTGGCAGCGCTCGCCACTTGGTCCGCGGTGCCCACCGGCACGGTGGACTTGATGATCAGGGTGCGATCGGACTCCATGAAACTGGCGATCTGCCGAGCGACATTCAGCACATGGCTGAGGTCGGCGGAACCGTCTTCATCGGCGGGAGTGCCCACCGCGATGAAAATCAGCTCCGCGTGTTCGACCGCGTCACTGGCCTGGGTGGAGAAAAGCAGGCGACCGGCCTTGATGTTGTCTTCCAGTGTGCTGGACAGTCCCGGTTCGCTGATCGGGGGCACGGCTTGTTGCAGTTGCTTGATCTTGTTGAGGTCAATGTCGACGCACAGCACGCGATGTCCGACATCGGCCAATGCCGCAGCTTGTATCAGACCGACGTAACCCGTACCAAATACGCTCACGTCCATATTGGCGTGCCTCGTAAAACGGTGGATGTAACTGAAATGAGACTGTCAAAAGGGGTATAGCCCAGCCGTGGGAAAGCGAGTCAGCAAAATGACGGGTAACGCGACCGGGAAAACCCCGGTTTCACGGGCTTTTTGCCATCAAGTGCTTGCCGCTGCTGGATTTGCCGCGGTTTTGAGGGGTTTGTGAGGGTTTTAAGAAAACGATAAACGGTCGTAGGGCTTGAAACACAAGGGTTACAGACGCTTGAGTGTGTCAGATTCGAGGCAACGTTTTTTTGACGCTTTGGGGAAAAAACCGGCATTTCTTGCGCTTCGAGGGCTCGGTGCTAGTGTCAGAAAATGGCCGACAATCCATTGGCCACGGAGGTGCTGTAATCACCATGATCCGTTACCTCAAGGAACTGTTGCTGGTTCTGTATTTACTCAAGAATTACGACGACTATCTCGATCGTCTTGACGCGCTGGGCATCGGTTTTCCGATGCTGCTGTATGGCGCAATGTTCGTCTTGCTGACAGTGGCGTTGTTCATGACCGCGTACATCCGTCAGACGCTGATCCGTCATCTGTTCGCGTTGGTGATGTCTGGCTCGGCGGTGTTCTTCGACGTCTATACGCAAGTGACTGCCGGTTACATGACCTACAGCAGTTTTGTGTCGCTGGTGTATTCCGGTGGGTTCATTCAAGAGGCCGCGTACCAGTACCGCGATGCAATCATCAGCGCGATGGTCAGTGGTTTGTTGCTGCTGTTCGGTATCGGGCTCAAGCCGCGGCGACGGGCGCCATTACCGGGGGCACTGTTGGTGGCGGCGCCAGTGTTCGGGGTACTGATGCTCAGCACCGTGCTGTTCGTGCGGGCCGGCGAGGGGGCCCGTGGCTTGCCGATCATGTACACACCGTTGGCCTATCTGAATCTGTTCACCTATGAAGCGCTGCACAACACCGTCGGCCCGCGTGAGCCAGTGAGCCTGCTGCGCGTCGATCAGCCGGTGGGGCACGACATTGTGCTGATCATCGACGAGAGCATTTCCGGCAACTACCTGGACATCAACACGCCGTTCGGTGTGCACAGCAACCTCAAGGAACCGCGCCCGGGCGTGGACATCTTCAATTATGGCTACGCGGCGTCCATCGCCAATTGCAGCGCCGACACCAATGTCACGCTGCGCTACGGTGGCACCCGCGCCGACTACATGCGGATCAACAGCACATTGCCGTCGATCTGGCAGTACGCCAAAAAAGCCGGGCTGCGCACCGTTTACATCGACTCCCAGCGCACCGGCGGCAACTTGCAGAACCTGATGAATGCTGCCGAGAAAAAGGACATCGACGAGTTCGTGCAATTCGACCGCACCAGCGTGCGTGAGCGCGACATGGCCGCGGCGGCGAAGCTGATCGAGCTGCTCAACGACGGTAAGCCGGAGCTGGTAGTGATCAACAAGGTCGGTGCGCATTTTCCGGTGCACGACAAGTACCCGGACGCCTTTATGGCTTACCGCCCGACATTGCCCCGTGGGCAGTTTGTCGAAGTGGCGGACACGGGCACACGCGATGGTTTCAACGGTCAGCCGGATGATTGGTTGCTGTACCGCAACGCCTATAAAAATACCGTGCTGTGGAATGTCGGCGAGTTTTTCGCGCGGGTGTTTGCTCAGGCGGATTTGAGCCATGCGCTACTGATCTACACCTCGGATCACGGGCAGGATCTGCATGAGCGCGGTAACCCCGGGCTCAATACTCACTGCGGTGGTGATCCAGTGGAGGAGGAGGGGTTGGTGCCGTTGGTGGTGATTTCGGGCAGCGGTTTGCAGACCCTGGACTGGCAGGCGCAATTGCCGGCCAACAAGGATCGCTCCAGTCACTACAACATCTTCCCGACGTTACTGCAGGTGATGGGTTATGACCTGGCGGGGATTGAGGCGGTGTATGGCAAACCGCTAAGTGTGCCGACGGGGGACGATTTCACCTTTAACTATCGGTTTAATGCGCGGTTGGGGGCCAAGCCGGAGTGGAAGCATATTGATCTGAACAGCATTGTGACGCCGGGGCGGGTGGTGCCGAGTGTGGCGGTGGGGCAGTGAGGTTTTGAGCGATTGAGCGGGCCTCTTCGCGGGCAAGCCTCGCTCCTACAGGTATGCGTCGGTGCGGGATATTGCGATCCGTAGGAGCGAGGCTTGCCCGCGAAGGCGTCAGACCGTTCAACCCAAGATTATCGGGTGTACTCTCTACCCTTGCCCCCACTCATCAAAAGAGTTTCCCCTTCATGCTTCACGTCCATGGCGTCTTCAAAAGCTACGCCACCCCCCAAGGCCCGCTGCCGGTATTGCAAGGCGTCGACCTCACGTTGAAACCCGGTAGCAGCCTGGCGCTGATGGGGGAATCGGGCAGTGGCAAGAGTACCTTGCTGCACCTGATCGCCGGGCTGGACAAGGTCGATCGCGGCAGCATCCGCAGCGGCGAACATCGGCTGGAGCAGATGAACGAAAGCCAATTGGCGAACTGGCGGCGGACCGAAATCGGTCTGGTGTTCCAGCAGTTCAACCTGATCGGCAGTTTGCGCGTTGAAGACAATCTGGCGTTTCAGGCACGTCTGGCCGGGCGCCACGATCCACGTTGGCAGGCGCATCTGGTGCAACGTCTTGGGTTGGGAGATTTGCTGCGGCGCTATCCGGAGCAACTGTCTGGTGGGCAACAGCAGCGGGTCGCCTTAGGTCGCGCCCTGGCATCGCAACCCAAACTGCTGCTGGCCGACGAGCCCACCGGCAGCCTCGATGAAGCCACCAGCGATGAGGTGTTGAAGTTGTTGCTGGAGCTGCTCGACGACAGCCCGACGACTTTGTTGATGGTCACTCACAGCCCACGGGTCGCCGCGCGGCTGGCAGACAAAGTGGTGCTGCACGGTGGCCGTCTGGCTGGCGCGGACGAGCGCTGAAGTGCGGGTTTTTCGTGAGACGCTGCGGGCGCTGCTCAGCCATTGGCGACAGCACCCGGTGCAATTTTTCAGTGTGCTGACCGGGCTCTGGCTCGCCACCAGCCTGCTGACCGGCGTGCAAGCGCTGAACAGCCAGGCGCGAGAAAGCTACGCCCGGGCCAGTCAGCTGATCGGCGGCGAACCGCAAGCCAGTCTCACGGCACTCGGCGGTGGGGTGTTTTCCCAGCAAGTGTTTGTTGACCTGCGTCGTGCGGGTTGGCCGGTATCGCCGGTGTTGCAAGGCCGGGTGACGCTCAAGGGCCATGAAGAGCAGCGCTTGCAGTTGATGGGCATTGAGCCGGTGTCACTGCCGGCTGGTTCCGCAGTGGCCGGGCGGTCGTTGCCGATCGAGCAGATCGTCGAGTTTTTCACCCCGCCGGGCAGCACCTGGATTTCACCGCAGACCTTGCAGGCGTTGGGCTTGCGCGAAGGCGAAACCCCGATGGCCCAGAGTGGAGTCACCTTGCCGCCGCTGCGTGCCCAGACCGACATGGCGCCCGGCGTGTTGCTGGTGGACATCGGCTTCGCCCAACAGACTCTGCAATTGCCCGATCAATTGTCACGGCTGCTACTGCCCAAGGATTTCACCGCGACCCTGCCTGATGAGCTCAAGGGCCAACTCCAGTTCAAAAGCAGCGGCGAAGAAAACAACCTCGCGCGCCTGACCGAGAGCTTCCACCTGAATCTCGATGCCTTGGGTTTTCTGTCGTTCGTGGTCGGCCTGTTCATCGTTCACGCGGCGATCGGCCTAGCGCTGGAGCAACGTCGAAGCTTGCTCAGAACCCTGCGCGCCTGCGGGGTCAGCGCACGCATGTTGATTGCCTGCCTTGCCGTCGAGCTGGGTGCTCTGGCGCTGATCGGTGGTATCGCCGGCGTCGTCAGCGGCTACCTGCTGGCCGGCGTGCTGTTGCCGGACGTCGCCGCCAGCCTGCGCGGCTTGTACGGCGCCGAAGTGCCGGGGCGGTTGAATCTCAGCCCGCTGTGGTGGTTCAGCGGTATTGGCCTGAGCTTGTTCGGCGCTTTGCTGGCCGGTGCCAACAGTTTGCTGCGGGCGGCGCGGTTGCCGTTGCTGGCGCTAGCCAATCCGCAAGCCTGGCACCTGGCCCACGCGCGCTGGTTGCGGCGCCAGGGGTGGGTCGCGGCGATGGCGGCGATGATCGCGTTATTGGCGTTGATCTTCGGCGACAGCCTGAGCAGCGGCTTCGTGTTGATGGGCGCGTTGTTGATCGGCGCTGCACTGGCCTTGCCGGTGGTGTTGAACAGTGTGCTCAACTGGGTGCTTGGGCGCAGTCGTTCGGTGCTCGGCCAATGGTTTCTCGCCGACTGCCGCCAGCAACTGCCGGCCCTGAGCCTTGCCTTGATGGCGCTGTTGTTGGCGCTGGCGGCAAACATCGGCGCCGGCAGCATGACCGCCGGTTTCCGTCAGACCTTCAGCAACTGGCTCGAACAACGGTTGACCGCCGAGCTGTACCTCAATCCGCAAAATCCCGCCCAGGCTCGAGAGCTGCACACCTGGCTCAAACAACAACCCCAAGTCACCGCAGTGCTACCGAACTGGCAGGTATCGATCCAGTTGCAGGGCTGGCCGGCGGACGTCTTTGGCGTGATCGACCACCCGACTTATCGTCAGCACTGGCCGCTGCTGGAAGCCTTGGGCGACAACCCTTGGGAGCGACTGGCCAAGGACGACGCGCTGATGCTCAGCGAACAACTGGCCCGGCGGTTGAAGGTACGGCTCGGTGATCACCTGACAATCCCGACGCCGAATGGCCCATGGTCGCCGCGAATCGTCGGGATCTACGCCGACTACGGCAATCCCAAGGGGCATCTGCTGGTCAACATCAATCATCTGCTGCGCGGCTGGCCGCAATTGACGCCCAACCGTTTCAACCTGCGCATCGACCCGGCATCGATCCCCGGATTCCTGACCGCGCTGCAAGCACGCTTCGCCCTGGACGACAGCCGTATCGTCGATCAGGCCCGGCTCAAGGGCTGGTCCACGCAAGTGTTCGAACGCACCTTCGCCGCCACCGCCGCGCTCAACAGCCTGACGCTGTGCGTCGCGGGCGTGGCGCTGTTCATCAGCCTGCTGACCCAAAGCCAAAGCCGCCTTGGGCAACTCGCGCCGCTGTGGGCGCTGGGCGTGACTCGGCGCCAATTGATGCTGCTGAACCTCGGGCAAACCTGGTTGCTGGCGGTGTTGACGCTGGTGCTGGCGTTGCCCTTGGGCATCGCGTTGGCGTGGTGCCTGGACACGGTGATCAACGTTCAGGCCTTCGGTTGGCGCTTGCCGTTGCGGGTGTTTCCGTTGCAACTGTTGCAGTTGATGGGCCTGGCGTTGCTTGCAACATTGCTCGCATCGGCATGGCCGTTGTACTCGCTGTATCGCACGCAACCGGCGGATCTGCTGAGGACGTTTGCTCATGAGGATTAAGGTTGGCGTGTGGTTATTGGCCGCGCTGTTGAACGGATGCGACAACACGCCTGCACCGGAAAAAGGCTTCGCCGGCCTCGGCCATCAGGCCGCCGCATTTACCCCGGTGATACCCGGCCGGGTATTCAGCTTCCCGGCGGATCACGGCCCCCACGATGGCTTTCGCATCGAATGGTGGTACGTCACCGCCAACCTCAAGGACGCTCAGGGCCGGGAATTCGGTGCGCAATGGACGCTGTTTCGCAGCGCCTTGAAAGCGTCCCCCGAGCAACCCGGCTGGGGCAATCAGACCATCTGGCTGGGCCACGCGGCCGTGACTTCCGCCACGGCCCATCATGCCGCCGAACGCTACGCCCGAGGCGGCGTCGGCCAGGCCGGCGTGAGCCTGGTGCCGTTCAAGGCATGGATCGACGATTGGCATTTCAGTAGTCAGGCTTCCGATGAAAACCCGCTGGCGGACCTGCAACTCAGCGCTCGCGACAAGGCTTTCAGCTACCAATTGCGACTGACCTCCACACGCCCACTGGTGCTTCAGGGCGACAAAGGCTTCAGCCAGAAATCCGAACAAGGCCAGGCTTCGTATTACTACAGCCAACCGTTTTTCCAGGCCAGCGGCACATTGGAAATCGATGGCAAAACCTACACGGTCAGCGGCCCGGCCTGGCTCGACCGCGAGTGGAGCAGCCAACCCCTGACCGCCAACCAGACCGGCTGGGACTGGTTCTCCCTGCACCTGGACAGCGGCGAACAGGTCATGCTCTACCGCATGCGGCAAAAGGACGGCGCGCCGTACCTCACCGGCACCTGGATCGACGCCCAAGGGCAGACGCAGTTATTGCACGCCGACGACATCAGCCTCACGCCTCAGGAGAAGACCAAAGTCGCTGGCCGCTCAATGCCTGTGAGCTGGTCGATAAAAATCCCCGCCAAACACCTCGAAATCACCATCAACGCCCTCAACCCCAAGGCCTGGATGGACTTGCGCATTCCCTATTGGGAAGGACCGGTGCGGCTGAGCGGCAGCCATGGCGGGCAGGGGTATCTGGAGATGACCGGGTATTAAGATCAAAAGAGGGTTATGCGTATGCCGCAATGTCGCGGGTGTACTCGGTCAGTGTGAGCTGCCGAAGGCTGCGATCTTTTGATCCTGCTCCTAATGCGTCCAATCCACAGGAACTCCCAGAGACCTCCATCTCTCTACCGTAATAATACCGGCAGGAGCCCGCCATGAGCGACGACCTCAAACCGCCCACCCTTGCCACCTGGCAGCGGCTGTTCGACGACAAAGCCTACTGGCAGCAATCCCCCGACGCGCATTACAGCGAATTGCTGCGCATCGCCGACGATCTGCTGGGGCAGGGCGCCATCGACCTCGCTCAATGGCAGATCCTCAAAACCAAGGCCGATCAATCCCACAAAGACTCGCCCGCCGTGAATGTCGCCCACGAAGTCGACGATCCCGAAACCTGAGGACATCCCCATGAATCGCAAACCGACCAGTCCCTCGGAAAACCCCGACGAACCCCGGCCACCAGGCGAAGTCGAGCGCGACAATGACGCCCTGCGACCCACCGACCCGACCCGGCGCAAGGAAAGCGGCAAGGGCACAGACAGCGGAGAATCCACCGCGCAAGAAACAGCGGAAACTCCCTGATCAGCGTCTATGCTCCTCGGCACAGACGGCGCCGAACCTGGATAGAGAGCTGTCTGCTGCCATCCATCACAGGGAAAGTATCGCTTATGAAGTTCAACGCACTGACCAAAGCCATCACCCTCGCCACGCTCCTGTCCACCGCCAGCCTCAGCGCCATTGCCGCAGACATCCCGCTGTCCGCCGTCGTGGAAGCCGATCAGGTCGTCACCAAAGTCCTGGCGGTCGACGCCGCCAAACATCAAGTCGTCCTTGAAGGCGCGGAAGGTCGGCAGGTCCATGTACAACTCAGCGACAAAGCCAAAAACCTCGGCAAACTGAAAGTCGGTGATCAGGTCAACGTCGAAGTCATCCGCTCGGTCGCAGCCTACCTCGACACCAACATCGACAAAGGCCTGCCAGGCTCCATCGAACACACCGGCGAAAACCGCGCCACCAAAGACAATCCCAACCCCGGCGGCGAAGCCTTCCGTCAGATACAGGTCCAACTGAAAATCACCCACATCGACCTGAAGAAAAACCAGGTGACCTTCCAAAACCCGGCCGGCCAATCCAAAACCGTCAACGTCGAAAGGCCTGAAGTCCAGGCGAAACTGAAAGATCTGAAAGTTGGGCAGAGCGTTGTGGTGACCTATACCGATGTGCTGAAAGTCACCAGCCAACACCCAAGCTGATCATTACTTGTACCCGTTGATTGTTTTTGTACAGAAAGTTGTATAAGAACAATCAGTTTTAATGGTCGAACTGGTGAGTTTTAAAAGTTTGTATCTGGTTTTTTAGCAAAAACTTACGAAATATTACGTGCATAAATTTCATGTTTATACCGAGGACATATCCGCCAAATTCTATTAAAATCCTTCCCGTTCGCCCGGTGTCAGGGCTCTTTACCAGTGCATGGATTGCCAGGCCATTACACTGGGCGAACACCTCCTCTGGAACGCAATGGTTAAAAGTTTCGGACATAAAAAATGGGCGACCTTGAAGTCGCCCATTTTTATTGGCTGGGTTAAAGCTGCGCCCGCAACCGTCGCCCGATAACATCCAGCAAATCGCAACCATCACGCAATTGGATTGCAAATACCCTCGCAAACTCTTGCAACAGCGCAGCATCACCACCAATCGCTTCGCCGAGGGAAAGCGTTTCCAACAGTTGAGTGACACTGCGAATGCGATACGCCGCCGTGTTGTGCAACACGTCGACAGGCGCTTCAGTGTCTATCAGCAGGGAAGGGATCGTGCAATTGATGCCGGTAATCGGCATGTATCGAGTCATGGTTGAATCTCCTGAGCATCGGACGCCCCACCGGGTGGATCGAGATTGTCCAGCGCCTGGTTTACCAACAATTCACCCAGCACGGCCAATTGCTGAATCGATAGCGCCAGGCTGCGGTGCGAGCCTTCAAGTTCGCAAGCAAAGTCAGTGGTCAGCACGTTAAGCGAGGCGAGGGTTTCGCAGGCATGGCTTAGCAGGGTTTCGGTGTCGATGTTGGGGAGGAGGGTGAAAATGTGGCTGATGGGGTCAGGATTTTTTGGGTCGCGGAGACGGGCGCTGATGGTGCGTTGGGTTGCTTGGCTGAGTTGGAGGGGGGCGAGGGAATCGGGTGGAAATTTTTTCATTGTGAAGCTCCTGAAACAATGGAGCCGCAAAGCGGCATTTGCATGCCTTGATCGTGTTCGGTCTGTCAAAACCGGTCGCTGAGGTTGCAACGACTGGGGGAGATTATCTGGGGAGGAGGGGGTGTACAAGTTCATGGGGGTCGATGGGTTTTGTGGGAAATGTCCGATGCTTCTATAAGGCGTATCGAGTGAACCGCAAGGTTGTGCGTTTAGCTATATTGGGAATCGTAGATACCTGTACTTGCTTTTATCGGATTGTCATTTTTCAGTTTGTTTAAAGCATTGGAAATAGCCTTGTTTAGTTCTGTCCAGCTTTTTGCTTTTTCGCTAAAAACTGGGTGCTCCCAGTCATATTCTTTAATTAAAGAAATTCTAAATGTGCCTTTTTCAGAGAATTCAGGGTGCCAACCTATATCAATAAGTTGATTGTGGGGGAAGACGGCTTGGAATAGGTCCTCCTTTAACTCATCAACGATCATCGAAGTGTCGGCAAGCTGATTGATGTGGGATATATCATCAAATGATATTGTTCCGCCAAGCTCAATTATTTTTTTAGTGTCCATTCAATTTTTCTTCGTCTTTGCTCAATGGTGGGGCAGAGTTGTACTCATGAGCGAGGAGAGAATAAATCTGTCCCCATCATGATTCTCTACTACCATAGATCTATTCTTGCACACTCGAATTCAATGATGTTCCCAATCTCTAATCCTCCTGGTAAAAAATCATCGATCACCATATGTATGTCGGCAACGGCAACCACTTGGTTAGTAGTGTCGATAATTTTGGCAACGATTTTTTCGCTCAAATTTTGTGTCGCTTAAGTTCCATATTCCTACAGCCGACTGATCACTGATCATTGCGTTTTTTACAGAAAAAACGTGGAGTGGTTGAGTTAAATGCTCGCCCACTATTACATTGCAAGGTTGAGAGAAGGCGATGCATGTGAAGTCACCATCACTAATTTCAACTTCCGCTTCTTCAGCTGACTTCGATATCCATTTAATGCCTTTTATTATCATGCTATATCCCTTCGGCAGTGGTTGCTGATATTTTTATCCCGTTTGTGCGGCAAGAAGGAGGCGGATTTATTTTCGTGAGTACGCGATGATTTTTACATCTTTGTAGCAGGAGCTGGAAAGCAATAGTTTTAGGAGTTTAATCGCTTGCTCTGTTCTGTCTTCTCCCAATGAAACAGCGCAACGCTGTTGCCAATACTCAGGCTTTTGTAGTACTTCTTGCTCTAGTCGTTCCCATTGCTGATTTTTGAAGTCTATAAGGACTGATTTTGCAACAAGCTCTGTACTGTACTCAGTCCAGTTTGATTCTTCTGAGTCACCGATCCATGAGTGAAGCTTTTCATAAGTCTCGTCTTTTTGGCAATTTTTTATGGGGTGGCTCCTGTTGGATAAGATGAAGTCACTGCGCCGCTTTCTTGGATCACTTGCCATTCATGTTGGGTTTTGTTTTAAAAGCTTTGAATGATGTCTGGCACTTCAGTTTCGGTTGTTTTTATGGTGTCTAACATTTCAATTAAGGATTTTATTTTATCGCTATATTCTATTGGGGCGATAAGTTGTGCGGCTGAATGAGTATCGCTTTCTATGAAGCGGCCTATGAGGGTTTCTCGACTATTTGTTAAGATGTCAAAGATGTTTTGCGAAGTGATGCCTTTGTCTGCTTTACTAAGCTGTTCCCATATGAGGTTGAGGTTGGGGGTGCGCTTTTTGAAGATTAGAATTATATTTCGATGCTGTGTTAACTCGTTTGGTTCGAACTTGTTGTCTAGGCTATTGTTGGATTGAATATATGAATATATTTTTGATGTTTGCAAAAAAAAAGGAGCAGATTTATTTTCATGTGCATAGAAAATAAATCTGTCCCCTTTTCTTTTGTCCCCTTTCTTTTCCCTTTTCTTTTCTTTTCTTTCTCTTCTTTTTTTGCCGATTCGCCTTTCAGTCTAGCGGATAGTCACATGTCCAAGGTGGAGTGAATAGCTCTGGATCGATGTTGTTCTCTTGAAGGTAGTCATTTATCTCTTCTTCGGTTTCTAACGTTTGACACTTGACAATGGTAGTGTCACTGCTTCCAATGCTATCTCTTGTTTCAATTATTAACTTAGGTATTGTGAAGTCTATTGCTACATATTTTGAATTTTTTGCGTCTTCCAAGAACTTATAATAGAGTTCTCCCGGATATCTGTTTGTAAAATTCAAATGGTATACCGCGTATATAGCAATCCATCTGCGTAAGGAGTCGTCGTTTGTAGGGAGTTCTTGCGCGATTTCTGTATACGATTTCGCTTCCAGACCCCACCAGACTTTTCTTGGAATTATTTTTGGATTGCTCATTTTTGACCTTCAAATGGATTTGGCCAGTGGATTCGAATTGCTTCACCTTTGACAGGGTGTAGTTGTAAGTGCGGGCGATCACCATGAGGATCATTGGGGTCGTGGTTTGCCATGGTGACTTTCCTTGCAAAAAAGGGGACAGATTTTATTTTTATGAGCGCTGAAATATATCTGTCCCCTTTTCTGAGAAAAATGGGAGGCTTATGAGTTCGAAAGTAAATTTAGTTCTCCTACCCCATTATTTACCTTAATTTTCGAGCATGTATGTCTCGATTTTACTTATGTATTCTTGTTTGCTTTTTGTTTTAAAAATCTCAATGGTTTGTACAGAGTCGCCGATAGGATCGCCTTTTTTGTCGTATTTTATTGTTAAAAACTCAACGACGAACTCACCGTCAGGATCCCCCTCAGGTTCGACTCGTGAGTCAAAGCAGTATCCTGTGCCTTTACGGGCGCCACCCAACAATACAGAGCTGCTGAACCAATGTGCTGTTTCTGGTTTTAGGTCTACTTCAAAAAGATTGTTTATGGTAATGGTCCAGCCACTGGGCACTCTAATAGGCTGCAGCTCGAACTCTAGTTTCTTTTTCATTTGACTTTTCCCATGTATTTTTTAACTTGCTGGGGGGAAGCTGGGAAGCTATGGATAACGGGTTTATTGCCGCCATTAGTTAATTCGATTCTTACCCAGTGTGTGAGTTGTCCTTCGTTATATCCAACAGGTTTGTCTGCTTTGTAAAACATGAAGCGAGTCCCTCCATGGTCGAATACATTACCCTCCTTGATTGCCCCATATGCTGCTTGTTTTTCGAACCCTTTGACATTGTTTGCAATGTCCGGAAGGTAAGAAGCTTCAGGTTGGCCACCTCGGGATCCATTTCCTAAGCTTAGCTCTCTAGCTTGGTCAGCTGAGCGAGCGTTCAAGTGCTTAGTTTTATGGAAATCGCCAGGTCTTTGAGCGTTGTAAACGTCGGATCTTAAATCCTTCCGAGATTGGTAGTCACTCGTATCTACTTTCTTTGGGCAACTATTGCTACTTAGGCCTAGCGGATCGACCCATCCTGTTGGGTTAGGGACATATTGGTAGCTGTTTAGTCCTCCCGCAAGCTTGATCGGATCCGGCGTCAGAAACCGTCCAGTACCCGGATTGTAGTAGCGATGCCGATTGTAATGTAACCCTGTCTCGGCATCGAAATACTGGCCCTGAAAGCGCAGCGGGTTGTTGATTTCGGCGACGTCCAGCGCAGCGAGGTTGCCATAGGCGCGGTACTTGGCCGACCACATGATTTCGCCGCTGTAATCGGTGAGTTCCTGCGGGGTGCCGAGGTGGTCGAGTTGGTAGTAAAACGGCGCGGCCTTCAGCGGGCCTTCGCCGTCGAGCATCGCCAGCGGGCGGAAGCTGCCGGGTTCGTAGATGTAGCTGCGATAGCGGTTGTCGCCGCTCTCGGCGATGAGGCGTTCGCCTTGCCAGAGGAATTCGGTGGTGTGGCCATCGACGGTCTTTTCGATGCGTCGGCCGAAGGCGTCGTATTTGTAGGATGCGACGCTGCCACCCGGCAGGCTGACGCCGATCAGGCGATGTTGGCAGTCGTAACGGTACTCGGTAACCAGTTTCTGCCCGGCGCCGCGGCGTTCGCGGATCAGGTTGCCGTAGGCGTCGTAGTCGTAATGACGGTCGCCCTGCATCAGCAGGCGGTTGCCCTTGACGTTGGCGAGGTTCGCGGTCGGCTCGTTGTTTTGGCCGAGGAGGTTGCCCGCCGGGTCGTGGGCGAAGCTTTCAGGCGTAGCGCCGCGTACGTTGATCAGGCGGTCAAGTGGATCATAGTGATAGCTGCGGTGGCCTTTGCGGCTGTCGTCGATGCCGGCGAGGTTGCCGTTGGCGTCGTAGGTGTAGCGGCGCTGGAACAGATTCTTTTCGCGCTGGCTGACGCTGTGTGCTTGCAACCGACCCTGTTCGTCGTACTGGTATTGGCTGAGCAGCAGCCCTTGTTGGCGCTGTTGTTCGCGGCCAGCGTTGAACTGGTGGCTGGTCAGGCGCGAGCCGTTGAGGTCGATGCTGCTCAGCTGGCCGCCAGGCTGGTGGCGGTAATCGAGCTTGCTGCCGTCCGGCAGGCGGCAGTGTTTCAGTTGGCCGACGCTGTCGTATTCGTAGCGCAGAGTGCCCCAGCCCTGGTGTTCGGTGATCAGGCGATCTTGCAGATCGTATTCGTAGGCGAGGGGCCAGTGGCTGTCGTCGACGTTGACAAGGCGTCCGAGGGCGTCATAGCTGTAGTGAATTTCTTCACCGTCAGCCAGGGTTTTCACCAGCAGACGGCCAGCAGCGTCGCGCTGGTATCCGGTGATCAGCTCGCTGCCGTCGTCGCCGAATTCGGTTTTCTTCAGCAGTTGGCCATTGAGATCGTATTCGTAAGCGGTACGGCGACCGTCGAAACCGGTTTCCTGCTGGATCAGGCCGTTCGGGTAATAGTCGAGGTGGTAGTGCTCGCCACGTTCGTTTTCGATCTCGGTGAGCAGCAGGCGCGAGTTGTCGTACCGGTAGCGAAGCTGACTGCCGTCGGGGTTGATGCGGCGGCTCACGAGGTGCAGGTTGTCTGCGTATTCGTAGCGGGTGATGCGCCCGAGTTCATCCCGTTCGGCGGTGACGCGACCATACGGGTTATAGGTGAAGGCACGGGTGGCGCCGCCGGGGAGGGTGATTTGTGTCAGGCGATCAACGGCGTCCCATTGATAGTGGATGATGGCACCGGTTTCATCCTGACGTGTGATTTGCCTACCTAGCGCGTCGTAACGGTACTTGCGTTGTCCGCCGCCGGGCAGGCGTTCTTCCAACAGTTGACCGAGATTGTTCCAACCCAGTTGATGACGACTGCCATCGGGGTGACGAATCTCCAGCAGGCGACCCTGACGGTCGTAGTTGTAGTGAGTTTCGTTGCCGTGGGGATCGGTTTGTTGGGTGATATCGCCCTGGCGGTTGCGCTCGTACTTCCAGCGGGCTTTACCTCGCTGGACATCAATGAGTTGACCATTGAAGTAGTTGTAACGGGTCGGTTCGTCTTCTGGCGAGATTACGGCCATCAAGCGCCCGGCATCGCTGTACTGATACTCGGTGATGGCGCCCATAGGGTCTTTTACTGCGACCAGACGTCCCTGATCGTCATAGGCTTTCTGCGTTTTCCCACCATCGGGAGCGGTCTCGCTGATCAAACGCGCATTTTCGTCATGCACATAGACTTGTTCACTGCCGTCGGCGTTGTAAACAGTCACCGAACCTTTGTCATCCCACTCGTAACGGGCTTCCAGTTGCGAGTAGCTGGCCCAGTGGCGGACGCAACGGGAGAGTTTGCCTTCGCGCTCCCATTCCCAGAAGAAGCTGGCGCCCCCGGCCAGTTGCCGTTCCAGAATGACATGCTGATCGTTGTAGCGGTAATACTCGGTTTCACCTGCTGCATTGGTCGAGGATACGAGCTGATTACGCGTGTTGTAGCGGTAGGAGACCAAGGTCTGAATGGTTAGCCATGGATCCTGGCGCTCACCGCGATCGTTGTACTCGGAACGTTGTTGCTGATGATCCACCGCCGCAATATGGCGATCGTCGTAGCGCAAGAGCAAGGCACGGCCTGCGCCGTTGTCGATGCGCTGAATGCGGCCGACCAGGTCATAGCTGATGTGTATCCGGTTGTCATAGGCATCGCTGATGGTGATCAGACGCCCGGCATGGAAATGGTAGAAGCGTGCCTTTGGCCCGGCTTGGGTGAGGATTAGTTCGCCAGGTGCCTTGCCCAAGTAAATCGCGGCTTGGGCAAGGCTGTTGGTGATGGCCGGGCGTTGTTCCGTTGGCACCGGGAAGCGGGTTTGACGGTTTTCGTTGTCCGTCCACAGCACGCCTTCATCGTCCAGTTGCAAACGGTGAGACAGGGAATGACTCCAGCCATGACCGAGACGGCTGTCGATTTCGATCGCACTGCTGCGGTACAGGCGCGTCCATTCCAGAGGCAACAAACCACCCAGTTCGCCATCAGTGAGGGTCAGCAACTCCTCGCCGGTCACCATAGACACCGGTTCGCCGTTGGTGCATGTGTTATTGGCACACTCGGCGGGTTTACCGGCCGGATTTTTCGATTGATCGGGAGCGTTATCGACCGGCTCTTTCTGCTCGAGGCGGGTCGTGCTTTGCGTCTTGCCGCGCGCCTGGATCTGCGCATCCGTTTTCACTTTTCCACCGGCGACAGGTGGCTTTTTCTTCGGCGCCATTGCTGTTTCGGCGGGTTTGGGCGGGGCGATCTCAACGTTGGCTTTACGCGCCGGGTTGAATGCCGAATTGCCATTAAGCAATAAAGGCCGAGCAGCCTCGGTATGCGGTGTGGCGCTTGTTTTGCTGACTTTCATCAGCATGCCGGTAAAATCTTCAATCAGTTTCACAACTTTGCCGCTGTTTTGCGTGGCTTTTACTACCTTCGTGCCAATGCGCACGGCCAGGCCGAGACCACCGGTCAGGACCACACCGACCAGAATGTTCAGCAAGAATTCTGTGCTCATTTGCGCCAGCACTTCTGTGCATGTCTGCGGTGGCAGCATCTTCACCCAGGCCATGATGGCGGCAACGTAGATCCACATTAGTGGTTCATCGCTGGCGATCAACAGGGCGGTGTGAATGGCCTCAGCGGAGGCGTCATAAATCTTCTTGATTTGCTCTTCGGTGAAGAAGTTTTTCAGCTTCTCGTAGTTCTCACGAGGATGCGCAACCAGGTTGTAGAGGCTTTTGATATCGCCCCACAGACCCATGATCGCTTTCAGAAAGCCTTCCCATGCGGCCTCCAGTTCCTGCAGGGCACGGCCACCCATCGAGGCATCGGTATGTGCCTGCCAAAGCGGTAGGAAACTGGTGCTCCATTCAGTCTGCAACCAACCGCTCAAATCGCCGATCACGCCCTGATAGGAGTTGAATAGGCTGTCGATCTGCGCGCGTGTAGGGTTCGGGAAGAACGTGATTTTGTATTGCTGATTGGGCGTGAGGCCGGTGACTTCCAGAATCCCGGTCGAGTCGATTGTCTTGTTGATCTCCGGTCCGGCTTCGTTCTTGCCAATGAACCGGCCATCCACCACAGGCACCAGACGGACCGGCGTATTGCCGATCGGAACAAATCGCGCAGACTCGAAGCTATGTACAAGCGTGAGTTTGCCGTTTGCCGGGCAGTTGGCATAAAGGGTGTTTTCCTTTTTGCTGTCCTTGTCCTGAGTGTGGACCTCATCACCGACCTTGAATTGCTGTTCCGCGTCCAGGACTCCGCCGTACCAGGCCTCGGCATGCTCACGGTAATCCTTCAGGCACTTTTTGAAGTCACTGATGATGGCCTGAGCATCTGGTTGTTTTGCCGTGAGGTTGCCTACGATCTCACCCATCAAAATGCTCATACAGCCACCTCATTTTCCAGATGGGCCTTCAACAGCCCGGTGAAGTTTTCTTCCGTGAGCGGCGTGCGTTTTACGAAGCGCGCCACTTTTGTTCGCAGGTTGGATTCGGGGAACGAGAAGTACAGGTCGGCGTGATCCTCCTTCAACCACTGCATCATGTTGCCGACTACGGTCGATGGGTTTTGCTTGGTCAGGCCATCAAGCAACGCCTTCGGCACCTCCCACCAAGGCCAATCCTTCGCCGGTGGCACCACCCTCGGCCCAACCTCCAGGCTCTTGCCATTAATCAGGTACCGATCAAACACCGGCAGCACTTCACCAGCGGCATCGCCGAGTCCTTCCAGAATCGGGTAGATATGCCGCCCATCCCAGAACCTGAGAAACACTTCAGTCCCATCCGGCATCCGCACCTGAGTGAGGCTACGCAGGTGTTCGAACACCACGTTCGGTTCGCTGCGGGAAACGGCTAGCCACCCCCAATCGAGGGCGTCCGTTTCGGCAATCCATGGCAGGAAGCTTGAGTTGGGTTTCAACTCGGTAAGGTAGGGCATCACCGGCTGCCAGGCCGCGTAGGGTGTACCGCCCCAGATCGGGATCGCCTGGGTTGTTGGTTCGTTTTGATAAAGCGACTTGAGCGCTTCGGCATCGCTGGCCGCGCTAACGATCAAGTACAAACGCTCGCCCGTCTGCAACGGCCGTTCAGCCAGCCAAGCCTGTGGAGTCATCAGATCAGATCGCACAGGCACCTGCCTTGCACTTCTCGCACTCTTCACAGAACGGCGCATTCCGTTTCAGCGTATTGATCTGCGCCGGGCTCAGAACCGCGCCAGCCTTATCCGCATCCGCCTGCTTCAACACCCCCGGCATCAACGGCGCAGCCCCCGTCCCGCTGCCCGGGCTACCCCCGGAGTTCATGTTGATCACCGGCCCGCTCAGCGTTACGCCGCTGGCGTCGATCTTGATGAAGCTGCCCCCGCCCTTGAGGGTCAGTTCGCTGCCGGCCTCGAGCACGACTTTCATGCCGCTGCTCAGGTGGATTTCCTGGCCGGCTTCGATGAACTGGCCGGTGCCGACCTTGATGTGCTGGTTCACGCCCACGGTCAGGTGGTCGTTGGCGCGGGTTTCGACTTTGCGGTCGGCGTAGACGGTGTGGTGTTCTTCGGCCTTGAATTCGCTGTAGCTGTTTTTCTCCACGGTGTCGTGGCGTTCGTTGCCGACGCGGATTTTCTGGTCGTGCTCGACGTTTTCGTCCCAGTCGCGCTGGGCGTGCAGGAAGATTTGTTCCTGGCCTTTCTTGTCTTCGATGCGCAGTTCGTTGAATCCGCCGCCGTCCGGAGAGTTCAGGGTTTTGAAGGTGCTGCGGGTTTTGTTCGCCGGCAGGGCGTACGGGACGACGTTTTCCTTGTGGTACAGGCAGCCGCTGATCAGCGGTTGGTCGGGGTCGCCTTCGAGGAAGCTGACCAGCACTTCCATGCCGATCCGCGGGATGGCGATGCCACCGTAATGGGCGCCGGCCCAGGCGGAGGAGACGCGCAGCCAGCAGCTGGTCTTGTCGTCGGCCTGACCTTCGCGGTCCCAATGGAATTGCACTTTGACGCGGCCGTACTGGTCACAGTGGATCTCTTCACCTTTGGGCCCGGTGACCACGGCGCTCTGGCTGCCGAGGATCCGTGGTTTGGGGTGGTTCAGCGGCGGGCGGTTCGGCACGTCCCAGGGGGTGGCCTGGAAGCGGTTGCGGTAGCCCTGGTGGAAATCGTCCTTGAGGTTAGTCGTACTGCTGGTGACCGACTCTTCCAGCACTTGCGGCTGTTTGCCTTCGTGGAGGATTTCGGTCAGCAGCCACAGGTCGTTCCACTTGGCCTTGGGGTGTTGGGTCAGGGCCAGGAAGTGGCCGCTGACCAGCAACGGCTGATCGCTTTTGCCTTCGACGAGCTGGAAGTCGCTGCGGTGACGCTCGAGGGCGCGTTTGGCCAGGTGTTTACCGCGTTCGCGGTCGATGAAGCGGCCGGGGTAGTCGTAGTCTTCGAGGTCGGGCAGGGCGTCGCCACGGTGTTCGCTTTCCAGGGTCAGGCGTGGCTTTTCGAAGTCGTAGTCGCGGCGGGTGGTGCGGCTGGTGCGGGTTTCCAGGCGCAGGTCGAAGCGCTTGATCACCGGGTCGTTGGCGACCATGCCGGAGTCTTGTTGATAGGCCACGGGCGCGAGTTTCGGGAACACCGTCTGGTCATCGCCGAACACCAGTTTGTGGGCCGTGGCGCTGTGCTGGAAGTGGTAATGAATACCTTCTTCCTCGCACAGGCGCTGGATGAACTGCAGGTCCGATTCATCGTACTGAACGCAGTAAATGCGCTCGGGATAAATCGCCCCGACTTTGAATTGGTAGGCGTTGCTCTGGATGCCGTGCTCTTCGAGGACCATGCCAACGATTTTCGGCACGCTGAGGTTCTGGAAGATGCGTTGGTTGATGCGGTGCGCCAGGTAAGACAGCTGCGGACGCAGGGTCACGGCGTAGCGGGTCAGGCGTTTGCCCGAATCGCCTTGGGCGGCGCGGTAGATCTGGCCATGGATGCCGCTGCCGTCAGGCGAGAGCTGCAAAAAGGCCGGTTTGTGCAATAGCGTTTCGAGGTCCAGGGACGGCTGTTCACTGACCAGCTCCACCTCAAACACAAAAGGCTGGCTGATGGCTTCCCGACCTTGCAGGGCAAGGACCTGGAGATCGTTTTCCAGACCTTCGACAGTCAGGGCAAAGTGAGTCTGATTGGCCGGCGCGAACATCCCTTGTTCCTCGTGCAGTGCTACGGCGCACGCCGACACCCAAACGGGCGCTTGCGGACGCAAAATTCCTGGAAGGCGCAAATGACATCGACCAGCAGAGCTGGCCGATGTTTGGAACCGTCAGCCGCGATTAAGCGACTGGAACACGCCAGTCATCGGAACCCGAAGTACCGGATACTTCGTGGGTCCAGGTGATTTTGCGGTAGGTGAATTGCACTTCTTCCAGGTGCGTGAAGTGCGAGTTCGACGGATCCTGGCAGTTGTGCATTTTGTTGTTGATGGCGACGATGATCGCGTCTTCCAGTTTGGTGGTGTAGTAGTGCTCTTGGGTACCTTGAGCCGAAGTGCGGTACCACTGGATAACGATTTCGCTCATGCGCTCGCCGGAGGTCAGCGCCGCTTGCAGCAGTGGCGAGGACTTGTCGTAGACCTTGGTGATCACGACTGGCTTGTGTACACGCTGACCGGTCGGTTGGCCCGACTGTGGGTCACGCGGGATGATCACGTCGTGGCTGAAAGCCTGAACCATGACCTGGTCTTCGTGGCCTTCCTGGTAGGTGTTGCCAACGGAGTCGGCGGTGAATGCGCCGGCAGTGATCAGGCCTTGTTTCTCGCCGGTAACGGACATGTACGCTGGTGTAGCCATGGATGTGCTCCTTGCTAAAAGTTAGGGTGCCCGGGAGGCGGTATCGCCCGGTGGGTGCCTGACTGTTATCAAGGAGCGTGCCAGAAATGATTAATACTATGTAAATCAGGTGGTTGAGGTGGTTTTTCCAACGCTGGAGAGGTTTTTGGCAAGGATCCGCTGTAAAAGTGCGCAAGAAGTTGCGCACCACTGCGCAACTTCTTGCGCACTCGGCTGGAGGGCTTGATAAACCTGGCGTTCAGCATCGCCGGGGGACTTTTCACCGAAATAGTTGCGCAACTTCTTGCGCATCAAGGCCATGAGCCGTCCCCCCCGACAATGGGCGCAACGAATAGCGCTGCCCGGAGGTCAAATCCAGCGCCGAGATCACTGAACACCCCTGGCATCGACTGGAGAACGACATGAAAATCCTGATGGTTTTAACGTCCCACGATCAATTGGGTAATACCGGTAAGAAAACCGGCTTCTGGCTCGAAGAATTCGCCGCGCCGTATTACACCTTCAAGGATGCTGGCGCGCAGCTGACCCTGGTTTCACCCAAGGGCGGCCAGCCACCCCTGGACCCTAAAAGTGATGAGCCAGACGCGCAAACAGCGGCCACCGATCGTTTCCGCAAGGATTCCGCTGCCCAGTCCGCATTAGCGTCTACCGGGTTACTGAATACCGTGAGGGCCGAAGACTACGACGCTGTTTTCTATCCAGGCGGGCATGGCCCATTGTGGGATCTGGCTGAAGATCCCTTTTCAATTGCGCTGATCGAGTCGTTTTACAAGGCGGGCAAACCGGTGGCGGCGGTCTGTCATGCGCCGGGGGTGTTGCGCCACGTCAAGGATGCGGACGGCCAGCCGTTGGTCAAAGGCAAGCGGGTGACAGGCTTCACCAACTCCGAAGAGGCCGCTGTGCAGTTGACGGATGTCGTGCCGTTTTTGGTGGAAGACATGCTCAAGGCCAACGGTGGCCTCTTCTCCAAGGCCGATGACTGGGCGAGTTACGTGATCGTGGATGGTCTGTTGCTGACCGGTCAAAACCCGGCCTCGTCGGAAGCGACCGCCAAGGCGTTGTTGGCGAAGCTGGGTTAAGCGATATAGCCTGCGGGTCGACACTTTTTATGTGGCGAGCGAGCTTGCTCGCGCTGGGCTGCGTAGCGGCCCCAAAACTCTGCGTACAAGCGGAGATTTTGTGAGTGCTACGCACTCAAGCGGGAGCAAACTCCCTCGCCACAAAGTGTGTTTGACTGAAGGCTCCTTGGGTCAAGTCAGATTCGCTAACCCCAATGTCTTGCAGCACTCATCAATCGACCGCCGCTGCGTCTGGGCATACAGCCCCAACTCATCAATCGTCGACCGTCCCAAGGCCTTTTCGAACGCTTGCTGGTTCGAATGCACGCCATAGTGGGTTTGCGCCGCATCCCCCAGGTTCGACTGAAAAATCCCCGCCGCGCTGACCGGCAGAAAGTCTTCGTACACCAGCGGTTCAACCCGCACATAACCGTCGCGAAGCAAATCCTCCAGCGACAAACCATTCAGCCCCTTCGCCGCCAAGCCTTTTTCCGTCACGAAGTAGCGAAAATACGCCAGTTCCTGTCGGCGCATATCCTCGACGGTGTCAGGGAATTCGCTGAAGTGCTGCATCATTAGTGCGTTGTAGCGTGCGGCGTTGGCTTCGTTGGGGAAATCCTTGAGTTCATCCCGAGCAGCGTTGAGCAAGCGGTCGTAAAGCGCCCGGCCTCTGGGGGTGAGCGCCGCGCCGCGTTGCTCGATTTCACCGAAACGGGCGCTATGACTGCCGCGGGTCTGGGTTTGATCGGTGAAGGTGACAGGCTCGTCCAGCGCCTTGAAACTGGTTTGGCGCAGCAGGATCGGGCATTGGCGGCGGGGCGGGCCTTCGATCACCGCTTTGGGGGTGATGCCATGGGCGGGCATTTGCGCCTGCACAATGTCGATGTCCAGGGTGCGTGGCGTCAGGTGGTTGATGTGCGGGCCTTTGAACGCCACCACGTCGGCGATCAGTCGATGCTGGGCGCTGAGTTGCTGGTACTGCTCGGCGGTGACGGTGGCGCTGTGGTGCCAGCGGAAGGTTTCCAGGGCTTGTGCGACGAAATCCTGCGCCTCGTCTTCGCTCAGGCCGCCCTGGGTTTCAGCGCGCTCGATGAGGGTCAGTGCCGCCGGGGTGAAGATCGAGCGCTTATCCAGCACCGACTGGGCAAAGGCCCGCAGTTCGGCATCTTCGATCAGTTCCAGGCGCAGCAGCGAGGTGAACACCCGGAATGGGCTGATCTGCAACGCTGCTTCATGCACAGCGCGGAACGCGGTGGAATGCACCGGCACGCCGGCCGGGGTCAGGTCGTAATAGCCCACTGGCTGCATGCCCATCACGGCGAACAGGCGGGCGAGGGTCGCCAGTTCAGCGGCAGTGCCGACCCGGATCGCGCCGTGGCGTTCCAGGTCCAGGCGCTGGATTTCGCCGGTGCTGTGTAGCTGTCGGGCGATCTGCGGGTCGCTGTCCAGCACGTGGCGGTTGGTCTGTTCCACCAACGTCATCAGCGCGCCATACAGCGGCACTTCTTCGCGGTACATGTCGGACATCGCTTTGGAGAAGCGTTGGCGGATCAGGTCAGGGCTGACGAAGTTCGGGTGGCTCATGAAAAAAATTCCTGGCGCGGTGTGATGGATGTGGGAAAAGATCGCAGTCTTCGGCGGCGCCGACAAACGAAGTTTCTGACGAACTTCATTCTGCCAAGGACTGTTCTTGCGACTCAGGCTATTCGGTTAACGCAGCACTTGGTCCACCAATTCGATCCAGTGCCTGACCGGCGTACGTCCGGCGCTGTTGAGGTGGCTCTGACAGCCGATGTTGGCGGTGGCGATGACTTCAGGGTGGCCGCTTTCCAGAGTGTTGAGCTTGTTGTCGCGCAGTTGCCGGGCCAGTACGGGTTGGGTAATCGAATAGGTACCCGCCGAGCCGCAACACAAATGACTATCGGGCACCGCCGTGAGATTGAAGCCCAACCGCGTCAGCACGGCTTCTACCGCACCGCCGAGTTTTTGGGCGTGCTGCAAGGTACAAGGGCAGTGGAAGGCGATCCGCTGGTCAGTAGCAGCGCAGACCCGTTCCAATGGTTCATCGGCCAGCACTTGCACCAGGTCCAGGGCCAGTTCGCTGACCCGCTGGGCTTTGGCCGCATAGACCGGGTCGCGTTCCAGCAGATGCCCGTAATCCTTGATGAATGCGCCGCAGCCGCTGGCGGTTTGCACGATGGCTTCGGCGCCGTTTTCCAGGTGCGGCCACCAGGCGTCGATGTTGCGTCGGGCGCGGTCCAGGCCCATGGCTTGGGCGTCGAGGTGATAGTCCAGCGCACCGCAGCACCCAGCTTCGGGCACCGGGATCACGCTGATCCCCAGCCGATCCAGTACCCGCGCCGTCGCGGCATTGGTGTTCGGCGACAGACCGGGCTGCACGCAACCCTCGAGCATCAGCACCCGGCGAGCATGCCGAGGGGCAGGGCGCTCGCCTGCGGAGAGGAGGTCGTGGGGCAATTTTGCCTCGATGCCCCGTGGCAGCAATGGCCTGAATGTGGCGCCGATTTGCAGCAAAGTCTTGAACAGATTCGGATTCGGCGCCAGCGCCCGCAACCCCTGGCGCAACAGCCGCTGACTGGCCGGGCGCGGCACCGCTTGATCGATCACGGCGCGGCCGATGTCCAGCAGGTTGTGATAATCCACCCCGGACGGGCAGGTGGTTTCGCAGTTGCGGCAGGTCAGGCAGCGATCCAGGTGCAATTGGGCTTTGGCCGTGGCGGGGGCGCCTTCGAGGACTTGCTTGATCAGGTAAATGCGCCCGCGCGGCCCGTCCAGTTCGTCGCCCAGCAGTTGATACGTCGGGCACGTCGCGTTGCAGAACCCGCAATGCACGCAGGTGCGCAGAATCTTGTCCGCTTCTTCGGCGCGGGGCAGTAGTTTTGACTGTTCGCTGAGGTTGGTTTGCATGCTAAAGGTCCGCGTACATCCGCCCAGGGTTGAACAGCCCTTGCGGGTCCAGTTGCGCCTTGAGTTGCCGGTGATAGCGCAGCAGCGCCGGGGCCAGCGGCTGGAATGGCGTCTCGCTGACGCCATGGCTGAAACAGGTGGCGTGGCCGCCGAGTTCAAGGGCCCGCGCTTGAATGTTCTCGGCGGTGGATTTCAACCAGCGTTGCGCGCCGCCCCAGTCGATCAGTTGCTCGCCGGGCAAGTCCAGAGGCCCGAGGTTGTTGGGCAATGACAAGCGCCACAGCGGCAGGCCCTCATTGAAAAAGTCTAGTCGTTGTTCGTTCAGGTCAGCCCAATAACCGGAGTCCAAGGGTTCGCCGCCGAGTCGTTGATGGGCGGCCGTCACCGAACCTTCGCCCCCTTCGAGCCGCAAATACAGACGCTGACCGTCATGGCAGGCGGCGCTGATGGGCAGTGGCTGCTGGCCCCATTGCGCCAGATTGGCCAAGGCGCGGGCGCAGTCGATGTCCAGGCTGATGCTCAAGCATTGCCGGGGTTTGGGCAGCACTTTGAGCGAGACTTCGGTCAGTACCCCGAGGCAGCCATAACTGCCCACCATCAGGCGCGAGAGGTCGTAGCCGGCGACGTTTTTCATCACTTCGCCGCCGAAGCGCAGGTGGGTGCCGAGGCCGCTGATCACTCGGGTACCGAGGACAAAATCCCGCACCGAACCGGACCACGGGCGTCGCGGCCCGGACAGCCCTGCCGCGATCATCCCGCCGACGGTGGCGCCTTCACCGAACGACGGTGGCTCGCAGGGCAGCATTTGCCCCGCTGCATCCAGTGCGGCAAACAGTTCGCTGAGCGGCGTGCCGGCGCGAACGCTGATCACCAGCTCCGTCGGGTCGTAACTGACGATGCCGCGATGGGCGCGGGTGTCGAGTATTTCTCCGGCCACTTCACGGCCGAGAAACGCCTTGGTGTTACCGCCCTGAATGCGCAGCGGCGTGGCGTTCTCCTGCGCCTGTTTGACCTGCTCCAGCAGGGTTTCACTGGCATCGAAGTCCGGCATCAGAAACGCTCCAGCTCAGGGAACGGCAGTTGCCCGGCGTGGATGTGCATCGCGCCGAATTCCGCGCAGCGGTGCAGGGTCGGGATGTTCTTGCCGGGATTGAGCAGGCCCTTTGGGTCGAACGCGGCTTTCACGGCGTGAAACAGGGTCAGCTCATCACTGTTGAACTGCGCGCACATCTGATTGATTTTCTCCCGGCCGACGCCATGCTCGCCGGTGATGCTGCCGCCGACTTTGACGCAGAGTTCGAGGATCTTGCCGCCGAGGGCTTCGGCCCGCTCCAGCTCGCCGGGTTGGTTGGCGTCGAACAGGATCAGCGGGTGCATATTGCCGTCACCGGCGTGGAAAACGTTGGCCACGCGCAGGCCGTACTCTTGCGCCAGGCTGGCGATGCCCTTGAGTACACCGGGCAATTCGCGGCGGGGGATGGTGCCGTCCATACAGTAGTAATCCGGCGAGAGACGGCCGATCGCCGGGAAGGCGTTTTTGCGTCCGGCCCAGAACCGCACACGTTCGGCTTCGTCCCGAGCCTGGCGCACGTCGCTGGCACCGGCCTGTTGCAGCACCTCGCGGACCCGCTCGCAATCGTCATGGACATCCGCTTCGACGCCGTCCAGTTCGCAGAGCAGGATCGCTTCGGCGTCCACTGGATAACCGGCGTGGATGAAATCCTCGGCGGCACGGATCGCCAGGTTGTCCATCATCTCCAGGCCTCCCGGGATGATCCCGGCCGCGATGATCTCGGCCACCGCGCGGCCGGCCTTTTCCACGGAATCGAAACTGGCCAGCAGGACTTTGGCGACCTGGGGTTTGGGCAGCAGTTTGACCGTGACTTCGGTGATGATCCCCAGCAAGCCTTCGGAGCCGGTGAACAGGGCCAGCAAGTCGAAACCCGGCGCGTCCAGCGAATCGGCGCCGAGGGTCAGGTGTTCGCCTTCAAGGGTGAGCACTTCGAGTTTCAGCAGATTGTGTACGGTCAGGCCATATTTGAGGCAATGCACGCCACCGGCGTTTTCTGCGACGTTACCGCCGATGGAGCAGGCGATTTGCGAAGACGGGTCCGGCGCGTAATACAAGCCGAAGGGCGCCGCTGCCTGGGATATCGCCAGGTTACGCACTCCCGGCTGGACCCGTGCGGTACGGGCGGCGGGGTCGATGTGCAGGATGTTGTTGAACCGCACCATCACCAGCAGCACGCCTTTGTCCAACGGCAGCGCACCGCCGGACAATCCGGTGCCGGCTCCGCGCGCCACCACCGGCACGTTGCGGGCATGACAGAGCCGGAGCAGCGCTTGTACCTGTTCCAGCTGTCGGGGCAGGGCGACCAGCATCGGCGTGGTGCGATAGGCCGAGAGGCCGTCGCATTCGTAGGGTTTGAGTTCTTCTTCGCGCCAGAGAATGTCCAGGTCCGGCACCTCCTGCTGCAAGGCCTTGAGTAGCGCGGCCTTGTCGACATTGGGCAGAACACCGTCGATGCGTTCGTCGTAAAGAATGTTCATCGTTCACCACCCAGAGCAAAGGGGCTTGCCCCCTTTGTCACAAGGGATCTCATCAGGTTTTCCTTCCCAAAAACTCCCGATACAGCCGCGCTGTCTTGGCCGGTTGCTCAACCATCGGCATATGGCCGACACCGTCCCAGATCTCCACCTGCAAATCGGCGATGCCCTTGCTCCAGACCGGTACGCTGCTGACGTCGATCAAGCGGTCCTTGCGCCCCCACAGAAGCAGCGCCGGGCATTTGATGTCGGGCAGTTTTGGCTCCATGGGCGGGCTGGCGTGGAAGTCCCTGAAGATTTCTTCCAGCTCGTCGCGCTGCTGTTCATAACGCTGGGCGACGGCGTCCAGCACGATCCCCGGCACCCATGGCGGCGAAACCATGGTCATGGCATAAAAATGCTGGAACTCTTCACGGGAATGAATCAAAAACGGGTTATGCCCGCGAGCCAGGTGTCGCTCCATATCGCTGGGCTCCGGGGCGGTGACCCCGGCCGGGTCGAGCAGCGCCAGCGAGATAATGCGCTCCGGGTAATTGGCCGCCAGCCACGCCGCGATGTAGCCGCCCATGGAGTTGCCGATCACGTGTACCTTTTCGACCCCACAGATATCGAGCAACTGGATCAACCGTTTGGCCTGGACCGGAATGTCATAGCCACCGCCGGCCTTGAAGCCGGTTTCGCCGTGCCCGGCGAGGTCGGGGATGATCACCCGGTAGTCGTCGACAAAATGCCGGGCGAAGCGCAGCCAGATGTTCTTGTCGGCACTGTAGCCATGCAGCATCAGCACACTGCTGGCGGCTTCGTAAGGGCCGCCTTGCCAGGTCGAAACGGTCATTTCGGGGATTGGCACGACGATCTTGTGTAACCGGTACAGTCGGGCCTCCAGCGCCATGTTCAAGTCATAGAGCCAGTAACCGATGGCCGGATAGCTCAACCAGCTCCAGGCCACGAAGACGGCGATAGTGACAACCAACAAAAGCATCAGGCTATTCCTTTGCAGTGATCAGGACAGCGTGTGGTCGGCGGGTTTGAGCGCTCGGATCAATGGCTGTAACTGAAATCCAATTCCGCCGCGACACACTCTTTGTAGCAGCTGGCGAAGCCTGCGTTCGGCTGCGAAGCAGTCGTGAATCCGGCTGGTGCGGTTTGCCTATTGCATCGCGAGCTCAGGTTTGACGACTGCTTCGCAGCCGAACGCAGCCTCGCAGGCTCGGCAGCTGCTACAACCGAACGCAGCCTTCGGCAGCGGCTACAAGGCCTCCTCTTTATCGTTGTTATCGATCCCTCCCTTCATGTATAGACCAAACATTGGGTATTCAGCTCATGGGAGGTGATGCTATTCAGACCGCCAACCGGTGATGGCTATTTGCCGTTCCCCTGATAGACTTCAAACACACTTTCAACCCGTGTGTTGTCAGGCTCCGTTCAGCGGTACAGAGGCCTCTATGGAAAAAAAGGGAGGAAAGGGACTTTCACTGGCCAGGAGGCTTTATGGGTCGCGAATCCTGGGGCTGGCCCTGGGATTATTGTGCGTCGGCGCAGGGATGTACCCACTCGACCCGGCGCCCTGGGTCTGGGGGGTAATGCTGTTCAACGGGCTGCTCTGGCCCCATGTGGCTTATCAATGGGCACGCCGGGCGAAAATTCCTTTTCACGCCGAACACCGCAATATCCTGGTGGACGCGTTTCTCGGCGGTTTCTGGGTGGCCGCCATGCAGTTCAATCCGCTGCCCAGCGCGGCGACCCTTTCGATGATGGCGATGCACAACGTGGCCATCGGCGGTTTGCGTTTTCTGTTGATGGGCACCGTCGCGCAGGTGCTTGGGATAGGCCTCGGGCTGCTGGTGTTCATGCCGGCTTTTGTCCCGCAAACCAGTCCGTTTCAGCTGTACGCCTGCTTGCCTTTGCTGTCGATTTATCCGCTGTCCTTTGGCTGGATCTGCTTCCGTCAGGCCGACACCCTCGGCCGGCACAAGCGCGAACTGCTGGCCCTGAGCCGCACCGACAGCCTGACCGGCCTGCTGAATCACGGTGCCTGGAAAGATCAGCTGGAAATCGAGTTTCAGCGCTGCCAACGCCAGCAGCAGGGCGGGGCGATTGCGCTGATCGACATCGACCATTTCAAAACCATCAACGATACCTACGGCCATGTCGCCGGGGACATCGTCCTGCGTCAGCTGAGCAAAATGCTCAAGCAGAACCTGCGCGCAGCGGATGTCGCCGGGCGTTATGGCGGCGACGAATTCTGTGTGCTGCTGCCGGATCTGCCGCTGGACCGCGCTGCCGTGGCGATGGATGCGTTGCGTGATCGTTTCGCCACGTTGGGTTACGAGCAGAACCCGGCATTGAAAGTCAGTTTGAGCATCGGCCTGGCAGCCTTCAATCCGGCCCACGACGACGCGACCCTGTGGCTCAACGACGCCGACCAGGCGCTCTACGAAGCCAAGACCACCGGCCGCAACCGCGTCATTTGCCACAGTGATGGTAAACCGCATAAGGCGATGCTCGATTCGGTGTAAGCCAATCACCCCAAATCCCTTGTGGGAGCGGGCTTGCTCGCGAAAGCGGTGTATCAGGCAACGATGATGTCGACTGACACTCCGTCTTCGCGAGCAAGCCCGCTCCCACAGGGGGAGTGTGGTCATTCAGGTTTGTAGGTGTCGCATCCGGTGTAGAGCCTTGTGTCGTAGTCAGGTAGGGTATTTTCGACCCCGACACGAAACAAGGATCGATTCATGACGTTCAAACGCTCTCGCTCCCTCCTGGCCACCAGCCTTTGCCTGACCCTCGCCCTCGGCGCCTTCACCCCTACAGCCTTCGCCGAACCCCATAAACAAGTCCTCGCCGATGCCGAACAGTACAAAGGTGAAGCCCTGAAACTGCTGGAACGGTTGGTGAACATTGACTCCGGCTCCGGTTATGAGCCGGGCCTGACCCAGGTGAGCGACATCGCCATCGAAGAGTTGAAGAAACTCGGTGCCACTATCGAACTCGTGCCCAACACTCCGGACAAGAGCAACCATGTGCTGGCCACGCTCAAAGGCACCGGCACGGCGAAAATCCTGCTGATGGCGCACATGGACACCGTGTTCAAGGAAGGCTCCGCCGCCGCGCGCCCGTTCCACATCAAGGACGGCCGCGCCTACGGGCCGGGCGTGATGGACGACAAGGGCGGCATCGTCGCCGGGATCTATGCACTGAAGGTTCTGAAAAACCTTGATTTCAAGGATTACGCGCAGATCACCTTCCTGCTCGACGCCAGCGAAGAAACCGGCTCGGACGTCGCCACCGATCTGATCAAGAAAACCGCCAAGGCCCACGACGTAACACTCAACCTCGAACCGGGCCGCCCGGCGGATGGTTTGGTGGTATGGCGCAAAGGCAGCGCCACCGCCGTGGTCGAGGTCAAGGGCAAGGCATCTCACGCTGGCGTCGCGCCGGAACTGGGGCGTAACGCGGCCATGGAAGCCGCGCACCAGATCCTGCAACTCGGCAAACTGGGCGATGCGCAGAAGAAAACCACCATCAACTTCACCGTGCTCAATGCTGGCGATCGCACCAACGTGATTCCGGATCAGGCCACCGCCAAGGCTGACGTGCGCGCAGCAGTGCCGGAAGAGTTCGACCGGATCGAGAAGGACCTGGCGCGAGTCTCCAGGGACAAACTGATTCCCGAAACGGAAGTCACCACCACCCTGAAACGCGGCTTACCGCCGATGCCGCAAACGGCGGAGTCAGATCGCTTGATGGCCATGGCCCAGGGGATTTACGGCGAAATTGGCCGCAAGCTGACGGAAGAAGGCAGCGGCGGGGCGGCGGATGCCAGCCTCTCAGCCGGGGTGGGTACACCAACGCTGGACGGGTTCGGGATTGTCGGCGGCAATATTCATACGCCAGAGGAATACGCAGAGGTTGAGAGTGTGGCGCCACGGATTTATCTGTTGTCGCGGATGATCATGGAATTGACCAAGAAGTAATCGGCCAGATCATTCCTTGATGTGGGGCCGGCTCTGTGGTGATGGGGGGCTGGCCCTGAGGAGGGGGGGCAAGGTTGCGATTTAGCGGTGTCTCATCTGGTCCCTTCGCGAGCAAGCCCGCTCCCACATTTGATTGCGGGCGTGCACAAATAATGTGTCCACAGAAAATCCAGTGTGGGAGCGGGCTTGCTCGCGAAGGGGCCAGATGTCATACCATCATTTCCGCCGAACCCTCACTCCTTGACGCTCATATATTCCTTCGCCCAAACGATGTATTCCTCAGGCTGCGTGTACGTATGCGTCAGTTCAGTCGCGCTCAGATCCGATGCCTGGGTGAAGATCTGGCGTTGTTCGCGCAGGCTGTCATAAGTCGCCTTGATTGCCGCGAAGTACGCACCATGCCCGTCGATGGTGACGCGCACACCCAGTTCGGCCAGGCGATCGTCGTCGCGCAGCAACGGGTTGCCATAGGTGACCAGCATCAGCGGTACGCTCAGGTGCTCGGCGATTTGTTCTAGGTGGTCGAAGTCCCGAACGCCCACCATGCAAATCCCGTCCGCCCCGGCCTGTTGGTATTGCTTGGTGCGGCTGATGATCTCCTGAACCGGCAGGATCCCGGCATTGGTCCGCGCAATGATCGCCATTTCCGAGTCGACCCGGGCTTCGAGCGCCGCGCGAATCTTGCCGACACCTTCGGCAACCGTGATCAGGTCGGTGGACTTGCGGCCGAATTGCGCCGGCAACAGGGTGTCTTCAATGGTCAGCGCGGCCACGCCAGCGCGTTCGAGTTCGACGATGGTGCGCATGACGTTGAGCGCGTTGCCATAGCCGTGGTCGGCGTCGGCGATCACCGGCAATTGGGCCACGCGGCCGATGCGGGTAGCCTGCTCGGCGAACTCGCTCAGGGTAATCAAGGCAAAGTCGGGGGCGCCCAGCACCTGCAACGACGCGACCGAACCACCGAGGATTCCCACCTCAAAACCCAGATCAGCGGCAATGCGTGCCGACATCGGGTCGAAGACCGACGCGGTGTGATAGCAGGCGTTGGAAGCGAATAGTTGGCGGAAATTACGGCGCAAATCTTGATGAGACAGCCTGGACATATGAGTTCCACCATACAAAGGAATGGAAGGGCTTGAGCAAAAGTGTCAACGCCGAAGGAACAAAAGGCTATCACGGGGGAGGGTGAAGAATGATGACGAATTTGCCGGCCAAGGAATGCAAGATCAAAAGATCGCAGCCTGCGGCAGCTCCTGCAGAGTGCATATCATCCGGATTGACACGATCCTGGCCTCGCCGCGATCCCTTGTAGCAGCTGCCGAAGGCTGCGTTCGAGTGCGAAGCGCTCGCCATCACGGATCGGAAGTCATGCATAAAAAAATCGAGTCGGCGATCAGTCTCAAAGACTGAGTTGGAAAGTTTACGACTGCTACGCAGCCGAACGCAGGCTTCGCCAGCTGCTACATGATCACGCCGCCACCGCCTGCTGCTGTTGATTGCGCAGCGGCACGGCACGCACCGAGTTGCCGGGTTGCAGTTGCAGGCGTTTGGCAGTGAGTCGGTCGACGATCAGGCTGTTGCCCACCAGCCGCGCCTGGGCAGTGGTGATGCGGCAGTTTTCCAGGCGGCGGTTGTGGATCAGCCATATTGGCGCCTGGTCGTCGGGCGTGCCGATGGCTAGCTCCAAGCGTTGGCTGTCACGCACCGTGCGGATTCTCGATACCGGGGCTTCGATCACCGGGCCGGCGTCGAAGATGTCGATGTAACCCTTATGAGCAAATCCCTCGGCGGTGAGGAGCTTCAGTGCAGGTTCGGTGTTCGGGTGCGGCTTGCCGATCACCGCCTGCGCCTGTTCGGTGAGCAGGCAGGTGTAGAGCGGCTGGCGCGGCATCAGTTCGGCGATGAATGCTTTGCTGCCAAGCCCCGACAAGTGATCGGCATGGCTGAAATCCATCTTGAAAAAGTGCCGACCCAGGCTGTCCCAGAACGGTGAGCAGCCTTGTTCGTCGGCACTGCCGCGCAGTTCGGCGATAAGCTTGTCGCCGAACAGATGGGGGAACTCGGCAACGAACAGCAGGCGCCCCAGCGACAGCAGTCGACCATTATTGCCATGACGTTGATCGTGTCGCAGAAACAGCGAACAGATTTCCGATTGGCCGGTCATTTCGTTGTTCAGGAACAACGTGGGGATCTGGCGCGCAATACCCAGGTCCGGCGAGGAGCTGACCGTGAGCCCCACCCGATAGTTGTACCAGGGCTCCCGCAGGCCGACGGCTCCTGTCAGGGCGCTGACGCCGACCACTTGTTGATCGTCGTCCTCAAGCACGAACAGGTAATCGGCGTCCGCACGCTCGACCTGTTCGGCAAAGGTGCGCTGGGCCCAGCGTACACGGTGGGTCAGGCGCTCTTCACTGGCCGGCAGGGTGGTGAACCCGGGGCCGGCCCGTTGCACCAGATCAAGTAAGGCGGGCAGGTCGGTGACTTGAACCGGGCGGACAATCATGATGCAGCTCCTTCTTCGCGCTTGTTCGGGCGCTGTCGTTGGGCACGGGGCCGGTGGCGGCTCACAGGGCGATCAACCGGATTGCGCTGGCGTCGGTCACATTCAGGGCTGCGCACATCTCGGCGCTCAAGGCCACGGGTTGCCCGGCGTGGTAGTCCAGTTCGGCAACGATGGCGCGGTAACCCTTCAACGAATCGTTGCTTACCAAGTAACTACCGCGGGCATCGATGGCCGGGCCAGGATGCACCGTGCCGGTCTGGCTCTGGGCGATGGAGCGAATGTTCGAGGTGCGTGCGTACAGCGTCGGGCCAGCGTCGAACAGGTCGATGTAGCTGTTGGTCTCGAAGCCTTCGCGTTCAAGAATGTCGAAGGCCTCTTGACCGTCAGGATGAATCCGGCCGATACAGGCCTGTGCCGCCGGCGGCAGCATCGGCACGTAAATCGGGTATTGCGGCATCAGTTCGGCGAGAAACGTCCGGCTCTGCAGACCGCAAAGCCGCTCGGCCTCAACGTACGGCAGGTCGAAGAAATGCTTGCCCAGCGCATCCCAGAACGGTGACTGGCCCTGTTCGTCGCTGTAGCCAACGATTTCGGTGATCACCGCTTCGGCAAAGCGCGCCGTGTGGGCGGCGATGAACAGCAGTCGCGCCCGGGACAGCAATTCGGAAAACCGCGTACGTTCCAGCGCTGCGTCGATATGGAAGCCGCGCAGTAACGTATGACCACTGAGGTCGTGGCACAACGACAGTGCCGGCACCCCGTGCTCGATGTTCAGCTCCCGTGAGGCGCTGGTGAAATGGCGGTTGCGCAAACTGTAGAACGGCTCGTTGAACCCCGCGGTTGCGAGGATTTCCGAGCAGCCGACCAGATGGCGAGTCGTGAGATTTTCCAGCACGAAGAAATAGTTCTCCGGGCCATGACCCTGGACATCTTTCTCGAACGAAGCGCAGGAGGCGAGAATCTTCTCGCGCAGGCGTTCGGTGTCGTCCGGCAAGGACGTGACCCCCACCAGACTGTCGCGCGCCAGTTGCTGCAATTGGGGCAGGTCGGTTAACTCCACCGGGCGTAAGACCAGCATGGATGTACTCCTGTATCAAAGGGTTCGGCGATTTGCACCGAACCTGACTATCACTGTCGGTTTCCACGCTTGAAATCAGCAGTCGCCTGAATTCATGTCAGACGCTGCCCTTTTTCTTGTCAGCCATTGCTTGGGTCGGTGCTCGGATCAGGCAGCGCCGTGCTGGCACCCAGTTTGTTGAGGAAGAATAGATAGACCAGGCCCAAGACAATCCAGATCAGGCCGAGTTTCTGTGCATCGACGCCCATGTTGTACATGATGGCCGCGACGATGATGAAGCCGATGACCGGGCAGATCAGGTGACGGATCACCTGGCCGGACT
This sequence comes from Pseudomonas sp. NPDC086112, assembly GCF_044746425.1. NCBI lineage: Bacteria > Pseudomonadati > Pseudomonadota > Gammaproteobacteria > Pseudomonadales > Pseudomonadaceae > Pseudomonas > Pseudomonas sp. NPDC086112. The sequence goes on along the minus strand of NZ_JBIVCD010000035.1, from coordinate 18,843 downwards.
TCTGCCGACGCCAGTAATAGTTGATGACGGTCAGGTGCAGCAACATGAAGCCGCTCAGGGCGCCGAAGTTCACCAGGGAGGTGAGGGTGTCCACCGAGTTGATGAACAGGTAGCAGATCACTAGCGACAGCACCGCCACCAGATAGATGCTCAAGTACGGCGTGTTGTGTTTCGGGTGCACCTTGGCCAGCACTTTCGGCAGTTTGCCGTCCCGGGCCATGCCGAACAGCAGGCGCGAAACCGCCGCTTGCGAGGTGATCGCGACGGCTACGCCCCAAGCCAGGGCGGTGGCCACGGCGGTCAAGGTTGCCAGCCAGCTGCCGGCGGCGATTTCGGCGATTTCATAGAACGCAGTGTCGGCGCTCTTGAAGCCCAGGCCGGCGGCCAGATCCGTGGCAATCCAGGTCTGCACGACGAAGATCACGCCCATCACCAGCAATGTGATCAGCGCAGCCTTGCCGACGCTACGGCCCGGATCGCCCTTGATTTCTTCGGCGAGGGTGGAAATCGCATCGAAACCGAGGAACGACAGCACGGCAATCGACACCGCTTGCATCAGCAGGGCGAAGTTGAAGGTCTCGGGGTTGTACAGCGGCGCCAGGGTCAGTTGACCATTACCGCCGCCGCTGTGCAGGGCATTCCAGGCGTAGAACAGGAAGATCCCCAGCACCACCAGTTGCGCCAATAGAAAGACGATGTTCATCCGCGCGGTGAAGGTAATGCCCCGCAGGTTGACGAAGGTGGCGCTGACCAGAAAGGCCAGGATGAAGCCGACTTTCGGGATATCCGGGTACAAATGATTCAGCGCCATCGCCGCGTAGACGTAGAGCAGCGGCGGAATCAGCAAATAATCGAGCAGCATCAGCCAACCGGCGATAAACCCGACATGCGGGTTGAGGCCGCGTTGTGCGTAGGAATACACCGAGCCTGCAATCGGAAAGGCCCGGGCCATGCTGCCGTAACTGAGGGCGGTGAACAGCATTGCCACCATGCCGATGATGTAGGCCAGCGGCACCATCCCCGGGGCTTCGGCGTTGACGTAACCATAGACGCCGAACGGGGCGATGGGGATCATGAAGATCATCCCGTACACCACCAGGTCCGTCAGCGACAGGCTACGTTTCAACTCTTGCTTGTAGCCGAATTCTTCTATTTCCATGAAGCCCTTCTCCTTGATTTGAAAGCAGCTGCATGCTGCGAGTGTGAAGCGATTGCTCTACAGCAGTGGCGCCAGATAGTCGGTCCAGCGACCGATGTCATCGGGCGTACGCAGCAGATCGTTGCGCACCTCGATCAACACCGACTCCAGCCCTCGTGCATCGCCGTGAACCGGCACGGTCATGTCGCACAGCGGATCGACTTTGTACGGCTGATTACCCGCGACTTTCAAGGGATGCCGACTCAACCCGTCGATCACTCGCTGGGCGTACTCCCCAGCCTGCCCGTACAACACGCCGACTTCCAGCGGTCGCGGCTGGCCGTAATATATCGGCGTGAAACTGTGAATCCCCACCACGCGAACCGGTCGACCTTGCGCCACACGGGCGTCGATCAAGGTTTGCAGGCGTGCATGAAAGGGCTTGAACAGGCAGTGTCGGCGATAATCGCGGGTGGCCTCGTCCAGATCCCGATTGCCCGGCACCTGATAAATTTCGCTCTGCAATGGAATGCTGTCCGGCGCATGGCGCGGGCGGTTGAGGTCGATCAACAGCCGTGAATAGTTGGCCGCTAACAGGGTCGCGCCCAGTGCTTCGGACAAGCCCTCGGCCAGCGTCAGGGCGCCGATGTCCCAGGCGATGTGTTCGCGAGCGGCTTCGTGGCTCAAGCCCAGATCATTCAGGCCGGCCGGGATAAAACGACTGGCATGTTCACACACCAGAATCAGCGGGTGCTGGGAGGCTTCCCGGCTCAGGGTATACGCGGGCTGGGTATAGAGGCCCAGTTCGGCGGATTCAGTACAGGCGCGCATAGTGCTCACAAAGTTCGGCGGGCGAGAGCTGTTCCGTCAGCTTCAGTTCCTCGGTTTTAAGGGCGAACCAGGTGTCCAGCAAGGCGCTCGGCAGGGCTTCGATCAGCGCCTCGCTGTTGCGCAGGCATTCCAGGGCCTGGGACAGGGACGCGGGCAGGGCGACGATGCCGCGGGCCTGGCGTTGCTCTTCGTTCAGGGAATCGGGGACCTCATCGGTGATCGCGTTCAAGGCCAGGCGCTGCTCGATGCCCAGGCGCCCGGCGATCAGCAACGCGGCCATGGCCAGATGCGGCGAGGCGGTGGCGTCCATGGCGCGAAATTCCAGGTTGTACTGCGCCGCCACGGCTTTGCCGCCCAGGCTCACGGTCGGGCAAATCCGCAGCGCCGCTTCGCGGTTGCGTTGGCCGAGGCAGGCGTAGGAAGCGCTCCAGTGATGAGGCTGCAAGCGTTCGTAGGACACCGGTGTCGGCGCGGTAAAGGCGCAGAGCGCCGGCAAATAATGCAGAACGCCGGCGGCCCAATGCTGGCCGAGGGTCGACAGACAGTTGGTGGTGCCAGCGTCGTACATCACCGGGTGGCCGGTGAGATCCTGCAGGCTCACGTGCAAATGCACGCCATTGCACACCGCCTGCGCGGAAGTCTTGGGCGCGAAACTCAGGTCCAGGCCCATTTGCCGGGCGATCTCACGGGTGATCTCACGCACGTTCACCGCGCGGTCGGCGGCGGCGACGCCGAGGGCCGGGCGGCAGGTGATTTCGTATTGGTGCTTGCCGTATTCCGGCAGGAACATCTCCGGCTCCACACCGCCGGCACGCAGTGCGCTGAGCAACCAGCCGCCGAACTCGGCGCCCTGGCGCTGCGCCTCAAGAGAGAACGCCAGATGCTCAGCCGCGCCGTTGCCGAGGTTGAATTCATGTTCGAACGCGGCGTTGATCTTCAGTCCCAATTCGCTGCGATAACGCTCCACCTCGTTGCGCAACAACGTACGCGGGCAGGCGCCCCACGGGCGGCCATCGGTTTCGCGAATGTCGCCGTGAATGAAGTCCAGCGCCGGGGCATTGGCGTCCGGGCCGTTGTTGACGGTCACGCGGCTGCTCATGTCGGGGATCAGCCGCAAGTCGCCATAAGCACCCCATGGATTGCTGGAGGCAATAATGTCTTGCGGGGTCAGGGCGCTGTTGGCCGGCACCCAGCCGCAGCCCGCCACTTGATAGGCCTCGAGTTCGTCGGTGGGAAAGGAACGGCCGCGCGTCACGCCGATCAGGTCGGTGGTGACAATGGTGGTCATGGGTAACGGCGACAGGCGAGCGCTCATGGCTGCATCTCCTGCAACCGGCCGAGCACGGTCCGGGTGTCGGTGATCCAGCAGTAGCCCTTGATGGCGTTCAGGCAGGCGTAATGCCGTTGTTCGGTGTAGGTGGCGCAAGCATCTTCGACCAGCGTCACCAGGTAACCGCGGTCGGCGGCGTCACGCACGGCCATGTCGACGCACTGGTCGGTGACGATGCCGGCGATGATCAAGTGTCGGGTTTCCAGGTTGCGCAGCACATAGTCGATGTTGGTGGAGTTGAAGACCCCGGAAGAGGTCTTGGGCAGCACGATTTCGTTTTCGATCGGCGTCAGGTCATCGATGATTCGCGCTTGCGGGCTGCCCTTGGGCAGATGCATGTCCGAGAGTTTGTGATCCAGCGAACGATCGCGACCATCGGCGGTGAGGCTTTCGATGAGCGTGTGCAGCACGTTTTGTCGTGCATTACGAAAGGCACTGAGCAGCCGGCGTTGATTGGGCACCACTTGCATGTGGGCGCGGGTCAGAAAGTATTCGGCATCCGGCCCGTTGAGGTGCGCGTCGAACTGCGGCTCAAGCCAGGCACGCTGCATGTCCACCAGCAACAGTGCGGTGTGGTCGGTGGCAAACGGCAAATCCCGGGGCGAGTGGTGGGGGAGCGTGAACATCCTTATTTATCCTCCAGCAGGTGAGTGTCGAAGTCGTTCCGCAGGGCATCGATGCCTTCCAGGCGATCGGCCAGATCGGGGCTGCGCAGTGACAGGCAGGCAACCAGTGCTTCAACCTGAGCCAGCGCCGGAACCATCGAGTCGAAGGCCGACGCCGATTCCACCGGTGCGCTGATGATCAGGTCGGCCATTTCTCGTAGCGGTGACGCGTAGATGTCGCTGAACAGCACGACCCGCGCATGTTGGCTCTTCGCCGCATTGGCGACCCGCAGGGCCTGGGACTGATAGCGGCGATAGTCGAACACCAGCACCACGTCCTGACGCTGCACGTCGAACAGCCGGTCCGGCAATTGCGCGTTGTCTTCCAGGGCAAAACAGCCGGGCCGCAGCAGGCGCAGATGGTTGAGTAAATAGTTGGCGAGGAAACTGCTGAAGCGGCCGCCGAAGCAATGGACCTGATGGCGGGTGTCGAGCAGCCATTCCACCAGAATTCGTACATCTTCGGGTTGGGTCAGCGCCTGGGTCTCGACCAATGCCTGATGGCTGTTCGCCAGATAGTCGCTCCAGGGGTCATCTTTTTTGAGATGGGAGCGGGGTTGCAACAGGGTACTGGGGGAGCGCAAGCGGTCATCCATGTCGCTGAGCAAGGCTTCCTGAAAGTCAGCATAACCGCTGAAACCAAGCTTCTTTACCAGCCGCACGATGGTTGGGTCGCTGACACCGGCATGTTCGGCCAGACGTGACATCGGGCCCAGCCCGTTACGCGGGTACTGATCCAGCAAGGCACGTATGACTTTGCGTTCCGACGGCGTAAGTTCCAGGCCGGGATCGGTGATCAGGTCTCTGAGAGAGGGCATCCGGGCTCCTGCTGGATGGGTGTGTCTGTTTTGTTTCATAAATTGCTAAAACAGTATTTGTGTAACGTGTGCTACATGTCTAGTGAATTTTTCCGAGGATTTTAAACGCCCAAAAATGGAGCGAAAACCCTCGTGCGCCGCGGGCTACATGGATGTCGACTGGCTTTGTAGGACATCGCCCATGGATGTGTGAGATATCGACCCTGCTCAGGGATAAAATGGGCAAGTTAAGCCGTCACTCGGTCCGTAGCAGCTGCCGAGCTCGCGAGGCTGCGTTCGGCTGCGAAGCAGTCGTGAATCGGGCTGATGCGGTGTGCCTGATGCACCGCAAGTTCTGGTTTAACGACTGCTGCGCAGCCGAACGCAGCCTCGCGAGCTCGGCAGCTGCTACAGCCGAACGAAGCTGCTACGTGGAATGCGTTCTGAGCGTATTTCTTGCGGCACAATGAGCCGGTTGTTAGTGGCACTTTCCATCCTATCCAGAGAGATTCTTCCGTGCAGGCGACCCGCTTGACCCTGATGTGCCACGCTCGAACCGTCGCACAAAAATTGGCGCGTTTTCCTACGAATGAGCCGTTGGAAATGGATTGGCAATCGGCGAAGGGTTCGCGTTGCCGCCAGTTCAAGGGCACCCCCCGTTTGCTCTGTGGCCCGGAACTGCGGACCCGGCAAACCGCTGAGCTGTTTGGCGATGATGTGGAGATTGTCACGGCACTGGCAGATTGCGATTTCGGACGCTGGAAAGGCACGTCGATCGACGACCTGCAAACCTCCGAACCCGAGATGCTCCAGGCCTGGCTCAATGACCCGACCTCGGCACCCCACGGTGGAGAATCGGTGGCGCAACTCGGTGAACGGGTGGCTGCGTGGTTGAATAGCCTTGAGGCGACGCCGGGGCACATCGTGGCCATCACCCATCCTTTTGTCATCCGCGCCGCCCTGATGCAGGTGTTGCAGGGGGCGGCGTTCAACCAGATCGACGTCGAACCGTTGTCAGCCATCGAGTTGCGGTTCAACGGTTGCTGGCGGCTACGTTTGTTGGGCACGGACCCAGAGGGAACACATTGATGAAAAAACTTCTAGTCATCGGAGTCGGCGCCGGCAACCCCGATTACATCACGATGCAGGCGGTGAAGGCGCTGAACCGCGTCGATGTGTTTTTCCTCATGGACAAGGGCCAGAGCAAAGACAAACTGATCGACCTGCGCCGCGAGCTCTGTGAGCGCTACATCACCGATCACGACTACCGCTTCGTTGAAGCCCACAGCCCTGAGCGGGAGCGCGGGGATGTGGACTACAAGGCCAGCGTCGAAGATCTGAACCGCGCCAAGCAGCAGACCTTCGAGCGGTTGATCAACGAGGAAATGACTGACAATCAGTGCGGTGGTTTTCTGGTGTGGGGCGATCCTGCGTTGTACGACAGTACCATCCGGATCCTGCAGGCGATTCTGGCGTCAGGCCGGTGTGTGTTCGAGTTCGAAGTCATCCCCGGGATCACCAGCGTGCAGGCGCTGGCGGCGCAACATAAGGTGCCGCTGAATCGCATCGGGCGCTCGATTGAAATCACCACCGGCCGGCGGTTGGCGGCGGGGCAGGTGAGTGACGCCGACAGCCTGGTGGTGATGCTGGATGCACAAGATGCCTACCATCACGTGGCCGATCAGGAGACGGAGATTTACTGGGGGGCTTACCTGGGGACGCCGGATGAAATTTTGATCAGCGGCAAACTCAAGGATGTCGCGGATGAGATTGAACGGGTGCGTAAGGCGGCGCGGCTGGCGCATGGGTGGATTATGGATACTTATCTGTTGCGCAAGCCTTGAGGGTTTCGGTGGTTGGGCTGGCGCCTTCGCGAGCAAGCCCGCTCCCACACTGAATCTCTATTGAGCACAACATTTGTGCACGACGCAGACCCAATGTGGGAGCGGGCTTGCTCGCGAAGAGGCCCTCAAAAACACCTCAAAAAATCGCCTTTACCTCTCGCCCAAACCGCTCCCGATACACCGACGGCGGCACGCCGACCACACTGCGAAATGCTACGCGGAAACTCTCCACCGAACGATAACCGCAGTGCTGGGCAATCTGCTCGGTGTTCTGGCGGGTGCTCTCCAACAATTCGCGGGCCCGGGCCAGGCGCTCATGTTGCAACCAGGCCTTGGGCGGCATTCCGCTGGCTTCGGTGAACCGCCGCAGGAACGTGCGTTCACTCATGGCCGCTTCGCTGGCCAGGTCGCGAACTTCCAGCGGTTCGTGCAGACGTTCCCGCGCCCACTGCATGACCCGCGACAGATCGCTGCGGGGCGTCGGGCTGACCGGTGACGGAATGAACTGCGCCTGACCGCCGGTGCGTTGCGGCGACATCACCAAGCGCCGCGCCACCGAGTTGGCTACCTGAGTGCCGAAATCCCGCGCGACCAGGTGCAGGCAGGCATCAATGCCGGCGGCGCTGCCGGCCGAGGTGATCAATTGCCCGGAATCGACATACAGCACGTCCGGGTCCACCTGTATGTCCGGAAAACGCTCGGCCAGTTCAGCGGTGTAGCGCCAATGCGTCGTGGCGCCGTGACCGTCGAGCAAACCGGTGGCCGCCAGTACAAATACCCCGGAACAGATCGACAGCAATCGCGCGCCCCGGGCATGGGCCTGGCGCAGGGCGGCGAGCAAGGGTGCAGGCACCGCCGCGCTGCGGTCGCGCCAGCCGGGGATGATGATAGTCCGCGCCTCTTCCAGCAGTTCCATCCCGCCGTCGGCCAGCACCTGAATGCCGCCCATGGCGCGCATCGGCCCTTGGTCGACGGCAACGATTCGATGTTCATACCAAGGGAAATCGAACTCCGGTCGCGCCAGGCCGAAGATCTCCACGGCAATACCGAATTCGAAAGTGCAGAGGCCGTCATAGGCCAGAATCGCGACCAATCCAGGGGTGGGCTGCATTTGGCGGAAAATTCCCGGTGAGTGTCTTGTGCGCCACTGTAGCGACAAGCGTAGGGCAGATAAAGTCTTCCCACACCCACCGAGACTTTGGAGTACAGCCCATGCCCAGCCTGGTTCGCGAAATTCCCGCCGCCCCATCTGCCATCGCCCTGATGCATTTCAGCAACCGTCTGACCTTCGAGACCGATTGTTCCGACGTCTACGGCAGCCAACAGGCTGGCGAGGTGGATTTTGTCCTGGTCGACGTGCGCGGACCGTTGGCGTTCGAACGCGGACATGTGCCAGGCGCGATCAACATCCCGGGGCGACTGATCACGGCTGATGGCTTGGCGGGTTATTCGACATCCACGCTGTTCGTGGTTTATTGCGCAGGGCCCCACTGCAACGGCGCCAACAAGGCCGCGGTGAAACTGGCGGCGCTGGGTTACCCGGTCAAGGAGATGATCGGCGGGGTGACGGGGTGGCTGGATGAAGGGTTTGAATTGAGTGTTTCGGTGCAACGGCCAGTCAGTACCGTGATCGGCTGCGAATGTTGATGTAGCCGAAAAGATCGCAGGCTTCGCCAGCTCCTACATTGATCGAGGGCAACGGTGAAATCACGGCAGTACGTCTTCTGTAGGAGCTGCCGAAGGCTGCGATCTTTTGATCTTGATTCAAACCGCTGTCCGCGCCGCCCACCATTGGTCGAGCGTCCCCTGCAACCAGTCATTGACGGCTGCATAGGCGGCGCTGTCCTGTGACTCCCGAGGCAACGGCGATTCCTCGGCAAAATGCTCATTGAGGGTCGCCACCGATTCAGCATTCCACTCCGGATGGAACTGCAACCCCACCCGAGTCGCCCCGACGCGGTACATCTGCTGCTCACACACGTCACTGCTGGCCAGCAATTGCGCATCCGCTGGCAGATCGATCGCGTCTTCGTGCCATTCCAGCACCTTCAGCGTCTGGCCATCCGCAAAGGTCACGGTCGTCCAGCCAGTTTCGGTGCGAGCCATGCGCCGCACATTCCCACCCAGGGTCAACGCCAGCAATTGGGCGCCCAGACAAATCGCAAACACCGCCGCGCCCTGAGCCAGACTCCCCGCCAGCCACTGACGCTCCGCTTCCAGCCACGTCGGCCCGGCGTTGGATTCATAAGGCCCGCCCAACAGGATCGCGGGTGCCGCGCTCACCGGCGGCAACTGGCTGAGGTCGGCGCGAAACACGTTCAGCGTAATGCCACGGGCCTGAGCCCATTCGGCAATGGCGCCAGGACCTTCGGCAGGATGGTGCTGGATCAGGTTCAATGCGGGCATCACGCTTCTCTTCCGGGGATGGGGTGGCGGGATCAATGTGCCGCAAAAAAAGCTTCATCACCAGCGCGACTGTTCAATCGGATCACGCCCGAAACCTTGTAGGTTTTGTCTGAAACAAAGGATTGTCCTACAGCCCTTGCACCACCTTGGCGCACGCTTCAAGTGCCTTGATTCCCGCGGCTTTTTTTCTATAAGTATTTGTCGCTTAAACACAATTTGCCCTCCTGAAGCCGCTCTAGACTGCCGGCCACTTCGGTCTTCACTAACCGAAAGTTGCCAATCGAAAGCTGCCAATAAAAGCCTCCGCACACAGGAGTTATAAATGAAGAAGCGAGTGATGTTCGGTGCCCTGGCACTGTCGATGTTGTCCCTGACCGCCATGGCCGATGACGCCAAGCCGATTCGCCTCGGTATCGAAGCCGGCTACCCGCCGTTCTCGATGAAAACCCCGGACGGCAAACTCACCGGTTTCGACGTGGACATCGGCGATGCGTTGTGTGAGCAGATGAAAGTGAAGTGCACCTGGGTCGAACAAGAGTTCGATGGTTTGATCCCGGCCCTGAAGGTCAAGAAAATCGACGCGATCCTGTCGTCCATGACCATCACCGACGATCGCAAGAAGAACGTCGATTTCACCATCAAGTACTACCACACCCCGGCGCGCTTCGTGATGAAGGAAGGCACCGACGTCAAGGATCCGCTGACCGAGCTCAAAGGCAAGAAAGTCGGTGTGTTGCGCGCCAGCACCCACGACCGTTTCGCCACGGAAGTGCTGGTACCGGCCGGCATCAACCTGGTGCGTTACGGTTCCCAGCAGGAAGCCAACCTGGACATGGTCGCCGGTCGCCTCGACGCGATGCTGGCCGACTCGGTCAACCTGGACGAAGGTTTCCTGAAAACCGACGCCGGTAAAGGCTTTGCCTTCGTAGGCCCGACCTATGAAGACGCCAAGTACTTCGGCGGCGGTGCCGGCATCGCCGTGCGCAAGGGTGATAAAGAGCTGGCGGACAAATTCAACACTGCCATCACCGAAATCCGCGCCAACGGCAAGTACAAGCAAGTGCAGGACAAGTACTTCAACTTTGACGTTTACGGCCATTAATACGCCGTAGAAAAAAGTGGCCACTGTTGACGCGGTGGCCACTTTTTTTATGCTCTCACTATTGAGATGAGAAACCTGTGGGAGCGAGCCTGCTCGCGATGGCGGCTTCAGCAACACCTGAAATGCCCCAGCATGCTTCACAGTGTTAGGCTTTGCCCCGAATCCTGCGCGCTGTGAAGGAAGGTTTATGTTGAAGTTGCTCGCTCTGCTCACGCTCCTGGCGTCCACCGCCGTCCACGCTCAAACCCCACTGCACACCGATCTGCCGCTCAAGTACCTGGAGCAGGCCGACTCTGAATCCCGCAACCAGCCTCTGGTGATTTTCCTGCACGGTTACGGCAGTAACGAGCAGGACCTGTTCGACATCAAGGATCAATTGCCGCCCCAGTACAATTACCTGTCGGTGCGGGCGCCGATGACGTTGGAGGAGGGCAGTTACCAGTGGTTTCGCCAGAAGGGCGAGGGCGCCTACGACGGTGAGGCGGCCGACCTGAAGGCCAGCGGCCAGCTGTTGAGGGATTTTGTCGCACAGGCGGCGAAGAAATATCACACCGAAGCGGACAAGGTATTCCTGGTGGGTTTCAGCCAGGGCGCGATGATTTCCTACGAGGTCGCGTTGCGTCATCCCGACGCAGTGGGTGGAATTGCGGCACTGAGCGGGCGAATTCTGCCGGTGCTCAAGTCCGAGCTCAAACCGTATGAAAAGCGCCAGCAGCTGGCGATTTTCATCGGTCATGGCACCGCCGACACACTCCTGCCCTACAACGACGGTACTGAGGCCGACAGCCTGTTGCAGCACCTGTCACTCAAGCCCGAGTTTCATGCCTATCCGGGTGTCGGTCACAGCATCAGCGCCACCGAGGTGAAGGATTTGAGCGCCTGGTTGCAGCGGCTCAATCCCTGAATCGGTCGGGTTTATTTGCCGCTGACGATTTGTTTCACCAGCGTTTCGTGGCCGGTTTTGTCGTTGGGGCGGGAAATGATCTGAACGATGGCCATGCGCGTGCCGGAAGCAGCCATCAACGTGCTGTCCAGCGTCATGCCGCCGCCCTGGGTGGCGGTGCTGTCGATCTGCCGAAGGCCCAGGCCCGTGCCTTTCTGGGTCAGGCTTTTTTCGCTGGTTTTGTTGAAATCCGGCAAGGCGTTGCGTTGCTCGGTGGCGAACGCGGACACGGTGTTGTCGAGGAATTCACCGTCGTTGTCCTTGACGTTGACGCCGCCGGGGATGGTGTTTTCAGCGGCGATCACCACGGTTTTGGTGGCCTGGTTGGTGTACATCGTACCCGTCGCCCCAGCAGTGCCGGTGGCCGCATCGCCGGCTGGCAGCGGGTTGGCGATGAAACCCTTGGGCAGGGTGAAGGTGAACTTGCCGCCGAGCATCGAGACCTTCTGGGCCGGCGCTTTGTCGCCGGCAGTGGCCTTGGCCGCCTGCACATTCAAGGCACCCAGGCTGGTAGCCGCCATCAGCAGCAGAACAACGGCTTTTTTACTCAACAATGACATTCAAACTCTCCTGGGGATGATCCGCGCTTTGACGGCGATCATCCCATGGATTGCGATCTGTAGCAGCCGCCGCAGGTTGAGTCTGTGGTGTAGCAGCTGTCGAGCCTGCGAGGCTGCGTTCGACTGCGCAGCAGTCGCAAACCTGTGCGCGCGATATACCTGAAAGACCGCGGTGCCTGATTTCACGACTGCTTCGCAGCCGAACGCAGGCTTCGCCAGCTGCTACACAGTGTGTGATCACACTGTGGCGAGATGCGGCGATCATCGTCGCCGTTCGTCGAAACTGTTATTTCTAACAGGTGTGCAACGCTTTGAGGCAGAGAAGAATGGGCTTGAAACTTATCGGTTGTCGATAAGTCAGGGAGTGATAGATATGAGCGCCAGTTTCCAAGAAAGGATTGCTGCCATACAGTTTAAAGGGACTGAAGACGGAAAGGGTAGTGCCACGCTTGTCGTCTGTTACAAAGAGGACGGCAAGTGGGTGGAGCTTGCTAGGGTGGAGTCCGATCGATATGAGATCCGGCCGCCTTATCCATTTAAAGGTTTGCTGCTCAATCCGCCGAAAGCGATTTTGAGTGACCTAGAGAAGATCGAGGTACATCACGCGGATAAGTACCCACCCCAGAGCTAAACCAGTTCTAACTCAAAGTTTCTGCCCATTTGCCCGGAAGCCATTTCTGGGCAACCTTTTCATTAAAAATCCCGGACGGACAGCCAGGGCTTAGCCATCCATTCTCTGCAACTTTCGTGATCGTTCCTCATCGTTTTTTGATCGCAAGAGCAAGCGCTTCGTAATCATCAACATCCCCAGCGAAACCCCGACCCCCAACACAAAGCCCATCCAGCCAAATCTCGGCAACGCCAAAGCCAGCACCAGACAAAACGCCGCAAACGAATACATCCCGGTCGCCGTTGCCCTGAGCAACGCCGCGGTAAACGCCAGCCCACGAGTCTGCTGGGAAAACACCGCCATCACACTGCCTAGCACCGGGAATACCGCGAGCAACCCGCTCCAGCGTTCGCCGACGGTGCTGGCCAGCAACGTCACAGCCAATGTGAGCAGGGCGCCGGCCATCATGCGCAGCAGCAGTTTGTCGGACTTCGGCGTCGGGCCTGAAACGATAGGTTGCACCGAGGGAAACAGGTACGGAGCGGCCAGTAATGCGGTGGCGGCCGCGATTACCGAGAACACCAGAGACGGCGGAGTCAGCGACAGCACAATAGCCGCCAAGGCCCAGACCAACAGCGAAATCGTCAGCGCCCACGGCCAGCTCAAGCGTTGTGCAACCTGGGCGTAAGTCACGCAGAAGGCAATCATGGCGAACATTGCCGACAGCGCCGCCGTCGCGGCCTGAGCAGCGAACAGCTGGCCCTGCTCAATGGCGAGGAAGAACAGAATCGGCCCCACCACCACCGGCAACCCCGACAGCCAACCGGCCACGCTTGGGCCCCAGCGTTTTCCAGCCAGGGAAATCATCAACAGAAATCCCGGAATCACCAGCAGTTTGAGCATCAGCACCCACGCGTCTCCATTCGGTGTGAGCCGGCCACGTTAGCATTGCGGGCGATGGATTGCTCAGCGTGGTCTCTGAGTCGGGAGGTGTCTTGCCTGCCCGGGCCTCTTCGCGAGCAAGCCCGCTCCCACATTGGAACTGTGCCGATCACAAAATTTGTGATCAACCTCGATCAACTGTGGGAGCGGGCTTGCTCGCGAAGAACGATTACGCGGTCTCCCGCCCAAACGCCTCGACCAGATAATCGATAAACACCCGGGTCTTGGCCGGCATCAACGTGCGGCTCGGGTAATACAACGAGATCGGCCCCGCGTCGGCATGCCAGCCCGGCAACAAGCGCACCAGTTCACCTCGCTCAATATTGACGGCGACATCGGGCAACACCAGCAGCGTTACTCCGAGGCCGAGCAGGGCCGCTTCACGCATGGCGGCCGGGTCATTGAGCACGATGTTTTCACTGAGCTCGGCACTTGCTTCATTGCCCGCGCCATCCTGCATGACCCAGTGACGCACTCGCCCGGTGCGCACGCCGCGCATCACAATCCCGTTGTATCGCGCCAGATCCGTCGGGTTGTCGGGCGGCGTGCGCCCGGCCATGTACGCCGGTGAAGCCACTGCCACCACATGTGCCGCCGCCAACGTCCGCGAGATGACCCCGGGCGTCAATTCGAAACCACCACCGATGGCCGCGTCATAGCCTTCGGCGATCAGGTCCACCTGGCGGTTTTCGAAGTGCCACTCAGGGCGAATCAGCGGATAGCGCGCCAGAAAATCCGGCAACAACGGCAATACATGGCCGATGCCAAAAGTCGGCGCCAGGCTGACTTTGAGCACGCCCGCCGGCTCCCCGCGATCACTGGACACCGCACTGATCGCCGCCTGCAACCCTTGCAGATTGCCGCTGATACTCGCCAGAAAACGCTCCCCGGCTTCGGTCAGTGACAACTTGCGGGTCGAGCGCTGGAATAGCCGCACACCGATGTTGCGTTCGAGCATCGCCACGTTGCGGCTGACAGCGGCGGGTGTCAGTGCGAGCAGCCGTGCGGCGGCGGAGAAGCTGCCGGTTTCGGCGCTGCGCACGAAAGATTCAAGGTTGGCGAGGGTTTCCATTCCAGACACCTGCTATTAATGCTTGAAGATGATTCAAACTATTACCCTCTAATCAAGTCGTAATGGCAAGCGCAGTATTCACTCCATCAACCCACCACGGAGTGAACACCATGAGCACAATCGGAATCATCGGCGCTGGCGCCATCGGCACAGCCTTCGCCAAAGCGTTATCCCGTCAGGGCATTGAAATCGTTATCGCCAACAGCCGCGGTCCGCAAACCCTGGCCTCACTGGTAGCAGAACTCGGGCCGACAGCGCGGGCCGGCACCCGTGAAGAAGCGGCTGCACAGCCGATTGTTTTGGTGGCGGTGAATTGGTCGAAGTTACCGACGGCACTGGCCGGGCTGCCAGATTTCGACGGGCGGATTGTGATCGATGCGAACAATTCGATTGAGGCGCCATCGTTCAAAGCGGTGGATTTGCAGGGACGTCCGTCCAGCGAAGTGTTTGCTGAATGGGTGCCCGGTGCGCGGGTGGTCAAGGCGTTCAATCACCTACAGGCGCATCTGCTTGAGAGCGATCCGAAAGCGGAGGGTGGTCGGCGGGTGCTTTTTCTCTCTGGTGACGATGCCGAGGCCAAGGCACAGGTGGCTACGTTGATCGAGCGGTTGGGGTTCTTTGGAATCGATCTGGGCGAACTGAGTGTCGGGGCGCGGCTGGTGCAGTTTCCGGGTGGACCTTTGCCTGCGTTGAATCTGGTGAAATTCGCCTGAGGGCCAGAGACCATAACCTGTAGGAGCGAGGCTTGCCCGCGAAGAACGATAACTCGGTGCAACAGATAAACTGCGTCATCGTTCTTCGCGGGCAAGCCTCGCTCCTACAAGGATGTAATTAGCGCTCGACCGCCAGTGCTACGCCTTGGCCTCCGCCAATGCATAACGTCGCCAGACCTTTTTTGGCGTCCTGCTTGATCATTTCATGCAACAACGTCACCAGTACCCGGCAACCTGACGCACCGATCGGGTGGCCCAGGGCAATGGCGCCGCCGTTGACGTTGACCTTGTTCAGGTCCCATTCCAGGTCCTTGGCCACGGCCAGAGATTGCGCGGCGAAGGCTTCGTTGGCTTCGATCAGGTCCAGTTGACCGATGGACCAACCCGCCTTGTCCAGGCAACGGCGAGTGGCCGACACCGGGCCGATGCCCATGATCGCCGGGTCGACGCCCGCGTTGGCATAAGCGGCGATTTTCGCCAGCACTGGCAACCCGAGGGCCTTGGCTTTGTCGGCACTCATCAGTATCACTGCAGCGGCGCCGTCGTTCAGCGAAGAAGCGTTGCCGGCAGTCACCGAACCGTCCTTCTTGAAGGCCGCTTTCAGTTTGCCCAGGGAGCCGGCGGTGGTGCCGGCCCGAGGCTGTTCATCGGTGGCGAAGGCCAGCGGATCGCCCTTGCGCTGTGGGATCAGGATCGGCGTGATCTCATCGGCAAACCGCCCGGCTTCGATGGCGGCCACAGCTTTTTGCTGGGAGGCGGCAGCGAAGGTGTCCTGTTGCTCACGGGTCAGGCTGTATTTCTCGGCCAGATTCTCGGCGGTGATGCCCATGTGGTAATCGTTGAACGCATCCCACAAACCGTCGCTGATCATCGTGTCGACGATCTGCGCGTGACCCATACGCAAACCGGTGCGGGCACCGGGCATGACGTAATTGGCCAGGCTCATGTTTTCCTGGCCACCGGCGATGATCACTTCGGCATCGCCGCAGCGAATTGCCTGAGCCGCCAGATGCAGCGCTTTCAGGCCCGAGCCGCAGACCTTGTTCAGGGTCATGGCCGGCACGGCGAAGGGCAGGCCGGCCTTGATCGCGGCCTGACGCGCAGGGTTCTGCCCGGCACCGGCAGTCAATACCTGGCCCATGATCACTTCATCGACCTGCGCCGGGTCCAGCCCGGTCTGCGCCAGCAACTGGCGGATCACCGCAGCACCAAGGTCAACGGCGGACACATTGGCCAGCGCCCCCTGGAAGCTGCCGATGGCAGTGCGAGTGGCGGCAACAATTACGACTTCTTGCATGGAAGGATTCCTCACTGGGCAGTGAACTGCATTTCCGGGACATGATCAGGCACGATCAGTTTACCAGCGGTCTTGGCGACGATTTCCTCGACGCTGACGCCCGGTGCGCGCTCCTTGAGAATGAACGCACCGTCCTTGATTTCCAGGTAGGCCAGGTCGGTCAGCACGCGCTTGATGCAACCGGCGCCGGTCAGCGGCAGGCTGCAACGCGACAGCAGTTTCGACTCGCCGTCCTTGGAGGCGTGGGTCATGGTGACGATGATGTTGTCCGCACCGGCCACCAGGTCCATCGCGCCGCCCATGCCCTTGACCAGTTTGCCGGGGATCATCCAGGAGGCGATGTTGCCTTCGACGTCCACTTCAAACGCGCCCAACACGGTCAGGTCGATGTGGCCGCCGCGAATCATCGCGAACGATTCGGCGGACGAGAAAATCGACGCGCCGATGCGAGCGGTCACGGTTTGCTTGCCGGCGTTGATCATGTCGGCGTCGACTTCGGCGTCGGTCGGAAAGGCGCCCATGCCGAGCAGGCCGTTTTCCGATTGCAGCATGACTTCCATGCCTTCAGGGATGTAGTTGGCGACCAGGGTCGGGATGCCGATGCCGAGGTTCACGTAGTAGCCGTCCTGCATTTCGCGGGCGACGCGCTGAGCCATTTGTTCGCGGGAAAGTGCCATTGTTGTTATTTCCTTCATTCGGTCCGGGGGCAGGGGATCACTTACGCACGGTGCGCTGTTCGATGCGCTTCTCGAACGTGCCGCAAATGACCCGGTCGACGTAGATGCCAGGGGTATGGATCTGCGACGGGTCCAGCTCGCCGGGTTCGACGATTTCTTCGACTTCGACCACGGTGATCTTGCCGGCGGTGGCGGCCAGCGGGTTGAAGTTCTGGGCGGTGTGGCGATAGACCACGTTACCGAAATGGTCGGCTTTCCAGCCTTTGACGATGGCGAAGTCACCGGTGATGGATTCTTCCATCAGGTACTGGCGGCCCTTGAATTCGCGGACTTCCTTGCCGTCGGCCACCGGAGTGCCGACGCCAGTCGCGGTGAAGAACGCCGGGATGCCGGCGCCGCCTGCGCGCATTTTCTCGGCGAGGGTGCCTTGAGGGGTCAGGACGACTTCGATTTCGCCGCTCAGCAGTTGCTTCTCGAACAGCGCGTTTTCGCCGACGTAGGAGGCCACCACCTTGCGGATCTGCCGGTCTACCAGCAGCACACCGAGGCCGAAACCGTCGACGCCGCAGTTGTTGGAGACCACGGTGAGATCACGCGTGCCGCGGTGCTGGATCTCGGCGATGAGGTTTTCCGGAATCCCGCACAGGCCGAAGCCGCCGGAGATCACGGTCATGCCGTCTTCAAGACCTGCCATCGCTTCCTCGTAGGAATACACGCGCTTGTCGAACCCTGCCATATGCACCTCTTTTATTCTTTGTGGGCGGCTGGCTAGCCGGATGGGGAGGGAGTGTCTCGCCGGAGGATTTATTTGTTAAGTTGATTTTTAAGGTTGATTGATAGATAAAACTCACTAATGCGTAGGATCAGCCTTCGGCAGCTACGTTGGATGTGCTTACCGTTGGAGACCGTGGTCATGACCGTCAAACAGATCCGCGCCTTCCTGGCCGTGGCCCAGAGTTTGAGCTTTGCCGTGGCGTGCGAGCGGCTGCACCTGTCCCAGTCGGCGTTGAGCCTGACCATCAAGGCGCTGGAGGAGGGTTTGGGCGGGCGCCTGTTCACGCGCAATACCCGCAACGTCGCACTGACCGCCGAAGGCGAATCGCTGCTGCCACTGGCCCGTCGATTGATCGCGGACTGGGACAATGCCGAGGATGAACTGCGGCAACGCTTCACCCTCCAGCGCGGCCGCGTGACGCTGGCGGCGATGCCGTCGTTTGCCGGCAACTTGCTGCCGCCGATCCTCAAGACCTTTCGCGCGCGTTATCCCAAGGTCAATGTCACGGTGAATGACGTGATCAACGAGCAGGTGCTGGAAATGGTTCGCGACCGTCAGGTGGAATTGGGCGTGGCGTTTGAACCGACCCAGAGCTCGTCGCTGGAATTTACCCCGTTGTACATCGACCGGTTTGTGGCGGTGGTGCCCCTCGATTCACCACTGGCGGAGCTGGCGGACATCGATTGGCAGACCTTGCTCAAGGAGCCGTTCATTACCTTGCAGCGACCATCGACGGTGCGGGTGATGCTCGAAGAACATTTACAGACGCGCGGCATGAAGTTGCCGGTGGAATTTGAAAGCCATCAGTTGGCAACGGTCGGGCGGATGGTCGCCAGCGGATTGGGCGTCAGTGCGGTGCCGGCCTTGTGCGCCGGGCAGATGCGCGAGCTGGGCGCGCGTTGCATAACCCTGCGCGACCCGGTGGTGGAACGGGCGATCGGGGTGCTGACGACAGGGCATGAATTGTCGGCGGCGGCGCAGGCGTTGTTCGATATTCTCAAAGCCGAAAATCTTGGCGAACGCCTGTCCATGCACTGAACACGGTCACCTGTGGGAGCGGGCTTGCTCGGGTAGAAACCGGAGACATCCTTTACGTTTTAAACCGGAGACATCGTTTACAGGTATGAAATACGGTCAGGAG
>NZ_JBIVCD010000034.1:45303-72721 GCF_044746425.1 Pseudomonas sp. NPDC086112 | reverse complement strand
ATCAGGCGCAGGAGAAACCATTTCTGCTTCTGGCCGATGCACAGCGGTTGGCTGTGCGTCCTGACCAGACGTTGCGGCAAACGATAGCGCAACCAGCCCCGGGTGCAGGCGAGTATTTCAACATCTTCGCGCTCCAGGCCCACTTCTTCGTTCAACTCGCGGTACAAGGCGTCTTCCGGCGTCTCCTGGGGATTGATCCCTCCCTGTGGAAACTGCCAGGCATCTTGATTGATACGGCGAGCCCATAGCACCTGGCCGGCATCATTCGTCAGAATGATCCCGACATTGGGGCGGAAACCATCGGGGTCGATCACGGCAACAACCTCGCAAACGCATGTCGTCGCATTGTTCCACAAAGGTTGTGAAAGCAGCAACGAGCCGACCTACCTTATGTGCACTCTTGTGAAAAGTCCGTATTCTGGACACCTTTCTACAGACTTTTCAGCGAGTAACTGTAATGCGGCTGGCTTTATTCGACTTGGACAACACGCTTCTGGGCGGTGACAGTGACCACGCCTGGGGCGATTATCTGTGCGAACGCGGTTTCCTCGACGCCGTCGCCTACAAGGCACGCAACGACGAGTTCTATCAGGACTACCTGGCCGGCAAGCTGGATAACGACGCGTACCTGAACTTCTGCCTCGAAGTTCTCGGTCGCACCGAGATGGCCACGCTGGATCAATGGCACCTGGACTACATGCGCGACTGCATCGAACCGATCGTACTGCCCAAGGGTATCGAACTGCTGGCCAAGCACCGTGAGGCCGGCGACAAACTGGTGATCATCACCGCCACCAACCGCTTTGTGACCGGGCCGATTGCAGCACGTTTAGGCGTTGAAACCCTGATCGCCACCGAATGCGAAATGATCGACGGCCGTTACACCGGGCGCAGCACTGATGTCCCGTGCTTCCGTGAAGGCAAGGTGACCCGGTTGAATCGTTGGCTCGAAGAGACTGGCCACAATCTGGAAGACAGCTATTTCTACAGCGATTCGATGAATGACTTGTCGTTGCTGGAACAGGTGGCGAATCCGATTGCTGTTGATCCGGACGTGAATCTGCGGGCCGAGGCCGAGAAGCGGGGTTGGCCGGTGATTAGCCTGCGCGACTGATTAAGCCTGTAGCAGCTGCCGAGGTACGAGGCTGCGTTGCGGTCCGCAGGACCGCCCTTTGGGGCCGCTTCGCAGCCCATCGCAGCCTCGTACCTCGGCAGCTGCTACAGATTCCGCGCTATACCGGCTTGGCCCCCATCAACCCCGCAATGGCAATAAAGCAAACCAAGCTGAACAGCGCCAACGCAAACGTAAACTTCCCATTCCCTCCCGCGGGCGCCTTGCGCAGCCGATTCAGCCGCACCACCAGCCAGAACCAGCCCAACGCCGCCACGGTGTAGAGCACACTGGAAGCCAGCAGCCAGGTCTGCCCCAACGGCCAGCCCACCAGATGCACCATCCACCAACCGGTGAACGGCATGCTCAGCAGTGCCAGGCCCATCAATAGCCAGATGAACACAAGCGGTCGTTGCAAGGTACGAGTGTGAGCGCTTGCGTCGCCGTTACGGCGGGCGCGCCAGACCCAGATCGCCAACCCCAGTGCGCTGATCAACAGCAACACCGTCGCCACGCCATGAGCGATTTTGAGGGCGGTTAACGTTTCCATTGTTCGATTTCCTTATGGCCTGCCGATCAGCGTAGCCGCTCAGCCGAGAAACAGCTGATAGGCCGGGTTGTCGCTTTCGTCCCAGTACGGGTAGCCGATTTCTTCCAGCGCGGCCGGTACCAGATGACGCTCTTCGTGCGGCACTTGCAGGCCCGCGACTACACGGCCATCGGCCGCGCCGTGGTTGCGGTAGTGGAACATCGAAATGTTCCAGCGCCCGCCGAGCTTGTTGAGGAAGTTGAACAACGCACCCGGACGCTCCGGGAACTCGAAGCGCAGCACCACTTCATCGACCACCTGGGCGGCGCGCCCACCAACCATATGGCGAATGTGCAACTTGGCCAGTTCGTTGTCGGTCAGGTCGAGCACCGGGAAACCCTGCTCGGTGAGACTGGCGAGCAGCGCACTGCGCGGGTCGTTTTCCGGATGCGTCTGCACGCCGACGAAGATGTGCGCTTCGCTGCCGGTGTTGTAGCGGTAGTTGAATTCGGTGATCTGGCGCTTGCCGATGGCTTCGCAGAACGCCTTGAAGCTGCCCGGCTTCTCGGGGATGGTCACGGCGATGATGGCTTCGCGACCCTCGCCCAATTCAGCGCGTTCGGCCACGTGGCGCAAGCGGTCGAAGTTGACGTTGGCGCCGGAATCGATGGCCACGAAGGTGTGGCCGGTGACACCGCGTTGCTCGACATACTTCTTGATCCCGGCCACGCCCAAGGCGCCGGCAGGTTCAGTGATCGAGCGGGTATCGTCGTAGATATCCTTGATTGCCGCGCAGATTTCATCGGTGCTGACGGTGATTACTTCATCGACATAGTCTTTGCAAATGTCGAAGGTGTGCTGACCAATCTGCGCCACCGCGACGCCGTCGGCGAAGAGGCCCACGGTCGGCAGGATCACGCGTTCACCAGCGGCCATGGCGGCTTGCAGGCAGTTGGAGTCGTCCGGCTCGACGCCGATGATCTTGATTTCAGGCCGCAGGTACTTCACGTATGCCGCGATCCCGGCGATCAGTCCGCCACCGCCCACCGGGACGAAGATTGCGTCCAGACGGCCAGGGTGCTGGCGCAGAATCTCCATGGCCACCGTGCCCTGCCCGGCAATGGTGTGAGGATCGTCGTAGGGGTGAATGTAGACGTAGCCTTTTTCGTCGACCAGTTTCAGCGAGTAGGCCAGGGCTTCCGGGAACGAATCCCCGTGCAGCACCACTTTACCGCCACGCGAGCGCACACCTTCGACCTTGATTTCCGGGGTGGTCTTGGGCATCACGATGGTCGCTTTCACGCCCAGAACCTTGGCCGCCAGGGCCAGGCCTTGCGCATGGTTGCCCGCCGACGCGGTGACCACGCCGCGAGCGCGCTCTTCATCGCTCAGCTGCGTCAGCTTGTTATAGGCGCCGCGAATCTTGAACGAGAACACCGGCTGCAAGTCTTCACGCTTGAGCCAGATATCGTTGCCCAGCCGCTCGGAGAGCTGGCGGGCAGTCTGCAATGGGGTTTCTACGGCAACGTCATAAACGCGCGAGGTGAGGATCTTTTTGACGTACTGTTCGAGCATCGGAAAGCATCACTGAGCGGGTTGGGCAGGGCCAAGGAGTCTAACCCGGCTTTTGGGCGGGCGACCACACTTGTAGGAGCGAGGCTTGCCCGCGAAAGCGATCTTACTGCCAAATTTATGCTGGATGTGATGACCTCTTCGCGGGCAAGCCTCGCTCCTACAGTTAATCAATTGTCTGGCGTGCGCATTTGACCCGCCAATCGGGCAATGACCTTCCCCATCGCGAGGCCTATAATGCCGGCCTTTCGTCCCTTCTTCGGCACTTCGGAGCCCGCATGACCCAGGATCAACTCAAACAGGCAGTGGCTCAGGCCGCCGTCGACTTCATCCTTCCAAAACTCGACGACAAGAGCATCGTCGGGGTCGGCACCGGCTCCACCGCCAATTGCTTCATCGATGCCCTGGCCAAGCACAAAGGCGCGTTCGATGGCGCGGTCGCCAGCTCCGAAGCCACCGCCGCCCGCCTCAAAGGCCACGGCATTCCGGTGTATGAGCTCAATACCGTCAGCGACTTGGAGTTCTACGTCGACGGCGCCGATGAAAGCGACGAGCACCTGCACCTGATCAAGGGCGGCGGCGCAGCCCTGACCCGCGAGAAGATTGTTGCGGCCGTGGCCAAGACCTTCATCTGCATCGCCGACGCCAGCAAACTGGTGCCGGTGCTTGGTGCGTTCCCGCTGCCGGTGGAAGTGATCCCGATGGCCCGCAGCCACGTGGCCCGCCAACTGGTGAAGCTCGGCGGCGACCCGGTTTACCGTGAAGGCGTGCTGACCGACAACGGCAACATCATCCTCGACGTGTTCAACATGCAGATCACCAACCCGGTGGAGCTGGAAACACAGATCAATGCCATCGTCGGCGTGGTCACCAACGGCTTGTTCGCAGCCCGCCCGGCTGATTTGCTGCTGCTGGGGACGAGCGAAGGCGTGAAAACCCTGCGCGCCGAGTAAGCCAAACACAAAACCTCTGTAGGAGCGAAGCTTGCTCGCGAAGGCGGCGTATCAGTCGACATCTCTACTGACAGATGCGCCGCCTTCGCGAGCAAGCTTCGCTCCTACAGGGGGTACGGGTGCTGGTCAGGGTTGCGGTGGTTTTTTGAAGACGTAGAACAGATTTGGCTCGCTGACGAGGTACAAGGTGCCGTCATCGTCCATGGCGATGCCTTCCGCTTGCGGCACAGTCTTCTGCAACCCCTGACGCCCCTTGCTCAGTGACAGGGTGGTCAGCGGTCGCCCGTCAACGTCCAGCTCCAGAATCAGTCGCGATTCATCGGACAGCGCCAGCAGATGGCCGCTACGCTCATCGTATTGCAGGCTCGACAGGTCTCGCACGAACATCCCGGCATCGCGCTTGGGGTTGTTCACCACATGCACCGCGTAGGACTTCTCCGGGTTGTAGTGCGGGAAGCCCTGCACTTCGTAGATCAGCATCGGGTCGCGCTCCTTGGCGACGAACAAGCGCTTGCCCACCGAGTCATAGGCCAACCCTTCGAAACCCTTATTGCCACGCATGTGCACGCCGAGGGTGATCTGTTCAGCGTCGGCGGCATCAAGGAACGTCGTGTCCGCCTCCAGATGAATCTTGATCAACCGTTGCTGGCGCTCGTCGGTGACCACGTAAGTGTCAGCGCTGATGAACTCCACCGCCTCCGGGTCGCCAAACCCGATCAGTGCCACACGCCGCAGGATTTTGCCTTCCAGGGACAATTCGATCAGTTCGGCATTTTTGTTGGTAACCGTGAACAGGCTTTTGCGCACGGGATCGAAGGTCAGCGCCGAAACATCGTCATCCAGACCGTCAATGACTTGCGCCTCGATCGTTACCTGATATTGATCCAGGCCAATCGACTGGGCATTCATCGGCTGCCATAACGTCTGCACATTGAACCAGGTGCGCTCGAACAGGCGCAGGTACTGGCCGACGGCAACCAGCATGATCAGCGCAATGACCGACAGGATCAGTATCAGGGGTTTGGGACGGGCAAGTCGGCGCATTCAGGCGGGCTCGGAAACAAGACGGGCGGATGAAATACCACGGCAGTATGAATTCAAGCTTAATGGCCAATGGCCTTTGACGACAATTGCCGAACTCCTACGGTTGTTTTTCGAAGCGATAGAACAGGTTCGGCTCACTTACCATGTACAACGTGCCCGCTTCGTCCATGGTCACGCCTTCGGCACGGGGAATGGTTTTTTTCAGACCATTGAAACCACCCAGCAGAGTCATGAAACTGACCTGCTCGCCTTTTTCGTCCAATTCCAGCAACAAGTGAGAGTCGGCGGACAGCACCAGGGTGTGGCCAGTGCGCGGATCGATGGCCAGGGCCGACAGGTTGCGGATATCCAGTTCGTCGCTGGACAGCTTTTGCTTGTCGCCCTTGAGGATTTGGCTGCCATCGCTTTTCCAGCTGAACAGCGCCGGCGGACGCTCTTCACCCAGCAATAGTTGCTGGTTGCGCGCATCCCAAACGATCGCCTCGAAGGCCTTGTTCTGGTTTTTCGACGGGCCCAGGTCGTATTTCGGGAAACTGGCGATATTCAGTTCGCGAGTATCGGCATCGACCTTGACGATGGAAAGCAGGTGTTTGCGCTCATCGGTAATCGCCAGTAAACCGTTGCCCATGACCGCCACCGCTTCCGGGTTGCCCCAACCCACCAGCGGCATCTTGCGCAACACATCGCCCTGCAACGTCAGCTCGACCAGGAACGGGTTCTTGCCCATCACCGCAAACAGGGTTTTGGTCTGCGGGTCATAAGAAACATCTGACGCTTCGTCCTTCTCCATGCCCGGCAGCAACTTGGCGTCGATCACCGCCCGGTAATCCGGCAGCCAGATACTCTCTTTTCGCTCGGCCGGGCTTTCGAAACGCTCCATCACCCAGAGCACGCCGCGATCATCCCAGTGCATCGCAAACACGAGGCCATATACGGCAACCGACACCAGCAAAAGCCAGGAATACCAACGCATGACAAAGCGCGAGCGGCGGGCAGTTTTCAGCTTGGACAGCGGTTGGGTGGCCATGCAGGGATGCGTTCCAGAAATTCAGGCTATGGGTAATAGCACATTGGGACTGGCTCAGACGCCAGAAGCCCCGGAATTATCCGGACAACATGTGAAAAAAACGGGAAATGGCGGGATTGCCCTTTGCGGGCAGATGCGATTCCCAGGAAGGATCACAAACCAAAGTGGGAGCGGGCTTGCTCGCGAATGCGGTCTGTCATCCAACATTGATGCTGGATTTGACGACCTCTTCGCGAGCAAGCCCGCTCCCACACTGGGTTTTGCGTTGGGTCAGCGCACGCTGCTGGTGAAGCGGCTGGCGCCTGGCAGTTCGAGCACCAGTTCGTCACCGACATTCAGCGGGCCAACACCCACCGGCGTACCGGTGAGGATCACGTCACCGGCCTGCAGCGAGAAGCAGCCGGCCATGTACTGGATCATCGGCACGATCGGATTCAGCATGTCCTTGCTGTTGCCATCCTGGCGCACTTCACCATTGATGGTCAGGCGGATACCGATGTCGGTCAGGTCGGCGAAGGTACTGCCCGCCACGAACGGCGCAATCACCGCCGCGCCGTCGAAGGACTTGGCGATTTCCCACGGCAGGCCCTTGGCTTTTAGCTCGGCCTGTTTGTCGCGCAGGGTCAGGTCAAGAGCCGGGGCGATGCCGGAGATGGCATCCAGTACTTCTTCACGGCTCGGCTTGGTCGACAGTGGCTTGCCGATCAACACGGCGATTTCCGCTTCGTAATGCACCGAGCCACGCTCGGTCGGAATGCTGAAACCGCCTTCCAGCGGCACCACGCAACTACCCGGTTTGATGAACAGCAGTGGCTCAGTAGGCACCGGGTTGTCCAGTTCCTTGGCGTGTTCGGCGTAGTTACGGCCGATGCACACCACTTTGCCCAACGGGAAGTGAATACGCGTGCCGTCGACATACTGGTGCTGATAGCTCATTACCGACTCCTGTTTCGTAGCTCTTAAATTCAAAAGTCAAACAGCGAAAATCTTGCCCGGGTTCATGATGCCGTTCGGGTCGAACACCGCTTTGACGGCTTTCATGTACTCGATCTCAACCGGCGAGCGACTGTAGGTCAAGTAATCACGCTTGGTCATGCCCACGCCATGTTCGGCGGAAATCGAACCGTTGTACTTCTCGACGGTTTCGAACACCCACTTGTTGACGGTCGCGCATTTGGCGAAGAACTCGTCCTTGCTCAGGTTGTCCGGCTTGAGGATGTTCAAATGCAGGTTGCCATCGCCGATGTGGCCGAACCAGACGATTTCGAAATCCGGGTAATGTTCGCCGACGATCGCGTCGATTTCTTTCAGGAACGCCGGGACTTTCGACACAGTGACCGAAATGTCGTTCTTGTACGGCGTCCAGTGGGAGATGGTTTCGGAGATGTACTCGCGCAACTTCCAAAGGTTCTGCAACTGGGTTTCGCTCTGGCTCATCACGCCGTCCAGTACCCAGCCCTGCTCGACGCAGTGCTCGAAGGTTTCCAGGGCATGATTGGCCACTTCTTCGGTGGTCGCTTCGAATTCCAGCAGCGCGTAGAACGGGCAATCGGATTCGAACGGCGCCGGTACGTCACCGCGCGCCATAACCTTGGCCAAGGCTTTATCGGAGAAGAATTCGAAGGCAGTCAGGTCAAGCTTGCTCTGGAACGCGTGCAATACCGGCATGATCGAATCGAAATCGGCAGTGCCGAGGACCATCGCGGTGAGGTTTTTCGGCGCACGGTCCAGACGCATGGTGGCCTCGACCACAAAGCCCAGGGTGCCTTCGGCGCCGATGAACAGCTGGCGCAGGTCGTAGCCAGTGGCATTCTTGATCAGGTCTTTGTTCAGTTCCAGCAGATCGCCCTTACCGGTGACGACTTTCATGCCGGCCACCCAGTTGCGGGTCATGCCGTAGCGAATCACCTTGATCCCGCCGGCATTGGTGCCGATGTTGCCGCCAATCTGGCTGGAACCTGCCGAAGCGAAATCCACCGGGTAGTACAAACCGTGCTCTTCGGCCTTGTTCTGCAATTGCTCGGTGACCACGCCCGGCTGACAAACGGCCGTGCGGTCAGTCAGGTTCACGTCGAGGATCTGGTTCATGTAGTCGAAGGACACGACCACTTCGCCATTGGCTGCCACGGCCGCAGCCGAAAGCCCGGTACGACCGCCAGACGGCACCAGCGCAACCTTGTGTTCATTGGCCCAACGGACAATGGCCTGGACCTGCTCGGTCGTCTTGGGAAACACAATGGCCGTCGGGGCCGGGGCGAAATGCTTGGTCCAATCCTTGCCGTAAGCATTCAGGGAGTCGGCGTCGGTCAGGACCTTGCCAGGCTCAACCAGGGTCTTCAGCTCATCAATCAGCGCAGGATCGGTCATCGACAGAACTCTCGAACAATTCATGGTCATCCTGAGAACGCTTCACGTCGCAGGAATGAGTGTTTAGCGGGGTGCATATGCTAGCATATCGACCCCGCAGCATAGTGCCCAACGGCTGTTCTGCGGCGACGGCTTTCTTGCCGTCCGGGTCAGCATCTGTTGACCATTTCCTGCCATTTTTCTCCGGGATACAGGTTTACGCAGATGAGCAAGACTTCTCTCGATAAGAGCAAGATCAAGTTCCTTCTTCTCGAAGGCGTCCACCAATCGGCTGTCGACGTCCTCAAGGCGGCGGGCTACACCAGCATCGAGTACCTCACAGGTTCTCTGCCGGAAGCCCAGCTCAAGGAAAAGATCGCTGATGCGCACTTCATCGGCATTCGCTCCCGCACTCAGCTGACCGAAGAGATCTTCGATCACGCGAAGAAACTGGTGGCTGTCGGCTGTTTCTGCATCGGCACCAACCAGGTCGACCTCAACGCGGCTCGCGAACGCGGCATCGCGGTATTCAACGCGCCGTACTCCAACACTCGCTCCGTAGCCGAGCTGGTATTGGCCGAGGCGATCCTGTTGCTGCGCGGCATCCCTGAGAAGAACGCTTCCTGCCACCGTGGCGGCTGGATCAAGAGCGCAGCCAACTCCTTCGAGATCCGTGGCAAGAAGCTGGGCATCGTCGGTTACGGCTCGATCGGCACCCAACTGTCGGTTCTGGCTGAAGGCCTGGGGATGCAGGTGTACTTCTACGACACCGTGACCAAGCTGCCACTGGGTAACGCCACCCAGGTCGGCAACCTGCACGAGCTGCTGGGCATGTCCGACATCGTCACCCTGCACGTTCCGGAAACCGCAGCCACCCAGTGGATGATCGGCGAGAAAGAAATCCGCGCCATCAAGAAGGGCGGCATTCTGATCAACGCTGCTCGCGGCACTGTTGTTGAACTGGACGCCCTGGCGGACGCGATCAAGGACAAGCACCTGATCGGCGCGGCCATCGACGTATTCCCGGTGGAGCCGCGCTCCAACGAAGAAGAGTTCGAAAGCCCGCTGCGCGGCCTGGACAACGTGATCCTGACCCCGCACATCGGTGGTTCCACCGCTGAAGCGCAGGCCAACATTGGTCTGGAAGTGGCGGAAAAACTGGTCAAGTACAGCGACAACGGTACGTCGGTATCGTCCGTGAACTTCCCGGAAGTGGCCCTGCCGGCTCACCCTGGCAAGCACCGTCTGCTGCACATCCACGAGAACATTCCGGGTGTGATGAGCGAGATCAACAAGGTCTTCGCCGAAAACGGCATCAACATTTCCGGTCAGTTCCTGCAGACCAACGAGAAAGTCGGCTACGTCGTGATCGACGTCGATGCCGAATACTCGGAAATGGCGCAAGAGAAGCTGCAGCACATCAACGGCACCATTCGTTGCCGCGTGTTGTTCTGATAGTGACTTGAGTGACAAAAAAAGGAGACCTTCGGGTCTCCTTTTTTATGGGCGCGACTGATGTTACTTAACGTTGACGGTGATTTTCTCCGACACGATAGGCGGATCGAACGGCATGTGACCGCTGTCGCCCAGCTCAAGCTGCAAGGTGTGTTTGCCCGGCGTCAGCTTTACTTCAGCCTGGGTCTGCGCCTTGCCGAAGTGCAGGTGGTTGGCATCGTTGGGGATCGGTGCACCGGCGGCTGGCAGTTTATCGACATCGATCAGCAAGTGGTGATGGCCGGTGTTTTTGGTGACATCGCCCGCGGGCGCCAGCGCAATGTTCTCGACAGCGAACTTGACGACGACAGTTTGCGGAACCGTGGCTCCGTCCGCGGGAGAAACGATGGACACTTGTGCACCTTTGGGAGCAGGTGTGGCAGCCGTTGCCAGCATCGATGCACCCAGCAACAGTCCAGCCAGCGCTGCTCGTGACATAAAGCTTTTCATTCTCTTCTCCAGTTTTTCCGTAAAATTCGCTCGACCGTGACAACTTCACGGCCATTCGTTGTCGAAGGCACACGACAACCATAGCAAAGCGAGCCTGAACAGCGCGTCGCGATAAATGAATTCAAAGGAGTGACCATGCGCTTTTTGCCTGGCCTGATCTGCCTGCTACCCCTTTTGAGCCCTTTGGCTCATGCCGAACTGATGGACGATGTAAACGACCGCGGCGAACTGCGCATTGCCCTTGAGGCCAATACCCCGCCCTTCAATTTCAAGGATGACGACAAACTGACCGGCTTCGAGGTCGAGTTGGGTCAACTGCTGGCCGGTGAGCTGGATGTACGGGCCGACTTTGTCGTCACCGATTCCGTCGACCTGCTGGCCGGCGTCGAAAGCGGCAAGTACGACGTCGCCATCAATCACATAGCACAGACCCCGGAGCTGAAGGATCGTTTCGACTTCACCGAACCTTACATTCACACCAATGCGCAATTGATCGCGCAGAAAGAAGAGCAGCCGCGTTCAATCCTGTTGGTGCAGTCGCTGACGGAAGAAAAGCCGAAAGCCGCCCCGGCTGTGAGCATGGCCATTCCGTTTCAGAAGGGTAACCCGGCGTTTCACGCCAGCCTGGAAAACGCCTTGCAGCGGATCAAGGCTGATGGTCGGCTGGAGGCGCTGGAGCAGAAATGGTTCGGGGCGGATGCGAGTGTGGCGCCGAAACCATAAGGCACTGAAGATTTAATGTGGGAGCGGGCTTGCTCGCGAATGCGGTGTGTCAGGCAACATTGATGTCGACTGACACTCCCTCTTCGCGAGCAAGCCCGCTCCCACATGGGTTTTGTGGCAAGTCGTTAGTTCAGGGTTGCCAGCGCTACCGCCGCTTCGACCAACTCCAGCTCACTGAACACCTGCACGCCATGGCGCTTGAGCAATGCCGCGGTAACACCCTCACCGCTGACCCTCACGCCACTGAACGTCCCGTCATAGGTCAACAGATTCCCGCAAGACGGGCTGTTGGCCTTGAGCACGGCGATACGAATGCCGTGCTGCTGCACCAGCTCCAGCGCCTGATAAGCCCCCGAAAGAAACTCGGCACTGACGTCCTCGCCCTCGGTGGTGATGACCGATGCAAGGCCATCAAGCACTTCACCGCCCTGCCCGCCCGGAATCTCCGCCGCGGCCCTTGGCGTCGGCAAACCACCGGCAACTTCCGGGCACAACGGCACCACCCTGCCTTCGGCAATCCACTGCTCCAGCAGATTGAATGGCCCACTGGCGCCGCCGTCGTAACGGACGCGGTGACCGAGCAAACAGCGGCTTACCAGAATCTTTTGCATGATCAGAACGGCTCGTTGCCACGACGGCGGAACCAGCCCGTCAACGACAGGCGATCTCGGGTTGCGGGCAGGACTTCGTGGGGGACTTCGCCCGACAGGAACACCACCAGGCATCCGCCAGTGGGCACCACATCATGTTCGACGCCTTCGTCCAGGTACATGCGCAACTGACCGCCATGCTCGGGCAGCCAGGCGTCATTGAGGTAGATCACCGCCGAAACCATGCGCCGGTCGTCGTCGCGGAAACGGTCGACATGCTTGAGGTAGAAAGCGCCAGGCGGGTACAGGGCGAAATGGCTCTCGAAATCTTCCAGGCCCAGAAACAAACTGCGATTCATCGCCTCACGCAGGCTGTTCATCAACCCCAGATAGCTGTCGCAAGCCCCGGCCTGACCGGGTTCGAGCCATTGGATATGGTCACCGCGAATGCCCTCGCGGATCTCCGAAAACGGCCCGCGCCCTACGGCGGCCGGGGCGAGCTCGCCCTCAGCGGCACGTTTGCGACACTCGGCCGCCAGCGCCTGGGTCAGATCCAGAGGCAGGAAAATATTCTGCTGCGACCAGCCGCGCTCAGCCAGGTCGTCGACGATACGTAACAGCAGCGGATGATCAGAGGATATTTGCATGGCGCGCATAGTATTCCTGTGCCCGCAAATCCGACAGAGCCGCGCAGCGGAGGATTGGTCGGATAAGGCACGCAACCTGATACGAATTCTCGACAAGTACGAATGCCGCACGGAGAATAGTCGCCTGCTGACAGGAGTCCCTATGCGCCGTTTGCTTTTTTCACTGCTGATGTTCTGTGTTTTGCCCGCCTGGGCGGACGGCCACGACCAGTTGTACAAGGTCGCCGGTTGGCCAGAACAACGCGCGCATTTCAACGATGCTCTCTCTGCCGCTCAGCAGCGTTACCAGAACAGCCTGCCGCCGGCGGTGTTTCAGGCTCTGCTCAACAACAGTAATCAGCGCTTTGCGCCCAAAGCCATGGATCAGCGTGCCGAAGCGCAGCTGCGCAAAAAGCTTGCCGATCCGAAACCTGCATTGACCTTCTTCCAATCGCCCTTGGGCAAGAAAATCGTCGCCGCCGAACTGCTGGCGACCCGTCGCGATCAATTGGCCAAAAACGCCAAGGGCTTGCCGAAAATGCAGGCCAGCGATACCCGTCAGCTGATCATTGGTCACCTGGCCCAGGCCCTGCCTGCCCGCGAGGCCGGTGCTGAAGTCAGCCTGGCAATAGCGGGCGTGGCGGCCGACAGCCTGAGCTCGATGATCCCCGGCCTGCTCGGTGGCGGTCAGGCTCAAGGCATGTTGAACGGCCAGCGCCAGCGCCTGATGGAGCAGATCGGCGCCGACCTGAACAATACGCTGCTGTATGTCTATCGCGACCTGTCGGATGAAGAACTGGAAGAGTTCGCCACATTCGCCGAGTCCACTGAAGGCAAGGCTTACTACCAGGCGGCATTGGCGGCGATTCGGGCGGGGTTGGCGGTGGGGCAGAGTACGTCGAGCCTTACTCAGTAATCTGCAGCGTCTGGACGATCGCTTTCGCGAGCAAGCCCGCTCCCACACTTGATCTCTGGCGTACATGAATTCTGTATCCGCTGGAGATCTAATGTGGGAGCGGGCTTGCTCGCGAAGAGGCCCGAACGACCGCTAGAGATTTCGGCCCTTCATCCGCTTGCTCAAAAACCCGAAATACTCCTGCCGCAATCCCGCTGACTCATTCGCCAGATGATGCCGCGCCTTGGGCAGCATCAGCACCTGCGGCCGATCGAACTTATCCCGCAATACATCAAGGTTGTGCCTCCAATCCACGGTCATGTCCGCCTGCCCCTGCACGATCAGCGGCTGCCGTGGGCTGCTCGGTGCCGCTTCGATGCGCTTGATCCAGCGCCCCAGCGCACCGACCCAAGCCGTTGGCAGACGCAGCGGCTGCAGCGGATCGGCTTGCAGGAATGCGAGGAAGTCGGGGTCGTTGGAGTTCTCGCTGAAACGCCGGGCGATGCCTTTTACGAACGGCTTGAGCAGGTAATAACTGAGCTGCGACCAGCCCCAGGCTCGCGGCCGAACCAGTGGTGACAGCAGAATCACCTGCCCCTGGGCCGGACTGTTCGTGCCCTGATTGAGCACATGATCGATCACGATCGCCCCGCCGGTGCTTTGCCCGCACAGGTGCCAGGGCTGCGGAAGGCCCAGCGATTGCGCCTCGGCCAACAGCCCTTGCAGGGTGCTTTGATACTCGGCGAAGTCCTTGATGCTCGCCCGTTCGCCACTGGACAAGCCATGCCCCGGCAGGTCACAGGCGATCACCGCAAAACCCTGGTCCAGCGCCCACTCGATCACATGCCGATAGAGCCCGGTGTGATCGTAGAAGCCGTGAAACAAAAACAGCGTTGCCTTCGCCCGCTCGGGCCACCAGAGCTGGCTGACCACTTCATAGCCATCGACCTCGAAACGCCCCAGGCCACTGCGCAGGTTTCGCCGGGGGAAATCCAGCCCATAAAAATGCTGATAGGCCATGGCTTCCGTCGACAGCGGCTGCCACTCGGCCAATGACCGCAGGCTGGCACGCAAATGATCGGGGTCGAAAGTGGCAGACATGGGCTATTCCAGAGCGCGAAACTGACTTTATGGGCCTGCGATATTCATCTGTCGCGGCAAGCATGGCAAGCTAGCCGACCTTCGAGGATTGAAACCCATGCGTCCGGCCTACCGCACCACATTGCTTGCCAGCCTGCTCGCCCTTGTGTGTGTCGGCGTGCTGTGGGCCGCCTATGACTGGTTTCAGGGGCGCTACTTGCGCGCCTTCAGCTCGCACACTGCGGTGTTCTCCGGCGACCCATTGCGCCTGCCAGACGAACTTGCCGGCCCCGGCGCCATTCGCCTGGTGCACTTCTGGGACCCCGCCTGCCCGTGCAATGTCGGCAACCAACAACACCTGACCGAACTGGTCGAGCAGTATCTACCGCAGGGCGTCGAGTTCTATGCGGTCCAAAAGCCCGGCAGCCACGGTCAGTTGCCCAGCACGTTGAGCCGCCTTAAAACCATTACTGTCCTGCCAGGTTCCGAACAGATCCCTGCCAGCCCGGCGGTGGCGATCTGGGACCGCAGTGGCAAGCTGGCGTATTTCGGGCCGTACAGCGAAGGCCTGACCTGCAATTCGAGCAACAGTTTTATCGAGCCCATTCTGCAAGCGCTGAATGAAGGCCGGGCGGTGAACGCCACCCATACGCTGGCGGTGGGTTGCTACTGTCCGTGGCCTGCTGAGGTGAAGTAAGGCATTCCTGACTTTTCCAGGACCGCGATGCCCGGCACAGGAGGTCTGTGCTACACGTTTGCAGCCCACACGGGCAGCAATCCCGAAAGAACAAGGAGTCACCATGAAACGCGTCCTGACCGTACTTGCCTTGCTGATTGTCGTACTCGTC
This sequence comes from Pseudomonas sp. NPDC086112, assembly GCF_044746425.1. NCBI lineage: Bacteria > Pseudomonadati > Pseudomonadota > Gammaproteobacteria > Pseudomonadales > Pseudomonadaceae > Pseudomonas > Pseudomonas sp. NPDC086112. The sequence goes on along the minus strand of NZ_JBIVCD010000034.1, from coordinate 57,433 downwards.
GCCGGGGGCGGCTGGTATGTGTACAGCAAGCAACCGACGCGCCAGGGCCAGGTGGCATTGCAGCACCTGCAAGGTTCGGTGACCGTGCGCTACGACGTGCGCGGCGTGCCGCATATCCGTGCCGAAAACGAAACCGACCTCTACCGCGCCCTTGGCTATGTACATGCCCAGGACCGACTGTTCCAGATGGAAGCCATGCGGCGCCTGGCCCGTGGTGAGCTGGCCGAAGTCCTCGGCCCGAAACTGATCGACACCGACAAACTGTTTCGCAGCCTGCGCATCCGCGAACGGGCAGACAGTTATGTGGCCGCGCTGGATCGACAGTCGCCGGCCTGGAAGGCTCTGCAAGCCTATCTGGACGGCATCAATCAATATCAGGACAGCCACGCGGCGCCCGCCGAGTTCGACGTGCTGGGGATTCCCAAGCGCCCTTTCACTGCCGAAGACAGCATCAGCATCGCCGGTTACATGGCCTACAGCTTTGCCGCGGCGTTTCGCACCGAACCCTTGCTGACTTACGTGCGTGACCAACTGGGCGCCGAGTATCTGAATATCTTTGATCTCGACTGGCAGCCCAAGGGCGTGCTGGCCAAAAGGCGCGCCAACCCTGCACCGGCCCTCACCGCCAATGACTGGAAGGATCTGAACGCCCTCGCCCGTTTGAGTGAGCAGGCATTGGCCGACAATGGCCTGCCGCAATTCGAAGGCAGCAATGCCTGGGTGATTTCCGGCAGCCGCAGCAAAAGTGGTAAACCACTGCTGGCCGGTGACCCGCACATTCGCTTCTCGGCGCCGTCGGTGTGGTACGAAGCGCACCTGTCGGCGCCGGGTTTCGAGCTTTACGGTTACCATCAGGCGCTGGTGCCGTTTGCGTTTCTGGGCCACAACCTGGACTTCGGCTGGAGCCTGACCATGTTCCAGAACGACGATCTGGACCTGATCGCAGAGAAGGTCAACCCGGACCATCCGAACCAGGTCTGGTATCGCGGCCAGTGGGTCGACATGGTCAACACCGAACAACAGATCGCGGTCAAAGGCCAGTCACCGGTCACCCTGACCCTGCGCCAGTCGCCCCACGGCCCGATCATCAACGATGCGCTCGGCACCGCCGCCGGCAAAACGCCGGTCGCCATGTGGTGGGCCTTCCTCGAGACCCCGAATCCAATCCTCGACGGTTTCTACCAGCTCAACCGCGCTGACACCCTGGCCAAGGCCCGCGCCGCCTCGGCCAAGGTTCAGGCACCGGGGCTGAACATCGTCTACGCCAACGCCAAGGGCGACATCGGTTGGTGGGCCTCGGCGCTGCTGCCCAAGCGCCCGGCCGGGGTGAAGCCCGGTTTCATCCTCGACGGCAGCACCCCTCAGGCGGACAAGGAAGGTTTTTACCCGTTCAGCGCCAACCCACAGGAAGAGAACCCGGCGCGGGGCTATATCGTCTCGGCCAACTTCCAGCCGGTGTCGCCGACTGGCATGGAAATTCCCGGTTACTACAACCTCGCTGATCGCGGTCAGCAGCTCAATCGTCAGCTCAGCGACAAGAACGTGAAGTGGGACAACGAGTCCAGCCAGAAGCTGCAACTGGGCACCACCACCGACTACGGCCCGCGCTTGCTGGCGCCGTTGCTACCGGTACTGCATGAAGTGGTGAGCGATCCCGCCGAGCTCAAATTCGTGGAGCAACTGGCGCAGTGGAGCGGCGACTATCCGCTGGACTCCATCAGTGCCACGCTGTTCAACCAGTTCTTGTTCAACCTCACCGACGCGGCGATGCGCGATGAACTGGGCAACGACTTCTTCGAAACGCTGCTGCCGACCCGGGTGATCGATGCCGCACTACCGCGGCTGGCGGCCTCCGCCGACTCACCGTGGTGGGACAACCGCAACACCCCCGGCAAGGAAACCCGCGCCGATACGGTCAAGGTTGCCTGGCAAGCAAGCATGGCTCACCTCAAAACCACCTTGGGTGCCGACTCCACGCAATGGCAGTGGGGCAAGGCGCACACCCTGACCCATGGTCATCCGCTGGGGACGCAGAAACCGCTGGAGCGGATCTTCAACGTCGGCCCGTTCGCGGCACCCGGCACCCACGAAGTGCCGAACAACCTCTCGGCCAGGATCGGCCCGGCGCCGTGGCCTGTGACTTATGGCCCGTCAACCCGACGGTTGATCGACTTCGCCGACCCGGCCCACAGCCTGACCATCAACCCGGTCGGCCAGAGCGGCGTGCCATTCGACAGCCACTATGCCGACCAGGCCGAGGCGTATATCGAGGGGGTTTACTACCAGGCGCATTTCAATGATGAAGAAGTGACGGCCAATACCCGTAGTACCTTGAAGCTGTTGCCAGCGCGTTCAGGGCAATAGATCTCTGTTGGTTTAACTGACGTCATCGCGCGCAAGCCCGCTTCCACAGGTTTTGTGGTGATCACAAGATTGTTGCTTCACACCGACCACTGTGGGAGCGGGCTTGCTCGCGAAAGCGGTGGGTCAGTCAACATGGATGTTGAATGTCAGTCCGTCATCGCGAGCAAGCCCGCTCCCACAGTGGATTTGGGTTGGCCACACATGTGTGGTCAACCCGGCATCAAGCTCAAGCCGCTTCCGGCGCCTGGGCCCGGCGCACGTCCGGTTGTTTCCAGGAATCGGCGGCGCCCTCTTCGATGGCCTGCTGGATCGCACGCTTGCGAATCTCTTCGGCACGACGACTGAAGTACCAGACCAGGAAAGTCACCAGCGACACCGCCAGCAGAATCAGGCTGGCCACGGCGTTGATCTCAGGCTTCACGCCCAGGCGCACCGCCGAGAACACTTCCATCGGCAGGGTCGTGGAACCCGGACCGGACACGAAGCTCGCCAGCACCAGGTCATCCAGCGACAAGGCGAACGACATCATCCCGCCCGCCGCCAGCGACGGCGCGATCATCGGAATGGTGATCAGGAAGAACACCTTCCATGGCCGCGCGCCCAGGTCCATGGCCGCCTCTTCGATGGACAGGTCCAGCTCACGCAAGCGCGCCGACACCACCACCGCCACATACGCCGCACAGAACGTGGTGTGGGCGATCCAGATGGTGACGATGCCGCGCTCCTGTGGCCAACCGATCATCTGCGCCATGGCCACGAACAGCAGCAACAACGACAGACCGGTGATCACTTCCGGCATCACCAACGGCGCGGTGACCAGACCACCGAACAGCGTGCGGCCCTTGAAGTGGGTGATACGGGTCAGCACGAACGCCGCCAGCGTCCCCAGTGCTACCGCTGCAATCGCGGTGTAGCAGGCGATTTCCAGCGAGCGCACCACCGAGCCCATCAGTTGGGTGTTGTCCATCAACCCCACGTACCACTTGATCGACCAACCGCCCCACACCGTCACCAGTTTCGAGGCGTTGAACGAGTAGATCACCAGGATCAGCATCGGCGCGTAGATGAACAGCAAACCCGCTACCAGCATGAAACTTGAGAAACGGAAGCGCTTCATTCCTTGCCCTCCATTTCTTTGGCCTGACTACGGTTGAACAGAATGATCGGCACAATCAGGATCGCCAGCATCACCACCGCAAGCGCTGATGCCACCGGCCAGTCACGGTTGTTGAAGAACTCTTGCCAGAGCACTTTACCGATCATCAGGGTTTCCGGACCGCCGAGCAGTTCCCGTAACACTAACTCACCCACCACCGGGATGAACACCAGCATGCAGCCGGCGATGATGCCGTTCTTGGACAGCGGCACGGTGATCTTCCAGAAACTGTTGAAGGTGCTCGAACCGAGATCCGACGCGGCTTCCAGCAGGCTGGTGTCGTGTTTGACCAGGTTGGCGTAGAGCGGCAGGATCATGAACGGCAGATAGGAGTAAACGACCCCGATGTAAACCGCGAGGTTGGTGTTGAGGATCTGCAGCGGTTCGTCGATCCAGCCCATGCTCATCAAAAAGCCGTTGAGCAGACCGTTGTTGCTGAGGATGCCCATCCACGCATACACGCGGATCAGGATCGCGGTCCAGGTCGGCATCATGATCAGCAACACCAGCACCGTCTGCAGTTCTTTGCGGGCGCTGGCAATGGCGTAGGCCATCGGGTAGCCGATCAACAGGCAGAGGACGGTGCTGATCAGCGCCATCTTCAGCGAACCGAGGTAAGCGGCGATGTACAACTCGTCATCGCCCAGCATCGCGTAGTTGCTCAGGTTAAGCAGCACCTGGAGCTTCTGGTCGATGAAGCTGTAGATCTCGGTGTACGGCGGAATGGCCACGTCGGCTTCGGCGAAGCTGATCTTCAAGACGATGAAGAACGGCAACATGAAGAACATGAACAGCCAGATGAACGGAACACCGATGACCAACTGGCGGCCACCGGGAATTATTCGATTGAGCCGGCGTTTGAATTTGCGCAGGTTCATGAGCGAAGTACCACGCCGCTGTCGTCTTCCCAATACACGTAAACCTGATCACCCCAGGTCGGCCGCTGGCCACGGCGCTCGGCGTTGGCGACGAACGACTGGACGATCTTGCCGCTCGGCAGTTCGACGTAGAACACCGAGTGGCCACCGAGGTAGGCGATGTCATGCACTTTGCCGCTGGACCAGTTGTATTCGCAGGTCGGCATGGTCGGCGTCACCAGCAGTTTTTCCGGACGGATCGCGTAGGTCACGGACTTGTCCTGCACCGAAGTGCTGATGCCGTGGCCCACATAAATCTGCCGGTCCAGGTCCTTGCAGGTGATGATCGCGTGGCCTTCGGCGTCGTCGATCACTTCACCGTCAAAGATGTTGACGTTGCCGATGAACTCGCAGACCAGGCGGCTGGTCGGGGTTTCGTAGATGTCGATCGGGCTGCCGATCTGGGCGATCCAGCCCAAGTGCATGATCGCGATGCGCTCGGCCATGGTCATGGCTTCTTCCTGGTCGTGGGTCACCATCACGCAGGTCACGCCGACCCGTTCGATGATCTCGACCAGTTCCAGCTGCATTTGCGAGCGCAGCTTCTTGTCCAGCGCGCCCATCGGTTCATCGAGCAGCAACAGCTTCGGCCGCTTGGCCAAAGAACGCGCCAGCGCCACACGTTGACGTTGGCCACCGGACAATTGATGGGGTTTGCGCTTGGCGTACTGGCTCATCTGCACCAGCTTGAGCATGTCGGCCACGCGTGCATCGACTTCAGCGGCGGGAAGCTTGTCCTGCTTGAGGCCGAAGGCGATGTTCTGCGCCACGGTCATGTGCGGGAACAAGGCGTAGGACTGGAACATCATGTTGATCGGCCGCTCGTACGGCGGCATGTCCGTGATGTCTACGCCATCGAGGTAAATGCGCCCCTCCGTGGGCCGTTCGAAACCTGCCAGCATCCGCAGCAAGGTGGATTTGCCCGAACCCGAGCCGCCGAGCAGGGCGAAGATTTCGCCTTTCTTGATTTCCAGGGACACGTCGTCCACGGCAATCGTCTCGTCGAACTTTTTGGTGACCCGGTCGATTTTGACCAGCACCTGTTTAGGTGTCTGGTCGCCCTCGAGGGCTTTCTTATAGGCGCCGGAGGCAACTGCCATTTACGAAACTCCCAACAGAATTTGCAGTTCGCTCAACGTGGCGAACCTGGATAGTTTGAAGCTATTTGCCCGACTTGACCTTGGTCCAGCTGCGCGTCATCAAACGTTGAATGTTCGGTGGCAACTCGATGGAGACGTATGTCTTGTCGAGGACCGCTTGCGGTGGATAGACCGATGCGTCGGTGCGTATGGACTGTTCCATCAGTTCGTCCGACCCGGGGTTCGGGTTGGCGTAGCCTACGGAATCGCTGACCTTGGCAATCACCTCGGGTTTCAGCAAATAGTTGATGAAGGCATGGGCTTCTTTGGCGTTGGCCGCATCCTTGGGGATCGCCAGCATGTCGAACCAGAGCGCGCCGCCTTCTTTCGGAATCGAGTAGGCGATGTTCATGCCTTTGCCGGTTTCAGCCGCGCGGGCCTTGGCCTGGAACATATCGCCGGAGAAACCGATCGCCACGCAGATATCACCGTTGGCCAAATCTGCGATGTATTTGGAGGAGTGGAAATACGTCACGTAAGGCCGCACCGCCAGCAATTTGGCTTCGGCCTTTTTGTAGTCTTCTGGATTGGTGCTGTTGGCGTTCAGGCCCATGTAGTTGAGGACCGTGGGCATCATTTCATCGGCGGAGTCGAGGAACGCCACGCCACAGCTGTGCAGCTTCTTGATGTTCTGCGGCTCGAACACCACATCCCACGAATCGATCTTGTCGAGACCCAGCACTGCCTTGACCTTGTCGACGTTGTAACCGATGCCGTTGGTGCCCCACAGATACGGTACGGCGTACTGATTGCCTGGATCGTTCTGTTCCAGGCGCTTGAGCAGTACCGGGTCGAGGTTGGAATAGTTAGTCAGCTTCGATTTGTCGAGCTTCTGGAAAGCCCCGGCCTTGATCTGCTTGCCAAGGAAGTGGTTGGACGGCACGACCACGTCATATCCGGTACGCCCGGCCAGCAACTTGCCTTCCAGGGTTTCGTTGGAATCGAATACGTCATATACCGGCTTGATGCCGGTTTCTTTCTGGAAGTCGGCCAGAGTGGTCTCACCGATGTAGTCCGACCAATTATAAATATGCACTGTGCCAGCGGCCTGAACACTGACAGCGAGTGTCAGCCCGGCACCGACCAGCAGGGCATTGCGCAACAAAGAAAAAATAGGCAAGTGGAGGTCCTCTAAAATTAGTTGGGCCCAAGTTGCCCCGCGTTACATGACAGCCATGGCTGCCTGGCAACAAAACCGGCGCGCAACTTACCCTCGAAAAACCGTTCCAGCAAAACTTTTATGCAGAACCCTGTAGCAGCTGCCGAAGGCTGCGTTAAGGTCCGAAGGACCTTCCCGCGTTCTTGAGAGCGCAACCGCTGCGCGGTTGGACGCAGCCTTCGGCAGCTGCTACAGGGTTTATTACTTATTTACCGGATTTGATCTTGGTCCAGCTGCGAGTCAGGATCCGCTGGGTCGCGGCCGGCAAGTCGGCAATCGCGTACAGCTTGGCCAACACGTCCGCTGGCGGGTCGATACCCGGGTCGGCAGTGATTTCTTTTTCAACCAGCGGCGTGGCGGCTGCGTTACCGTTCGGGAAACGCACGGCGTTGGTGATCTCGGCCATGATTTCCGGCTTCTGCAGGAAGGTCATGAACTTGTAGGCGCCTTCGACGTTTTCGGCATCTTTAGGGATGGCGACCATGTCGTAGAAGCTGCCAGCACCTTCTTTCGGAATGTTGTAGCTGACTTTCACCTTGTCACCGGCTTCAGCGGCGCGCGCCTTGGCCTGGTAGATGTCACCCGAGTAACCCACGGCGACGCAGATGTTGCCATTGGCCAGGTCGGAGATGTACTTGGACGAGTGGAAGTAGCCCACCGAAGGACGAATCTTCAGGAACAGCGCTTCGGCTTCAGCCAGTTGTTTCTTGTCCTGGGTGTCGGTTGGATAACCCAGGTAATGCAACGCCACCGGAATCATCTCGGTTGGCGAATCGAGGAAGCTGATACCGCACGACTTCAACTTGGCAGCGTTTTCAGGTTTGAACAGCAAGTCCCAGGAGTTGGTCGGCGCATCGGCACCCAGTGCAGCCTTGACCTTGTCAGGGTTGAAACCGATACCGATCGAACCCCACATGTAAGGAAATGCGTGTTCGTTACCCGGGTCGCTTACCGATACTGCTTTAAGCAGGTCCGTGTTCAGGTTCTTCCAGTTAGGCAGCTTGGACTTGTCCAGCTTCTGGTAAACGCCGGCCTTGATCTGCTTGGCCAGGAAGTTGTTCGACGGCACGACGATGTCATAGCCGGACTTGCCTGCCAGCAACTTGGCTTCAAGGGTTTCGTTACTGTCGAACACGTCGTAGACAACTTTGATACCCGACTCGGCCTCGAACTTCTTGACGGTATCCGGCGCGATGTAATCGGACCAGTTGTACACGTGCAGCACTTTGTCGTCGGCCTGAACGGCGCCCGCCATCACGCCCATCAGGGACATGGCGAGGAGGGTCTTGCCAGCTATCTTCATACCTAATGCCTTCATGGGTAATGCTCCAATTTTTCTTTTTAACCACGTGCTCAGTGGCCGGTTAACGGGCATCCGAACAACCGTTAGTCTGGCAAGATCCAAGGCTGGCTTTCAAGGAAAGACCCATCCTTTGTTTGCACGGAACGAAGTGCAAACATTGCACCTCGCTCAGAGCCTAGCACTTAGCCCTGCAACGCACTCAGGGTCAGGTCCAGGCACTTGCGCGCCTTGGTCACCAACTCGTCGATTTCAGCCGGTGTAATCACCAGTGGCGGAGCAATGATCATGGTGTCGCCGACGGCGCGCATGATCAGGCCGTTTTCGAAGCAGAACGTGCGGCAGATCATGCCAACGCCCTTGCCTTCGTAACGTTTGCGGGTGGCTTTGTCCTGAACCAGTTCGATGGCCCCCAACAGACCGACCCCACGCACTTCCCCCACCAACGGGTGATCGCTCAGTTCCCGTAGACGCTTTTGCAAATAAGGTGCCGTTTCTGTGCGCACGCGCTCGACAATTTTCTCATCGCGCAAGATGCGGATGTTTTCCAGCGCTACAGCAGCAGCCACCGGGTGCCCGGAATACGTGAAACCGTGGTTGAAATCACCGCCTTCATTGAGCACTTCGACCACATCGTCACGCACGATCAGGCCGCCCATCGGGATGTAACCGGACGTCAGGCCTTTGGCGATGGTCATCATATGGGGCTTGAGGTCGTAGAAATCGGAACCGAACCACTCACCGGTACGGCCGAAACCGCAGATCACTTCGTCGGCGACGAACAGAATGTCGTACTTGGCGAGGATTTCCTTGATGCGTGGCCAGTAGCTGTCTGGCGGGATGATCACGCCGCCGGCGCCCTGGATCGGCTCGGCAATAAAGGCACCGACGTTGTCGACGCCGACTTCCAGAATCTTCTCTTCCAGCTGATTGGCCGCCCAGATACCGAACTCGTTCGGCGTCATGTCGCCGCCTTCGCCGAACCAATACGGCTGGGCAATGTGGACGATGCCCGGGATCGGCAAGTCGCCCTGTTCGTGCATGTACGTCATGCCACCCAGGCTCGCGCCGGCCACGGTAGAACCGTGATAGCCGTTCTTGCGACTGATGATGACTTTCTTCTTCGGCTGGCCCTTGATCGCCCAATAGTGGCGAACCATCCGCAGCATGGTGTCGTTGCCTTCGGACCCGGAACCGGTGAAGAACACGTGATTCATGCCTTCAGGCGCAACGTCGGCAATCACCTTGGCCAGTTCCAGCACCGGCGGGTGAGCGGTCTGGAAGAACAGGTTGTAATAAGGCAGTTCGCGCATCTGTTTGCTGGCGGCATCCGCCAGCTCATCGCGACCGTAGCCGATCGCGACGCACCACAGGCCGGCCATGCCGTCGAGGATCTTGTTGCCTTCGCTGTCCCAGAGGTAAACGCCCTTGGCGCTGGTGATGATGCGCGGGCCTTTCTCTTTCAGCTGTTTGAAGTCGCTGAACGGTGCCAGGTGGTGATCGCTGCTCAGGGTTTGCCACTCACGGGTTTGCGGGTTGTTGCTGGTCATGCGAATTCTCCTTGGATTCCAGTGAAGGCGCGGCGATTTACAGCCGCGCCCGGCGCATCAGACTGCGAAGAGCAGGAACTCCCGCTCCCACGAACTGATCACGCGCTTGAAGTTTTCATGCTCGGCCCGCTTGACCGCGACGTAGCCCGTGATGAATTTCTTGCCCAGGTATTTCTCGATGGTCTTGCTGTTTTCCATCCGCTCCAGGGCGTCTTCGATGGTCAATGGCAGGCGCAGATTGCGCCGTTCGTAGCCACGACCGACGACCGGCGCACTCGGGTTATGCCCTTCGACCATGCCAATCAGCCCGCACAACAGGCTGGCAGCGATGGCCAGGTATGGGTTGGCATCGGCACCCGGCAGACGGTTTTCCACCCGACGATTCTGCGGCCCGGCATCCGGAACTCGCAGGCCCACGGTGCGGTTCTCTTCGCCCCACTCCACGTTCACCGGTGCCGAGGTATCCGGCAGGAAGCGGCGGAACGAATTGACGTTGGGGGCGAACAACGGCAGCAGCTCAGGAATGAACTTCTGCAAGCCGCCGATGTGATTGAGAAACAGCTGGCTCATGGTCCCGTCTTCATTGGAGAAAACGTTTTTGCCGGTCTCGATGCTGATGATGCTCTGGTGCAAGTGCATGGCGCTGCCCGGCTCGCCGGTCATGGGTTTGGCCATGAAGGTTGCCGCCACGTTGTGCTTGAGCGCGGCTTCACGCATGGTGCGTTTGAACACCAGAATCTGGTCGGCCAAGGACAGGGCATCGCCATGACGGAAGTTGATTTCCATCTGTGCCGTGCCGTCCTCGTGGATCAGCGTGTCGAGGTCCAGTTCCTGCAGTTCACACCAGTCGTAGACGTCTTCGAATAACGGATCGAATTCGTTCGCGGCCTCAATCGAGAAGGACTGGCGACCGGTTTCCGGACGACCGGAGCGGCCAATCGGCGGTTGCAGCGGGTAGTCCGGGTCATCGCTGCGCTTGGTGAGATAGAACTCCATTTCCGGCGCCACGATCGGCTGCCAGCCGTGGTCGGCGTAGAGTTTCAGCACTTTTTTGAGCACGTTGCGCGGCGACAGCTCGATCGGGTTGCCCTGCTTGTCGTAAGTATCGTGGATCACGATGGCGGTGGGCTCGATGGCCCAGGGCACCAGAAACACCGCGTTCTGGTCGGGGCGGCAGATCATGTCGATGTCGGCCGGGTCGAGCAGTTCGTAATAGATGTCGTCTTCGACATAGTCGCCAGTCACGGTCTGCAACAGAACGCTTTCGGGCAGGCGCATGCCTTTTTCGGCAATGAACTTGTTGGTCGGCGAGATCTTGCCCCGGGTGATGCCGGTCAGGTCGCCAATCATGCATTCGACTTCTGTGATCTTGCGGTCTTTCAACCAATCGGTGAGCTGGTCGAGGTTGTTACTCATAAATGCCTCTTAGGCTGAGTTTCCTGGCTTTTATAAGTCAGGCGTTGTTTGACGCATCGGCGTCGCGTTGTAGAGCATGCTTGCGGCAGGCATCGCCAAATGCCTGGAAAATCGCAAGGTAGTCAGGATTCAAGCTTACCTGCCATTCGGGATGCCATTGCACCCCTAAAGCAAAAGCCTTGCCTTCGATGACAGAGACGGCTTCGATCAATCCGTCGGGTGCCACCGCTTCCACACGAAGACCAGGCGCCAGACGCTCGATGCCCTGACCATGAATCGAATTGACTTGAATCTCGCTCTTCAGGCCTAGCCTGGCAAGTACACCGCCTGGTTGAACGTGCACCGGGTGACTTGGCGCGTACTGCCCTTCCAGCGGCAGGCTGTCGTCTTCACGGTGATCCATGAACGGACCGGCCTCGTGAACCTTCTGATGCAGACTGCCGCCGAATGCCACATTCATTTCCTGGAAGCCGCGGCAAATGCCGAGCACGGGAACACCGGCCTCGACAGCGGCGCGGATCAGCGGGAGAGTGGTGGCATCGCGTGCAGAGTCATGAGCAGTACCCGGCGCACTGGCCGGGCCGTTATAGTGAAACGGTTCTATATTAGAAGGAGAGCCTGTAAAGAGAATGCCGTCCAGAGCGTCCAGAATATCGGACGGCGCCAGCTGATCCGCCAGGGATGGAAGAATCAACGGCAGGCCCTTGGCAGCTGAAGCCACGGCGCGTACGTATTTGTCGCCACTGATGTGATAAGCATGCAGACCGATCTGCTTTGAGCAGGCGGTGACGCCGATTAACGGCAGGCGAGACATGAAGCACCCCGGTATTATTGCTGTTATGGGTTTAAATCGAGCTTAGCCTTGTTCATTTTTTTACACAACACCCCCGTAAAAAATACAACACGGCCCGCTCAAGCTCGCGGGCGCCAAGACGACTGTAGGCAGAAAAACGCCCCAAAGTGCCTCAAAAAAGCCCCACGAGTGCTTTTTTAGGGCAAAAAAGGCCTCGCTTGACTTCGGCATGCCGTTCGGGTTGACTGGAATCCGAAGAGATCAATGATTGATATTTTTAACAACAAAGGTGTTGCATCATGTCGGTACCCCCGCGTGCCGTTCAGCTTAACGAAG
>NZ_JBIVCD010000034.1:0-45293 GCF_044746425.1 Pseudomonas sp. NPDC086112 | reverse complement strand
CCACAAGGTTTACGAGAAAGGCATCAACCTGCCGGCCTCTCTATTTGCTCTGGATATCAATGGCTCGACGGTGGAAAGCACCGGCCTGGGCCTGGACATCGGCGATGCTGACCGAATCTGCTATCCAATCCCCGACACCCTGTGCAATGAGCCCTGGCAGAAGCGCCCGACCGCGCAACTGCTGATGACCATGCACGAACTCGAAGGTGATCCTTTCTTCGCCGACCCGCGCGAAGTCCTGCGACAAGTCGTAGCCAAGTTCGACGAGATGGGCCTGACCATCTGCGCTGCGTTCGAACTGGAGTTCTACCTGATCGACCAGGAGAACGTGAACGGTCGCCCACAACCGCCGCGCTCGCCGATCTCCGGCAAACGCCCGCATTCGACACAGGTCTACCTGATCGACGACCTCGACGAATACGTCGATTGCCTCCAGGACATTCTGGAAGGTGCGAAAGAGCAAGGCATCCCTGCCGACGCGATCGTCAAGGAAAGTGCCCCGGCACAGTTCGAAGTGAACCTGCATCACGTGGCCGACCCGATCAAGGCCTGCGACTATGCGGTCCTGCTCAAGCGTCTGATCAAAAACATCGCCTATGACCATGAGATGGACACCACCTTCATGGCCAAGCCTTACCCTGGCCAGGCGGGTAACGGTCTGCATGTCCACATCTCGATTCTTGATAAAGATGGCAAAAACATTTTTGCCAGCGAGGATCCCGAGCAGAACGCCGCACTGCGTCACGCGATCGGCGGTGTGCTCGAGACCCTACCCGCGCAGATGGCTTTCCTCTGCCCGAACGTCAACTCCTACCGTCGTTTCGGCGCACAGTTCTACGTGCCGAACTCGCCGTGCTGGGGCCTGGACAACCGTACCGTGGCCATCCGCGTACCAACCGGTTCCTCCGATGCCGTGCGCATCGAACACCGTGTCGCCGGCGCCGACGCCAACCCGTATCTGTTGATGGCTTCTGTTTTGGCGGGCGTGCACCATGGCCTGACCAACAAAATCGAGCCGGGCGCACCCGTGGAAGGCAACTCCTACGAGCAGAACGAGCAAAGCCTGCCGAACAACTTGCGTGATGCACTGCGCGAACTGGACGACAGCGAAGTCATGGCCAAGTACATCGATCCGAAATACATCGACATTTTTGTCGCCTGTAAAGAGAGCGAGCTGGAGGAGTTCGAACACTCCATCTCCGACCTCGAATACAACTGGTACCTGCATACCGTGTAAGCGGTTGCAGTAAAAACAACGCCGCCGGCTGACAAAGCCTGCGGCGTTTTTTTATGGCTTTTTTTCAGCAGGACCGAGGCGCCTGCTTCGCGAGCAAGCCCGCTCCCACATTAGATCTCCAGTGAACAAAGTATTTGTGTACGGGGCAGAGTTCAAAAGTGGGAGCGGGCTTGCTCGCGAAGGCGTCCGGGCAGACAACAACAAACCCTGCTCGTACAATGCCCGCTGCCCCCGCAGGAGACTTCGATGACCCGACTCGCCACCCCACGCAAACCCCGCGCCCGCAGTCAGGCCCGGATCGATTCGATACTCGATGCCGCCCGCACGCTGCTGGCCGCCGAGGGCGTGGCCAGCCTGTCGATCTACAGCGTCGCCGAACGCGCGGAGATCCCGCCCTCCTCCGTCTACCATTTTTTCGCCAGCGTCCCGGCCCTGCTTGAAGCCCTGACCGCCGACGTCCACGCCGCATTCCGCGCCTGCCTGCAAGCACCCATCGATCACCATGCCCTCAACGGCTGGCGCGATCTGTCGCGACTGGTGGAACAACGCATGCTCGCCATCTACGACGAAGACGCCGCCGCCCGCCAACTGATCCTCGCCCAGCACGGCCTGACTGAAGTCACCCAGGCCGACCGCCAGCACGACATCGAACTCGGCGACCTGATGCACAAGCTGTTCGACCACCACTTCGAACTGCCGACCCTGCCGAGTGATGTCGATGTGTTTGCGCTGGCCATGGAGCTGGGCGATCGGGTGTATGCACGCTCGGTGCAACAGCATGGGCAGATCACGCCGCGCATGGCTGAAGAAGGGATGCGGGTGTTTGATGCTTATCTTGGGTTGTATTTGCCACCCTATCTGCCCAAGCGCGGTATTACAGCCTGATCCTCGCGGGCTTCACTGGCCCCTTCGCGAGCAAGCCCGCTCCCACAGTGGATTTCTGTCGTACAGAGAATCTGTGGCCACTGAAGATCAAATGTGGGAGCGGGCTTGCTCGCGAAGGCCGCACCGCCGAACTCACTGAGTCACACGCATAAAAACCCCCGAAGGGCTCACACCCTCCAGGGTTGTTGTTTACGCACGCACTTACAACTTGGCGATCGACACCTCGGTGGATTTCACAAACGCGATTACTTCACTGCCGACCACCAGTTCCAGCTCTTTCACCGAACGGGTGGTAATCACCGAAGTGACGATGCCGGAGGCCGTCTGCACGTCGATTTCCGACAGCACGTCACCCAGCACGATTTCCTTGATCGAGCCTTTGAACTGGTTACGAACGTTGATGGCTTTGATAGTCATGATGTTGATTCCTGTCGTTGGATGAATCTTTAAGTTATTGAGCCCAACGCAATTGCGCAGGCAGTGGTGAAACAGGTTCCGGTTCCGGCGGTTGGCCAGGCAGGGACAGCACGCGGTTGAGCACTTCGGTTTCCAGCGCCGCCAGCCGATGGGAGCCACGGACCCGAGGGCGCGGCAGCTCCACATGCAGGTCGAGGCCGACTTCGCCCTCTTCAATCAGGATCACCCGATCGGCAATCGCCACTGCTTCGCTGACGTCGTGGGTCACCAGCAACACGGTGAAGCCATGCTGTTGCCAGAGCCGTTCGATCAGCTGCTGCATTTCGATTCGGGTCAGGGCATCCAATGCGCCCAGCGGTTCGTCGAGCAACAGCAAGCGCGGTTGATGGATCAACGCGCGAGCCAGGGCCACACGTTGCTTCTGCCCGCCGGACAAGGCTGCCGGCCATTCGTTGGCGCGATCCGCCAGGCCGACCGCTTCGAGCGCTTGCAATGCTTGCGGCCGCCAGTTGCCCTTGAGCCCGAGACCGACGTTGTCGATGATCTTTTTCCACGGCAGCAGACGCGCTTCCTGGAACATCAGTCGAGTGTCTTCCCGCGCATCATTCAGTGGCGCTGCGCCTGCAAGCAGCTGCCCCCCCGTGGGCTTGTCGAGACCGGCGAGCAAGCGCAGCAAAGTACTTTTGCCGCAGCCGCTACGCCCGACCACCGCGACAAACTGCCCGGCCGGAATGTGCAGATCGATTTCACGCAACACTTGCCGCGAACCGAAGGTTTTTTGCAGCTTGCGCACCACCAGCGGAATACCGCGCAGCAGGCGTGGAGGTTGTTGAGCCGTCATGCGGCACCTCCCTTGGTTACCTGATAAGCCGGATGCCAGCGCAGCCATACACGTTCAAGCCCTCGCGCCGCCAGATCAGCCAGCTTGCCGAGCACCGCGTACAAAAGAATCGCCAGCACCACCACGTCGGTCTGCAAAAACTCCCGGGCATTCATCGCCAGATAGCCGATGCCCGAGCTCGCGGAAATGGTTTCCGCCACGATCAAGGTCAACCACATGAAGCCCAGCGCAAAACGCACACCGACTAGAATCGATGGCAGCGCACCCGGCAAAATCACTTGGCGAAACAGGCTGAAACCGGACAAGCCATAACTGCGCGCCATCTCCACCAGCGCCGGATCGACGTTGCGAATGCCGTGATACGTGTTGAGGTAAATCGGGAATAACGTACCCAACGCCACCAGAAAAATCTTCGCCGACTCGTCGATGCCGAACCACAGGATCACCAGTGGAATCAACGCCAGGTGCGGTACGTTGCGGATCATCTGCACCGAACTGTCGAGCAGACGTTCGCCCCACGTCGACAGGCCAGTGATGAAGCCCAGCGCAAGACCGATGCCGCCGCCGATGACGAAACCGAGCGCCGCGCGCCAGCCGCTGATGGCCAGGTGAGTCCAGATTTCACCGCTGCTGACCAGGCTCACACCGGCTTCGATCACCGCGATCGGCGCCGGCAGAATCCGCGTCGACAACCAGCCCGCCGACACCGACAACTGCCACACCGCCAGCAACAAGACCGGCAGCGCCCAGGGCGCGAGGTTGTGGATGATTTTCTTCATGGCGGCGCCTCAGCTCTGGGACGCGGCTTTGGGAAGAATGTCGTTGGCTACCATCTCGCCGAACGGGCTGACGTAACCGGCGCTTTTCGGCAGCTCCGGACGCTCGATATCCAGGTGCGGGAACAGCAACTCAGCCACCCGATAGGACTCTTCCAGGTGTGGATAACCGGAGAAGATGAACGTATCGATGCCCAGGTCCGCGTATTCCTTCACCCGAGCGGCCACGGTCGGGCCATCGCCGACCAGCGCCGTACCGGCTCCGCCGCGCACCAGACCGACACCGGCCCAAAGGTTGGGGCTGACTTCCAGATGGTCGCGACTGCCACCATGCAACGCGGCCATCCGTTGCTGGCCGACCGAATCGAAACGCGCCAGAGACGCCTGGGCACGGGCAATGGTGTCATCGTCCAGATGCGAGATCAGTCGATCCGCCGCTTGCCACGCCTCGGCATTGGTTTCGCGAACGATCACATGCAGACGAATACCGAAGCGCACAGTGCGACCGAGCTTCGCGGCTTTGGCACGAACCTGCTCGACTTTTTCTGCCACGGCGGCCGGTGGCTCGCCCCAGGTCAGAACCATTTCGACCTGCTCTGCCGCGAGGTCTTGGGCGGCTTCCGACGAGCCGCCGAAATACAGCGGCGGGCGCGGTTGCTGGATCGGCGGATAGAGCAACTTGGCGCCCTTCACGCTGATGTGCTGACCGTCGTAATCAACGGTTTCACCTTCCAGCACCCGGCGCCAGATGCGAGTGAATTCCACCGAAGCCTGATAGCGCTCTTCGTGACTGAGGAACAAACCGTCGCCGGCCAGTTCTTCCGGATCGCCACCGGTGACCAGGTTGAACAGCGCACGGCCGCCAGACAAGCGATCCAGTGTCGCGGCCTGACGCGCCGCCACCGTCGGGGAAATGATCCCGGGGCGCAGGGCGACAAGGAATTTCAAACGTTGGGTCACCGGGATCAGCGATGCGGCTACCAGCCACGAGTCTTCGCAGGAGCGACCGGTGGGAATCAGCACCCCGCCAAAGCCCAGACGATCCGCCGCTTGCGCGACCTGTTGCAGGTAACCGTGGTCGACGGCGCGAGCGCCTTCAGCGGTGCCAAGGTAATGGCCATCGCCATGGGTAGGCAGGAACCAGAAGATATTAAGGCTCATGGAGTGGTCTCCTCAGGAAATCGAATTACGGCGCTTTGGCCACGGCGGTGGGTGGCGTCCAGATCACGTCTTTGATGCTCAAGGGTTTGGGAATCAGCTTGAGCTGGTAGAAGCTGTCGGCGATTTTTTGCTGGGCAGCGACTACTTCCGGCGTAAGGAACAGCGCGCCGTAGCCCTGGCGTTTCACCGAGGTCAGGGTGATGTCCGTTGGCAGGCCGAGCAGCGGCGAAACTTGCTTGGTCACGTCCTCAGGATTGGCCTTGGACCATTCGCCAACCGCGCGCACTTCTTCCACCAGAGCCTTGATCACTTCAGGATTTTTCTGCGCGTAAGATTTGGTCGCCAGGTAGAACTGATGGTTGTCGACGAGGCCTTTGCCGTCGCGCAGAGGGCGTGCTTGCAGTTGCTGTTCGGCGGCGGCCTGGTACGGGTCCCAGATCACCCAGGCATCGACGCTGCCACGCTCGAACGCGGCGCGGGCATCGGCTGGCGGCAGGAACACGGTCTGGATGTCGGTGTATTTGAGGCCGGCGTCTTCAAGCGCGCGCACCAGCAGGTAGTGCACGTTGGAGCCTTTGTTGAGCACGACTTTCTTGCCCTTGAGGTCCTGCACCGATTTGATCGGCGAGTCCTTCGGCACCAGGATCGCTTCGCTGTGTGGCGCTGGTGGTTCGTAGGCGACATAAAGCAGATCGGCGCCGGCGGCTTGGGCGAATACGGGCGGCGTTTCACCGGTGACGCCAAAGTCGATGGAGCCGACGTTCAGGCCTTCGAGCAGTTGCGGGCCACCGGGGAATTCAGTCCATTGCACGTCCACGCCCTGGGCGGCGAGGCGTTTTTCCAGTGTGCCTTTGGCTTTGAGCAGCACCAGGGTGCCGTATTTCTGATAGCCGATTCGTAATGTCTCGGCCTGAGCTTGAGTAATGGCGCCGAAGGTTACAGCCGCAGCAAACAGAGCGACCAGACCACGACGCAAAATGACAGTGCGCATAGCGCTCTCCTTTTGCAGTAGGGTTTTGGCTGCACCTGCTTGCCCGTTAGCGGGCCAGTAAGGTGGAGTACTTCAAATTCAGATGTGGCTTGAGGGCTGACTTAAATGCTCCAGCGAGCACTCAACAAACGTTCGTTCAACAGGTTTGGATCAAGCGGCTTGGGCCGACGAGCCATGGCGCTGAAAAACTGCTCCAGCGCTTCAAACAATCGTTGCGCAAGCTCCGGCGCCAACTGCGCCTGGGCGCTGCCTTCGCCGTAAGCGATCTGGCTGTCCACGGCAAAAATCCCCTGCAGCATTTCCTGGGCTTTCAACGCCGACAGCACCGGTTTGAGCGCGTAATCCACCGCCAACATGTGGGCGATACTGCCGCCGGTAGCCATCGGCAAAACCACCTTGTGGCTCAAGGCGCGTTCGGGCAGTAGATCGAGCAAGGTTTTCAGCGCACCGGAGAACGACGCTTTGTAAACCGGCGTGGCGATCAGCAAGCCATCGGCGTTTTCAATCTGTTGCAACAGGTCGATCACTTTCGGGCTGTCGAAACGGGCATGCAGCAAATCTTCGGCCGGGAAGTCCCGTACCTGGTAACTCACCACTTCCACACCTTGCTCTTGCAACCAGCGTCGCGAGCGCTCCAGCAAAACTCCGGAACGGGAGCGTGGGCTGGGACTGCCACCGAGTGAGACGACCAGCATTCAGACAATTCCTTGAGCGGTGTTAGCGATTCGCGGCTTGCGATCTCGCGTTGATGGAGTGACCTTAACAGCTGATTTATATATCCATAAATCATATTTATTCATTTGGTTATACTTTAAATGAATATATGGATTGTCTTTTTTTAGGTAAAAAAACAGGCCGTCGAAACGGCCCGAAATCCCCTGCTTTGTGGATGACATGAAATGTTCATTGGTCGGTCTGCCGCCTTCGCGGGCTTGCCCGCGATAGCGATTTCAGCCACACCGCAAAATTCGGATGATTACCTGTTCGGCTGCGGTGTCAGACGCAGGTACGGCTTCACTGCGCGATAACCCTTGGGAAATCGTTGTCTGACTTCATCTTCGTCCTTGAGCGACGGCACGATCACGACTTCATCACCGTCCTGCCAGTTGGCTGGGGTGGCCACTTTGTAGTTGTCGGTGAGCTGCAGTGAATCGATCACCCGCAAAATTTCATTGAAGTTACGGCCGGTACTCGCCGGGTAAGTAATCGTCAGCCGAATCTTCTTGTTCGGATCGATCACGAACAGAGAACGTACGGTCAGGGTGTCGTTGGCATTCGGATGGATAAGGTCATACAGGTCGGACACTTTGCGGTCCGCATCGGCGAGGATCGGGAAGTTGACGATGGCGTTCTGGGTTTCGTTGATGTCCTCGATCCACCTGTGATGCGAGTCCACCGGGTCGACCGATAGAGCAATGGCTTTGACGCCGCGTTGGGTGAATTCATCCTTGAGCCTGGCGGTGAAGCCCAGCTCGGTGGTGCACACCGGCGTGAAGTCCGCCGGATGGGAAAACAACACGCCCCAGCTATCGCCCAGCCATTCGTGGAAACGGACAGTGCCGGCGCTGGAATCCTGTTCGAAATCGGGGGCGATATCGCCAAGTCTGAGGCTCATGCTGCTGCTCCTTGTGAGTGCTTGTTGAGCCCAACTGTGCCTGCGTTTGATATCAATTAAAAAGAATAAATATCGATTTATTTAGATCCATAAAGAATATTAAAAATCTGTTCACTGGACCTGAATAGTCATCGAGACGAACATCGGTCACAAGGTTCGAGAAGGCCTTGAGTTGTTGCAAAAAGGGGAATTTCAAGGAGGGTTTACGGGGGTGAGCCCACCTTGAAAACGCAAAAGCCCCGCCCGGCGTGATGCCGGGCGGGGCTTTTTTACTTAGGCGTAAATTACATGAAGCTATAGGTGTAGTTGAAGATCAGACGGGTCTGGTCCTGACTGGCAATACCTGTATCGCTGCCACGGTAGGAGCCATGACGTAGCGTCGTGCCAAAACCTTTTAGGACGCCCTGCTGAATGGTGTAGTCCACACGCAAGTCACGTTCCCACTCGGACTGATCAGGACCAGTACCGTTTCTGGCCTTAATATCATCGCCATACAGATAAGCTGCCGAAGCTTTCAAACCTGGCACACCCAGAGCAGCGAAGTCGTAGCTGTACTGACCGAATGTAGTGTTTTCACCTGCACGGACAAAGCCGTTGATCATGGAGTCAGTGAACAGGTAGAAGCTTGCGCCTCCAGCTTCTTCGCTGCGACCGCTGCCATTAACTACGCTGCCCTGGTTCAGATAAACGAAACCGCCGTCATCGCTGACGCGCTGATGGCCGAGCAGGAAGGCACTGCCACCCAGGGTGTAGGTGAACATGGCACTCCAGGTCTGGTTATCAACCTCGCCCGTGTTCTTGGCATAACCACCGTTGTTATTGAAACGATAGCCCGCATCGCCGTTCTTGCCGTCGGAGCTGCTGTCGAAATAACGGATATCGGTCTTGAACGACTGGTTGGTGCCGATCGGGTAAACATGCACCAGGCCGAAGAAATTCTGCTTGTAGTAGTCTTCCAGGTTCGCGTGGTAGGCCTGCAAGGTCAGGTCTTTGGTGACCTTCCAGTCAGCACCGGCGTAACGGAATTTGTTGCTTTCCTCGCTACCGCCAGCCACCGCCAGGCCAGTGCTGTTCGACGAAGCGCGACCCGTCGCGTGCTCCAGCTGACCCAGGTTGAAGGTCACATTGTCGATTTCCTTGGAGGTGATGGTGCCACCTTCAAAGGTTTGCGGCAGCACACGGCTGTCGTTCGCCACCAGAATCGGCATGTTTGGCTGCAGAGCACCACCTAAGTGGGCGTCGGTCTTCGAGAAGCGAGCTTTTACGTTACCCGCCATACGACTCCACTCATGCGCAGCTGAGCCATCGGAGTCGCTTGGAGAGAATGAGCTGGGGTACGGGTGATGACCACGGCCACCATCCAGATGGATACCGACGAGGGCCTGGGCATCAATGCCGAAACCAACGGTGCCTTGCGTGAAGCCCGACTGATAATCGAACTTGAGGCCTTCAGCGGTCTCTTTCTGATCCGCACCGCCATCCCGGTTATCGTTATTGAAGTACAGGGTACGGGAACTGACGGATGCCTTGCTGTCTTCGATGAAACCGGCGGCGCCTGCCTGCTGCGCCAAAACCCCTACGGCCACTGCCAGGGCCAAGGTGGACTTCTTCATTGTTTCGCTCCTCTCGTTCTAATTTTTGTGTTCTTTGGTCTCGGGTCTAACGCCCAAGATCCACAGATGCGCGATTAGCACTGGTCCATGACTGACAAGTCAATCGTAACCATGTGTGTCTACGACCAAAGTCTAACCGCCGTGATTTGGTCCCTGCAGGGTAATGACTTCCTCATAAACCCAAAAAGAATTATTTCATTCTTTTTCATACCATTTAGGAATATAGCTCTCGAGCAATGATCCGAACCGGGACAAACGGTATCGGCTCATAAGCTAATTCCTAAATGGTATTTATTGACGTTTTTCTAGATCGATTAGCTTTCCACGTATTCCCCATACGTCAATCACTTTCGAAAAGGCGACGCCATGATGGCCAAACGCGCACTATCTAGTCAAATTGTTACAGTTTGTGTATCACTGATATTTTCTTTTTTCGCTGACGTATTGGGGCGTTCGCAAGGATTTACGCCGCGATGACCGGCGCCAATGATGTGCCGGAGCTGCTGGTCAGCTCGGCATCTCCAGCCCAGGCGAAGGGCGAAACGGCGAAGTGCTTAAAGGGACAAGGGAAGGTCGAGACGGCGCTGCCGGATTATTCGCCGTATGTCAGCGCGAAATTCATCACTAATGTAACAACCCCGCACCGGTAGGAGCGAGGCTTGCCCGCGAAGAGGACATATCTGCCAACACAAGTGTTGAATGTCAGGCCGCCTTCGCGGGCAAGTCTCGCTCCTACAAGGCTTGGGGCATCACAGGGCTTTTTCGAAGATCTTCGAATTACGCTGATAGTTGTAAAGCGACGCCCGCGCCGACGGCAGACGTTCGACGCTGCTCGGCACGAAGCCCCGCTCACGAAACCAGTGAGCGGTCCGGGTGGTCAGCACGAACAAGGTTTTCAGCCCCTGGGCCCGGGCGCGGGTTTCGATGCGTTCCAGCAGTTCATCACCGCGACCGCCATGGCGGTACTCCGGGTTCACCGCCAGACACGCCAACTCCCCAGCATCCGAATCGGCAATCTGATACAGCGCGGCGCAGGCGATGATCATGCCTTCGCGTTCGACCACGCTGAACTGCTCGATCTCACGCTCCAGCACCTCGCGGGAACGCCGTACCAGAATGCCCTGCTCTTCCAGCGGGCTGATCAAGTCCAGCAAACCGCCGACGTCTTCAATGGCCGCCTCGCGTACAACTTCGAATTGCTCCTGGGCCACCAGCGTACCGCCACCGTCACGGGTGAACAGTTCGGTCAGCAACGCGCCATCTTCGGCGTAGCTGACGATGTGACTGCGCGCCACCCCGCCCCGGCACGCTTCAGCGGCCGCGTCCAGCAGCTCGGCCTGATAATTGTTGCCCAGACGCTGCAAATGCGCCGGTACTTGCTGCGGGCGCAATTCGCGGACCAGCCGGCCATTTTCGTCGATCAAGCCCAAATCGGCGCCGAACAGCAGCAGCTTGTCCGCCCCCAGATCGATAGCTGCACGGGTGGCGACATCTTCGCAAGCGAGGTTGAAGATTTCACCGGTCGGCGAGTAACCCAACGGCGACAACAGCACGATGGAGCGTTCGTCCAGCAGGCGATTGATGCCCTTGCGGTCGACCCGGCGCACTTCGCCGGTGTGGTGATAGTCGACACCTTCAAGTACGCCGATCGGCCGTGCCGTGACCAAATTGCCGCTGGCCACCCGCAGGCGCGAACCCTGCATTGGCGATGAGGCCATGTCCATCGACAGCCGGGCTTCGATGGCGATGCGCAGTTGACCGACTGCATCAATCACGCACTCAAGCGTCGCCGCATCGGTGATGCGCATGCCGTGGTGGTAATGCGGGGTCAGGCCGCGAGCAGCGAGGCGTGTTTCAATTTGCGGGCGCGAACCGTGAACCAGCACCAGTCGCACACCCAGGCTGTGCAGCAGCACCAGGTCGTGGACGATGTTGCCGAAGTTCGGGTGCTCCACGCCGTCGCCGGGCAGCATGACGACGAAAGTGCAATCGCGGTGGGCGTTGATGTAAGGCGAAGCGTGACGAAGCCAATTGACGTATTCGGGCATGAACCTGGGCCTGTAATAAATAGCAGCCGAAAAAAGGGTAAAGCAGTAAACGCACAGCGGGCTGATGGTTATCGTCGGAACAGGCTTGGCGACACGCGCGCTCTCCTCATGAATACGGGTTGGGACACTGGCAATTTATACGTTTAGTCAGCCAAAACACAGAACCTGTGGGAGCGGGCTTGCTCGCGAAGGCGGCGTATCAGACACATTAATATCAACTGACACTCCCTATTCGCGAGCAAGCCCGCTCCCACATGGGTTGCGCTCAACTGACCGGCATCGCCGTTTTGGCCGGTGTCAGGCAGTAATGCTCAATCAGTTGACGTAATAGATGCACGGTAGGCTGCAAACGTGACATTTCGAGGTATTCCCCCGGTTGATGAGCACAGGCGATGTCGCCCGGTCCCAATACCAGTGTTTCACAACCAAGACGCTGAAGATAAGGCGCTTCCGTGCCGAACGCCACTGCTTCGGCGCGATGACCGGTGAGCTTTTCGGCAACCCGCACTAATTCCGAGTCCTCGGCCTGCTCGAAGGGGGGCACTTCGGGGAACAACGGCGCGTAATCGATCTTCACTTGATGCCGTTCGGCAATCGGATTGAGCTTCTGCAGAATCGCCGCGCGCAACGCTTTGGGGTCCATGCCTGGCAAAGGCCTCAGGTCGAATTCCAGCGAACACTGGCCGCAGATGCGATTAGGGTTGTCCCCACCGTGGATGCAACCGAAATTCAGGGTCGGCTGCGGCACGCTGAACTGTGGGTTACGAAACTCGCGCTGCCACGCCAGGCGCAGGCCGCGCAGTTCGCCCATGGCGTCGTGCATGGCTTCGAGGGCGCTGTGGCCCAGGCGCGGGTCCGAGGAGTGGCCGCTCTGGCCGAGGATGTCGATGCGTTCCATCATGATGCCTTTGTGCATCCTGATCGGCTTCAGCCCGGTCGGCTCGCCGATCACCGCGGCCCGGCCCAGCGAACGTCCAGCTTCGGCCAGAGCGCGAGCGCCAGACATCGAGCTTTCTTCATCGCAGGTGGCGAGGATCAGCAAGGGTTGCTTGAACGGTTGGTCGAGCAAGGGTTTGACGGCTTCGATGACCAAGGCGAAAAAACCCTTCATGTCGCAACTGCCCAAGCCGACCCAACGACCGTCCACTTCCGTGAGTTTCAGCGGGTCGGTCTGCCACAACGCCTCGTCGTAGGGCACCGTATCGCTGTGACCGGCCAGCACCAAGCCGCCGGGGCCGGAGCCAAAACTGGCCAGCAGATTGAATTTGCCGGGGCTGACCTGCTGGATATCGCAGGCAAAACCCAAGTCCCCGAGCCAAGTCGCCAACAAGTCGATGACCGGCCGATTGGTTTGATCCAGGCTGGGTTGGGTACAGCTGACAGACGGCGCGGCGATCAGCGCAGCGAACTGATCTTTCATGGACGGCAAAGGCATCGCTGACTCCCAACTCCCGAATTGAAGTCCATCATAGAACCATCCGGCGACAGGAATAAACCGTCGCGGCGCGTAGGGTGTCAACAGACCCTATCTCGAATGAGTCCTGTACACTGCACGACCTTGGCAGCCACACATTCCCCCGGCTGCGCTCCCGATCCTGGATTTTCCGGCCATGCAGAAAGAAACCGAAATCAAACTCCGCGTCAGCCGCGAAACCCTCGCCGCCCTGCGCGAGCACCCGTTACTGAAAAAACGCAACAAAAGTGGCTGGGAACGCCGTGAGTTGATGAACCAGTACTTCGACACGCCTGAGCGCGACCTGGCTCGCGCCAAGGTTGCCCTGCGCCTGCGCCGCGATGGCGAAGAAGTGATTCAGACCCTCAAGACCCGCGGCCAGAGCATCGCCGGTCTGTCCGAGCGTCACGAGTACGACTGGCCTCTGGCCAAAGCCAAGCTCGACGTGAAGAAACTCGACGGTGAATGCTGGCCCGAAGAGCTGGCCGAGCTGGACAAGAAAACCCTGAAAGCCATCTTCACCACCGATTTCGTTCGCGAACGCGCAGAAATCGCCTGGGGCCGTGGCAAGACCAAAGTGGTCATCGAAGCCGCGCTGGACCTGGGCCACGTGGTGGTCGGCAAGCAGAAAGAAGAAATCTGCGAGCTGGAACTGGAGCTGCGCGAAGGCGAACCGGCCGCGCTGCTGGAACTGGCCGCCGAACTGGCTGCGACACTGGCGCTGATGCCGTGTGACATCAGCAAGGCCGAACGCGGTTATCGCTTGTTCGACGCCAACAGCTACTCGCTGAGCTTGCCGGCACCGCAGATCACTGCCGAAATGCCGCTGGACGATGCGTTCGCCGCCCTGAGCTGGCATTTGCTGAGCAGCAGCCAGCGTCTGGCCGAGCAATATCGCTTCAATGGCCACTGGCGCCTGTTGCAGGACTGGGTCGAGAACCTCGCTGAAATGCGCGCGTTGATCAGCAGCCTCGGTCAGGCCGCACCGCGTCAGTCGACTCACGATCTGCGGGTCGCACTGGATGCCTTGCTGGAAGACTGGCGACCGCTGGTACAGGCCGGCCTGGACGACGAAGACGTACGTAAAGCTGCGCCGGAGCAGTTCCTCGAAGAGCTGGAAGACCCACGTTGGGGCCTGTTCTCACTGAACACTTCGCGCTGGTTGCTGGCCCGTACCTGGGCCGCCGATCGCAACGTCCGCGGTAATCGCCAGGGCGCTGCACAACTGGGTAGCTGGCTGCCGCGCATGCTGGGCGAAGAAGCCAACTCGCTGCAATTGCAGCGTTACCAGCAACAGCCGGAAGACTTGGCCGAGCAACTGCCGCGTATCGAGCGCATCCAGGCCTGGCTGCACCATGCCCGCGGCGTACTGGAGATCCCGGAAATGGATCGCCTGTACGGTGAGTTGAACAAACTGACGCAACTGGCCAACGAGCCGATCACCGATGAATCGCTGGATGCGCGTAAGCAGCAGGCGATCGCGGTGTATCAGAATCGCGCCTGGAAAACTCTGCTGCGTCTGTAAGGACGCCTTCGCGGGCAAGCCTCGCTCCTACAGGTAATCATCGGACCATTGTAGGAGCGAGGCTTGCCCGCGAAGAGGCCCGCCCAAACGCTGCAAATCTCTACCCCCGCAACACCGGCAAACTCGTCGTGGACTTGATTTCCGATAACGCCACGATCGAGTTGACCTCCTGAATCCCCGGCACCATCGACAGCTTCTCGAAGAAGAAGCGCTCATAAGCCTCGATGTCCGCCGTGACGATCCGCAGCAAGAAATCCACCGACCCCATCAGCACATAACATTCCAGCACTTCGGGAAAACCGCGAATTGCCTCGGTGAACTCGGTGAAGTTCGAACGTCCGTGGGCGTTGAGTTTGATCTCGGCGAAGATCTGCGTGTTAAGGCCGATTTTCTTGCGGTCAAGCAACGTCACCTGAGCGCGAATGATCCCCTCCTCCTTCATCCGCTGAATCCGCCGCCAGCACGGCGACTGCGAGAGCCCCACCTGTTCGGCGATCTGCGCGCTGGAGAGCGAAGCGTCCTCTTGCAGCAACGCGAGAATCTTGCGGTCGTAGCCATCCAGCTCGCTGTGCATAGAAAAACCTATAGTGGGTACTAATTCGAATTGATCGATTCGATAAATGATCAATAAGCCCAATCATAGATAAGAAATGCCCGGCACCGAATGTAAAAATTCCTCCAGTGATTTTGGAGACCGACCATGCCGCATTTAGAAGCCGTGAACACCTCGCCTGCCCGCGCCGATGTATGGAACGTCAGCAACGCCCACTGCCGCGTTCACTATCAATTACTGGCCGAGGCCGAGCCGGATCTGCTGTGTCGGGCGCTCAATCTTTTCGCCTTGCAGTTTCTGACGCCGCAGCAGGTCAACGTGCAGCGTATGGACGATCTGCTGTCGGTCGATATCGTCATGGACGGCCTGAGCTGGCACCGTGCTCAAGTGATCGCGGAAAAATTACGTAACCTGATCAGCGTCTGCTCGGTAAACCTGCAAGCGGCTGATTCTGCGTGGGAAGAGCCGGCTCAGGCGGCAGGCTGAAAAGAAACGTCACGCCTTGGTCGGGTAGTGGCCCAACGGTCTGCGGGTGCGCGACTATCCTTTGCGAACGGTTGTTCAAAAGGAGCCCGCATGTCCGTTCAACTCGCCACTCAGGACCGCTGGCTGGACCTCAATGATTTGCTGCGTGAATTGGTCGCCCAAGGCTTTATCAGCCAGGATTCGGCCGAGCACGCGCTCAACGCCCGCCGCCGTCACGCCATAAATGGTCAACAGCACCCGCTGGAATTCATCGCCAGCCAACACCTGGACGACCTCAGCCGTCCCGGCAAACACCTCGATCTGGAAAGCCTGACACTCTGGCTGTCTCAGCAGGCCGGTCAGCCTTACTTGCGCATCGACCCGCTGAAAATCAACGTCGCGGCCATCACGCCGCTGATGTCCTATGCCTTCGCCCAACGCCACAAGATTCTGGCGGTATCCATCGACCGCGACGCCGTCACCGTGGCCAGCGCCCAGCCCTTCGTCAGCAGCTGGGAAGCCGACCTGACCCATGTGCTGAAGGTGCCGATCAAGCGCGTGGTGGCCAACCCGGTGGACATCCAGCGCTTCAGCGTGGAGTTTTTCCGTCTGGCCAAATCGGTCAGCGGCGCCACCAACGCCGACCAGCAAATCAGCACCCTGGGCAACTTCGAACAGTTGCTCAACCTCGGCGCCAGCGACCAGGAGCCGGACGCCAACGATGCGCACATCGTCAACATCGTCGACTGGCTGTTCCAGTACGCGTTCCAGCAACGGGCCAGCGATATCCACATCGAACCCCGGCGCGAGCAAGGCACGGTGCGCTTTCGCATCGACGGCGTGCTGCACAACGTCTATCAATTCCCGCCGCAGGTGACCATGGCCATCGTCAGCCGCCTGAAAAGCCTGGGGCGGATGAACGTCGCAGAAAAGCGCAAACCCCAGGACGGCCGGGTCAAAACCAAAACCCCGGATGGCGGCGAAGTCGAGCTGCGGCTGTCGACATTACCGACCGCGTTCGGCGAAAAAATGGTCATGCGGATCTTCGACCCGGAAGTGCTGCTCAAGGACTTCGATCAGCTGGGTTTTTCCGCCGATGACCTGCGTCGCTGGCAAGACATGACCCGCCAGCCCAATGGCATCATTCTGGTGACCGGGCCGACTGGTTCAGGCAAGACCACCACGCTGTACACCACCCTGAAGAAACTGGCGACGCCGGAGGTCAACCTCTGCACCATTGAAGACCCGATCGAAATGGTCGAACCGGCGTTCAATCAGATGCAGGTCCAGCACAACATTGACCTGACCTTTGCCGCCGGCGTGCGCGCACTCATGCGGCAAGACCCGGACATCATCATGATTGGCGAGATCCGCGATCTCGAAACCGCCGAGATGGCGATTCAGGCCGCACTCACTGGCCACTTGGTGCTGTCGACGTTGCACACCAACGACGCCCCGAGTGCCATCAGCCGCCTGCTGGAGCTCGGCGTGCCGCATTACCTGATCAAGGCCACGGTGCTCGGGGTCATGGCCCAGCGTCTGGTCCGGACCCTCTGCCCGCATTGCAAGGCGCCATTAACTTTGGGCGAGGACGACTGGCAAACCCTGACCCGGCCTTGGCAAGCGCCACTGCCAGGCAACGCACAACGCGCCATCGGTTGTCTTGAATGCCGCGAAACCGGCTATCGCGGCCGCGCCGGGGTGTACGAAATCATGCAACTGACTGACGGCATCAAAGCGCTGATCAACCCTGATACCGATTTACTCGCGGTCCGCCGTCAGGCCTTCAAGGAAGGCATGCGCAGTTTGCGCTTGTCGGGGGCGCAGAAAGTGGCGGCGGGTTTGACGACGGTCGAAGAGGTGTTGCGAGTGACGCCGCAGAGTGAGCAGAAGTAGGCCTGATGTCGGTAGGAGCTGCCGCAGGCTGCGATCCGTTGATCTTGTTTTTAAAAGCAAAAATCAGAAGATCGCAGCCTGCGGCAGCTCCTACGGTGAGCCGACTAACGTCACGGAACTCGATTGGGTTATTGGCAATCAAAGCCCGCAGTTAAAACCCAGTGGAGTCACCTTTTATGCGTCTCAAACTTGCTGTCGCTACTTTCGCCATGTTGTCCCTTCAAGTCGGTTCGGCGATGGCTGATGACAGCTTTTTGCGTAACGTCCTTACTTCCGGTGCCACCACCGGTACCTCCTACCTGACCTCCAGGGATCATAAGCTGGTCGTCGCCGCCCAGGACGACGCCGGCAGCTTTGTCGCCAGTGACGGCGCCATTCGCGGCCCCTACCTGGAAGCTGCGATACAGAAAGTCCGCGCCGACAACCCTGGCCTGCAAGCCACGGACATGGAACTGGCGAATGCCATCCTGGCGAAGAATGCCATCGCCTCGAAATAAGGTTCGTTGCTGAACAAAAATGCCGCTCACATGAGCGGCATTTTTTTGCGTGCGATACCTGTAGGAGCGAGGCTTGCCCGCGAAAGCGGTGAATCAGTCGACATAAATGTTGAATGTTAAATCGCTTTCGCGGGCAAGCCTCGCTCCTACAGGGGACAGCGACTTCAGCGATATTCGTCCACCGGCACACACGCGCAAAACAGATTGCGGTCGCCATAAACATTGTCCACCCGGTTCACCACCGGCCAATATTTATGGGCCTTGGTGTGCGCATCCGGCGTCACTGCCTGCTCGATACTGTACGGGCGCTCCCAAACCCCGGTGATGTCGGCCAAGGTATGCGGTGAGCGTTTCAGCGGGTTGTCCTCCGCCGGCCAGTTGCCGTTCTGCACCTCGGTGATTTCCGCGCGGATACTCAGCATCGCGCCGATAAAACGGTCCAGCTCCGCCTTCGACTCACTCTCGGTCGGTTCGACCATCAACGTCCCCGGCACCGGGAATGACATGGTCGGCGCATGGAAGCCATAGTCCATCAGACGCTTGGCAACGTCCTCTTCACTGATTCCGGTCTGCGCCTTGAGCGGTCGCAAGTCGAGAATGCACTCGTGGGCCACTCGCTCGTTGCGCCCGGTGTAGAGCACTGGAAATGCACCGGCCAAATGCTGCGCCAGGTAATTCGCGGCGAGAATCGCCACCTCGCTCGCATCCGCCAACTGCGGCCCCATCATGGCGATGTACATCCAGCTGATAGGCAAAATGCTCGCGCTGCCCCAGGGCGCCGCGCTCACCGCGCCGTTCTCCGGCAGCGGGCCGTCGATGGGCACTACCGGGTGATTGGCGACGAACGGCGCCAGGTGCGCCCGAACGCCAATCGGGCCCATCCCTGGCCCGCCACCGCCGTGGGGAATGCAGAAGGTTTTGTGCAGGTTCATGTGCGACACGTCGGCACCGATGTCTGCCGGCCGTGCCAATCCAACCTGCGCGTTGAGGTTGGCACCATCCATGTACACCTGACCGCCATGGCTGTGGATAACTTCACAGATCTCGCTGATGCCTTCCTCGTAAACCCCGTGGGTCGAAGGATAAGTCGCCATCAGGCAGGCGAGTTTATCCCCCGCCGCCGTGGCCTTTTCCTTCAGATCATCCAGATCGACATTACCCGCCTCATCGCACTCGACGATCACCACCCGCATCCCGGCCATCTGCGCCGAAGCCGGGTTGGTGCCGTGGGCCGATGACGGGATCAGGCAGATATCCCGTGCGCCCTGATGACGGCTCTCGTGATATTTGCGAATCGCCAGTAACCCGGCGTACTCGCCCTGAGCGCCCGAGTTGGGTTGCATGCAGATCGCATCGAAACCGGTGATCGCGCAGAGCCAGCGCTCCAGCTCCTCGATCATCAAGGAATAACCCACCACCTGCTCTTTCGGCACAAACGGATGCAGGTTGGCGAACTGCGGCCAGGTGATGGGGATCATCTCGCTGGTAGCGTTGAGCTTCATGGTGCAAGAGCCCAGCGGAATCATCGATTGATTGAGCGCCAGGTCTTTGTTTTCCAGCTGTTTGAGGTAACGCAGCATTTCGGTTTCGCTGTGATGAGCGTTGAACACCGGATGACGCAGATAAGGTGTACTGCGCTGCAACCCGGCAGGAATGCCGGATACCAGCGTTTCAGCGTCCAGGTCGTCGACGTTGAGCCCATGATCGGCACCGAGAAACACATCGAACAGTTTCGCCACGGTGGTTTCGTCACAGGTTTCGTCAAGGCTCAGGCCCAGCTGCCCACGGCCGAGAATGCGCAAATTGATCTGCGCCGCCTGGGCACTTTCGATGATCGCCGTCTGAGTGCCCCCCACCTCCAGGGTCAGGGTGTCGAAGAAATTCTGGTTGAGACGGGTGATCCCGTGACGCTCCAGGCCGGCAGCGAGGATGCAGGTCAGCCGATGGACGCGCTGGGCAATCCGTTTTAGCCCTTCCGGTCCATGGTAGACCGCGTAGAAACTGGCGATATTGGCCAGCAGCACCTGAGCGGTGCAGATGTTGGAGTTGGCCTTCTCCCGGCGGATATGTTGCTCGCGGGTTTGCAGGGCCATGCGCAGGGCGACGTTTCCGCGCGCATCTTTCGACACGCCGATGATCCGCCCGGGAATCGCCCGTTTGTACTCATCACGACTGGCAAAAAACGCCGCGTGGGGACCGCCGTAACCCATGGGTACGCCGAATCGCTGGGACGAACCGAACACCACGTCGGCGCCCAACTCCCCCGGAGGGGTCAGCAACAGCAGGCTTAGCAAATCGGTCGCCACACAGGCCAAGGCATGCTGGGCATGCAGATGATCGATCAATGGACGCAGATCGCGCACTTCACCGTGGGTGTCGGGATATTGCAGCAACGCGCCGAACACCTGGTGTTTTTTCAAGTTATCCACAGCGTCGACGATCAGGTCGAAACCGAACCCTTCGGCTCGGGTCCGCACGACGGAGATGGTCTGCGGGTGGCAATTCTCATCGACAAAAAACAGGTTACTTCTGGATTTGGCCACGCGCTTGGCCAGCGCCATGGCCTCGGCTGCCGCCGTGGCCTCATCTAGCAACGAGGCGTTGGCCAGTTCCAGACCGGTCAGGTCGATGGTCAGCTGCTGGAAATTCAGCAACGCTTCGAGCCGGCCTTGAGCGATCTCCGGTTGATAGGGGGTATAGGCGGTGTACCAACCGGGATTTTCCAGCACGTTGCGCAGGATGACGGCCGGCGTGAGAGTGCCGTGGTATCCCATGCCGATCAGGCTGGTCCAGACCTGGTTCTGCTCGGCGTAGCCCCGCAGCTTGGCCAGCGCAGCTTCTTCGTCGAGGGCCGGCGGCAAGTCCAGCGGCCGGTTGAGGCGGATTCCCGGCGGCACCGTCTGCTCGATCAGCTCGACCCGGCTACCAAGACCGAGGCTGTCGAGCATCGCCTGCTGCTCGGCGGCATCGGGGCCCAGATGGCGGCGCAGGAAGGTATTGGGGTCACGTAACTGGCTCAGGGACGGCAACTGGGACATGACGGGCTCTCTCTTGACTGGCGCTCGGCGTCGATGCAATGCGGTCAAACCAGCATAGCAGTCGCTGCCGACAGCGAGCCTGTGGGGAGTTTGACACTTACCCTGTGGGAGCGGGCTTGCTCGCGAAAGCGGTGGGTCAGTCGCCATATACGCTGAATGATTAATTGCTTTCGCGAGCAAGCCCGCTCCCACATTTAGTCCTCAGCACATCAAGTTGGCAGATACAAAAAAGCCCCGGATAACCGGGGCTTTGAGGTAACGCTGAAGGCTTATTCGCCGATGGCGGCCTTGTAGGCAACTGCATCGAGCAGCAGATTGTCCAGTTCGGTGGTATCGCTTGGCTCGAGCTTGAAGAACCAGCTGTCATAAGGCGCGCTGTTGACCAGTTCCGGGTTGTTGGCCAACTCTTCGTTGACGGCAATGACGGTGCCGGAAACTGGCGAGTAGATATCGGAGGCAGCCTTGACCGACTCGACGACACCCGCAGCCTCACCGGCAGCGAACACTTTGCCGATTTCCGGCAGCTCAACGAACACTACGTCACCCAAGGCTTCCTGAGCATGGTCTGAAATACCCACTTTCACGCCGCCATCATGGTCTAGACGGGCCCATTCGTGACTTTCGGCAAAACGCAGGTCGACAGGGATTTCGCTCATGTTCTGTGTCCTCAAGAAAAATGTCAGCGGTCTTTGCCCGCCAAAAAAAGTTAGATCAAGGTTTTGCCGTGGCGTACGAAGGTCGGTTTGACCACTCGAACCGGGTACCACTTGCCACGGATTTCCACTTCGGCGCGGTCGGCGGTGGCCACCGGTACGCGCGCCAGTGCAATCGACTTGCTAAGCGTAGGAGAGAAACTACCACTGGTGATCTCACCTTCGCCAACATCAGCGATGCGAACCACTTGATGCGCCCGTAAAACCCCACGTTCCTCCAGAACCAAACCCACCAGTTTGTGCTGTACGCCATTGGCCTGTTCGGCTTCCAGGGCAGTGCGGCCAATGAACTGGCGCGTGGCCGGTTCCCAGGCAATGCTCCAGGCCATGTTGGAGGCCAATGGAGAAACTTCTTGATGAATGTCCTGACCGTAGAGGTTCATGCCGGCTTCGACACGTAAGGTATCGCGCGCGCCGAGGCCGATCGGGGAAATACCCGCGCCCACCAGATCGTTGAAAAAGCCCGGTGCCTGGTCGGCGGGCAGCACGATTTCCAGACCATCCTCACCGGTGTAACCGGTGCGCGCGATGAACCAGTCACCGTCGGTCTGACCTTCGAAATATTTGAGCTGCTGAATCAGCGTGCCGCGGGACTGAGTCACCAGTTCGGCAATCTTGTGCCGGGCGTGAGGCCCTTGAATGGCCAGCATCGCCAACTCGGAACGCTCGTTGAGCCGCACATCGAAGTCGCCGAGATGAGCCTGCATCCAGGCCAGATCCTGATTGCGGGTGGAGGCATTCACCACCAGGCGATAACCGTCCTCGAGACGATAGACGATCATGTCGTCGACGATGCCGCCGTGCTCGTTGAGCATGGCGCTGTACAAGGCACGGCCAGGGCTGTGCAGGCGTTCGACGTCATTGGCCAGCAAATGCTGGAGCCAAACCTTGGCCTGAGGGCCGCTGACATCGATAACGGTCATGTGGGATACATCAAAAACCCCGCAATCGCGGCGCACCTGATGGTGTTCCTCGACCTGCGAGCCGTAATGCAGAGGCATATCCCAACCGCCAAAATCGACCATCTTCGCGCCGAGGGCGAGATGAAGGTCGTACAGAGGCGTACGCTGTCCCATGGGTTTCTCCTTCCGGGCGTGGCGAAGGTGCGGGCAGGCGCTGCACGGGATGAAATGCCTTGAAATAAAAGGCTTTCAGCCGATTTCAGCAACCCGATCCGAGGACGGACCGCACCGAATGCCGCGCATTGTAGCCGCAAGGTGTAGGACTGACACCTACGCGTTTCGATGCGCCGAACGTCGGATCAATCCGATGACCGGTAACAGCCCGACCAACACCAGGGTCAATGCCGGCAACGAGGCTCTCGCCCACTCGCCCTCGCTGGTCATTTCAAAGATCCGCACCGCCAGCGTGTCCCAGCCAAACGGGCGCATCAGCAGGGTCGCGGGCATTTCCTTGAGCACATCGACGAACACCAGCAACGCCGCGCTCAACGTGCCCGGCAGCAGCAGCGGCAGATACACTTTGAAAAACAGTCGTGGCCCACTGACGCCAAGGCTACGTGCTGCTTCGGGCAAAGAGGGCCGTATTCGCGCCAGGCTGCTTTCCAGCGGTCCATAGGCCACCGCGATAAAACGCACCAGATAGGCCAGCAACAACGCCGACAGACTGCCCAGCAGCAACGGTTTGCCCGCGCCGCCAAGCCAGCCTGACAGCGGGATCACCAGTTCGCGATCCAGGTAACTGAACGCCAGCATGATCGACACCGCCAGCACCGAGCCCGGCAACGCGTAGCCAAGGTTGGCCAGACTGATGCCGGAGCGGATCGCCCGGGTCGGCGCCAATCGACGGGCAAAGGCCAGCACCAGAGCGACACTGACGGTGATCAATGCTGCCATGCCGCCCAGGTACAGGGTATGGATGATCAATCCGGCATAACGCTCATCCAGATCGAAGCGCCCACGTTGCCAGAACCACACCACCAGTTGCAGCACGGGAATGACGAAGGCGCAGGCAAATACCAGACCGCACCAGCTCATGGCCGCCAGCGCCTTGAGCCCGCGCAGGTGATACAACGCCTTGACCCGTGGCCGTTCGTTGCTCGCCCGATTGGCCCCGCGGGCACGGCGCTCGCCATACAGCACGACCATCACCACCAACAGCAACAGGCTGGCCAGTTGCGCAGCCGTGGAAAGACTGAAAAAGCCGTACCAGGTTTTGTAGATAGCGGTGGTGAACGTATCGAAGTTGAACACCGACACGGCACCGAAATCCGCCAGGGTTTCCATCAGCGCCAACGCCACGCCCGCGCCAATGGCCGGACGTGCCATCGGCAATGCCACTCGCCAGAACGCCTGCCACGGGGATTGCCCAAGGACTCGCGCTGCTTCCATCAAGCCTTTGCCCTGAGCCAGGAATGCGCTACGTGCCAAGAGGTAAACGTACGGATAAAAAACCAGCACCAGTACCAGAATCACACCGCCGGTGGAGCGCACTCGCGGCAGCCTCAAACCGCTGCCGAACCATTCGCGCAGCAAGGTTTGCACGGGGCCGGCGAAATCCAGCAGGCCAACGAAGACAAATGCCAGCACATAAGCAGGAATCGCAAAGGGCAGCATCAGCGCCCAGTCCAGCCAACGCCGCCCGGGAAACTCGCAGAGGCTTGTGAGCCAGGCCAGGCTGACGCCCAGCAGCGTTACGCCGAAACCGACACCGAGGACCAGCGTGAGGGTATTGCCCAGCAACCGCGGCATCTGGGTGTCCCACAGGTGGGACCAGATCTGCTGATCGATGGTTTGCCAGGAAAGAAGCAGGACGCTCAGGGGCAGCAGGACCAGCGCAGCAATGGCGAAGACCAGGGGATACCAGCGGCGTTGGGCAGGGTGGGCCAAGGAAGTTCTCTAGAAAATTGGGAGCCAACGCGGATCGGCAGTCGGTCCCATTCTGTGGCGAGGGAGCTTGCTCCCGTTCGGCTGCGAAGCAGCCGCAAGAGGTTATCAGATCATCTCGCTCGAGCGGAGTCCGATGCCTTCGGGGTCGCTTCGCGACCCAACGGGAGCAAGCTCCCTCGCCACAGACAAGTCTCTCACCACAGTAACAGTGGCTTCAGTTCCAGCCAGCCCGATCCATCATCCGAATCGCTTCAGCCTGACGCTTGCCCGCGATTTCCACCGGCAAGGTGTCGGCCTTAAACTTGCCCCAGCTCGCGACTTCAGCTGAAGGTTGAACGGCAGGGTTGGCCGGGAATTCCTGGTTCACGTCAGCGAAAATCTTCTGCGCTTCAGGCGTGGTCATCCACTCCACCAGCGCCTTGGCGGCTTCTGGGTGTGGCGCGTGTTTGGTCAGGCCAATACCCGACAGGTTGACGTGCACGCCACGGTCGCCCTGATTCGGCCAGAACAGCTTCACCCGCAGGTTCGGCTTCTGTTGGTGCAGACGGCCGTAGTAGTAAGTGTTGACGATACCGACGTCGCACTGGCCGGCGTTGATCGCCTCCAGCACGGCAATGTCGTCGGAGAACACGTCGGTGGACAGGTTGTTGACCCAGCCCTTGAGGATTTTCTCGGTTTTCTCGGCGCCATGGACTTCGATCATGGTGGCGGTCAGGGACTGGTTGTAGACCTTCTTCGCCGTGCGCAGGCACAGGCGACCTTCCCATTGCTTGTCGGCCAGCGCTTCGTAGGTGGTCAGTTCACCGGGTTTTACCCGGTCGGTGGAATAGGCGATGGTCCGTGCCCGCAGGCTGAGGCCGGTCCAGGCATGGGAGGACGCGCGGTATTGCAATGGAATGTTGGCGTCGATCACCTTGGAAGTGAACGGCTGGAGGATGCCCATCTGCTCGGCCTGCCAGAGGTTGCCGGCATCGACGGTCAGCAGCAGATCGGCAGTGGCGTTTTCGCCCTCTGCCTTGATCCGCTGCATCAGCGGCGCTTCCTTGTCGGTGATGAACTTCACCTGCACGCCGGTTTTCTGGGTGTAGACATCGAAGACTGGCTTGATCAATTCATCGATACGCGAGGAGTAAACCACCACCTCGTCGGCGGCCTGGGCGGCGGTGCTGCCAATCAGGGTCAGTGCCAGTGCGGTCAGTAGACGCTTGGGTGCCAACATGGAAGCGGTCTCTCGAGTAG
This sequence comes from Pseudomonas sp. NPDC086112, assembly GCF_044746425.1. Lineage (NCBI taxonomy): Bacteria > Pseudomonadati > Pseudomonadota > Gammaproteobacteria > Pseudomonadales > Pseudomonadaceae > Pseudomonas > Pseudomonas sp. NPDC086112. The sequence goes on along the minus strand of NZ_JBIVCD010000034.1, from coordinate 19,481 downwards.
GGAAGTGAGGGCGAATGATAAGGACTCATATTTCGCTTCTCAATCGAACAGTGAGTGGAGGCGTTACCGGATGTTGCACGATTTTGGAAGGTGCGTTGAATGTGCCGCCGCCTTCGCGAGCAAGCCCGCTCCCACACTGGAATGCATTTCAAATGTGGGAGCGGGCTTGCTCGCGAAGAGGCCATCAGCCCAGCGAAGATCTCAGGCCTTGGCCAACGCCGGCAGATCCCCAATCAACCCAAGCGCTTCACGCACGAACAACGCCTTGGCCTCGGGCATCTGATCGACCATCTTCAACCCGGTATTACGCAACCAGCGTACCGGCAACGGATCGGCCTGGAACAACCGCTCGAACCCTTCCATCGCCGCCATCAACGCCAGGTTGTGGGGCATGCGACGACGCTCGTAGCGACTGAGCACTTTCACGTCCGCCAACCGCTCGCCACGCGCGGCCGCTTGCAGCAGCACTTCGGCCAGCACCGCGGCATCGAGGAAACCGAGGTTCACGCCCTGCCCGGCCAGCGGATGAATGGTGTGGGCCGCGTCGCCGATCAGCGCCAAGCCCTCAGCCACGTAACGTTTTGCATGACGCTGACGCAGTGGCACACACAAACGCGGGTCGGCGCGGAGCACCGTGCCGAGGCAGCCTTCGAAGGCCCGCTCCAGCTCTTTACAGAAGCCTTCGTCATCCAGCGCCATCAAGCGCTCGGCTTCGCTCGGCGTGGTCGACCAGACGATCGAGCACCAATCCTGTTGACCGTCCCGCTCCAGCGGCAGAAACGCCAGCGGACCGTTGTCAGTGAATCGTTGCCACGCAGTCATTCGATGGGGTTTTGAGCTTTGCACGCTGGTAACGATCGCGTGGTGCATGTAATCCCATTCGCGAGTCGCAACACCGGTCAGGCGCCGAACGGCCGAGTTGGCGCCATCCGCCGCGATCACCAAAGGTGCCCGCAAGGTGCGGCCATCGGCCAGGGTCAGAAGCCAGTCGTCACCGGAGCGGCGCATCTGTTCCAGACGCGCATTGGCCAGCATCCCGAGATCGCAGTCGTGCAGTCGGTCGAGCAAGGCGTCCTGAACCACGCGGTTCTCGACGATATGCCCGAGCACTTCGGCATGCACGCTGGTCGCCGAGAAATGGATCTGCCCGGTGCCGCTGCCATCCCAGACATGCATGTCCGTATAGGGGCTGCTGCGCCGGCTGACGATGCCATCCCAAACGCCCAGACGTTCGAGTATTCGCTGGCTGGCCGCCGACAAAGCGCTCACCCGCGGTTCGAACGGAGCCTGCCCATCGAAGGGTTTGACGCTCAGGGGGCTACCGTCCAGCAGCAGGACTTCGAGCCCACTGTTTTGTAACGCCAGCGCCAGGGCACTGCCGACCATTCCGGCCCCGACAATCAGCAGATCTGCGCGCATATCCATGCTTTAAGCCTGTCTCGCTTGCGGCTTGAGCCGCACATAAAGGTTTTTCTCGACCCGCGTCACCCAAGTGCTCGCGCCGTCGTGAATATCGACTTGCAGGTACACCCTGCCCGACTTTCGCTTAGTCATCGGGACGCGTACCCAGGCCCATGGCCTGCCGGGCGAACCAGCGTTTGGCCGGCGGCAGCAGATCGAGGCCAAGCAGCCCAATGTTGCGGCCCAGGGAAACCAGCGGCTGAGTGCTGCCAAACAAGCGGGTGACCTGATCGGAGAAGCCCACGGTCAGGCTCTGGTCCAGACGCTGACGCTCGCGATAGGCCTGCAAGGTGGCGAAATCGCCGGGCGATGTCTCACTGCCCAACAAACTGTCGGCCAGCGCCTGGGCGTCACGCAACGACAGGTTGAACCCTTGCCCGGCAATCGGATGCAGGCTGTGGGCGGCGTTGCCGAGGATCGCCAGATGCGGGCGGACTTGTTCCTCGGCTTCGATCAGCGACAGCGGATACAAATTCCGTGCGCCCACCTGTTTCAGCGTGCCGAGACGATAACCGAAGATGCCCTGCAGCTCAGTGAGAAAGCTGCGGTCATCAAGGGCTGCCAGTCGTTGCGCGTCCATGCCCAGACGGGTCCAGACCAAAGCGCAGCGATTGTCCGGCAATGGCAGCAAAGCCATCGGACCATCGTCGGTGAAACGCTCGAAGGCCATGCCGTTGTGCGCTTCGCTGGGGGTGATGTTGGCGATCAGTGCGCTCTGGTTATACGGGCGTTTCTTGATGCCGATTCCCAGTTGCTCACGCAAGCCGGAACGGCCGCCATCGGCGAGCACCGCAAGGTCGCATTCCACCAGGGTTTCATCGTTGAGCGTCAGGCGATAGCCGTCGGTCAGCGGTTCCATGCCGGTGACCTCCGCCGGGCAACGCCAACTGATCACGTCCTTGTCCAGACTGTGCCAGAGGCATTGGCCGAGCCAGGCGTTTTCCACCACATAACCCAGCGCCGGAACGCCCTCTTCCATCGCCGACAGCCGCGCGGTGGAGAAACGTCCACGGTCGGAGACATGAATCTGCTTGATCGGCTCGGCACGGCGGGAGATTTCCTGCCACACACCCAACCGTTGATAAATCTGCCGGGCACCAAAGGACAGCGCCGAAGAGCGGGCGTCATAACTCGGTTGATAGCTGTCGCCGGGGGCAAACGGTTCGATCAGCACGATCTTCCAGCCACGGGCCTTGGCCCCGGCCTGCAACGCCAACGCCAGGCTGGCGCCAACCAGGCCACCGCCGATGATTGCCAGATTGACTCGACTCATGCCGCTTGTGTCCGTGCTGCGGCCATCAATGCCTCGATGTCGGCGACCGTTTTCGGCACGCCGTTCGTCAGGATTTCACAACCGGTTTTAGTGACCACCACGTCGTCCTCGATGCGCACGCCAATGCCGCGCCATTTCTTCGCCACGTTCTGGTTGTCCGGCGCAATGTAAATGCCCGGCTCGACCGTCAGCGCCATGCCGACTTCCAGCACGCGCCATTCGCCGCCGACCTTGTACTCGCCAACGTCGTGCACATCCATGCCCAGCCAGTGGCCGGCGCGGTGCATGTAAAACGCTTTATAGGCTTCGCTGGCGATCAACTCGTCGACGTCGCCCTGCAACAGGCCCAACTTCACCAGACCGGTGGTAATCACCCGGACCGTGGCTTCGTGCGCCTGATTCCAGTGTTTGTTCGGCGCAATTTCGGCAAACGCCGCTTCCTGAGAAGCCAGCACCAACTCGTAAATTGCCTTCTGCTCCGGTGAATACTTGCCATTGACCGGCCAAGTGCGGGTGATGTCGCTGGCGTAGCAGTCGATCTCGCAACCGGCGTCGATCAGCACCAGATCACCGTCCTTGAGCACTGCGTCATTCTGCTGGTAATGCAGGATGCAGCTGTTGCGCCCGGCGGCGACGATCGAACCGTAAGCCGGCATCTTCGCCCCGCCCTTGCGAAATTCGTAATCGAGCTCGGCTTCGAGGCTGAACTCATGCAAACCGGCACGGCTGGCTTGCATCGCACGAATATGGGCCTGGGCGGAAATCCGTGCGGCTTCGCGCATTACCTTCACTTCTGCCGCCGATTTATACAGGCGCATGTCGTGAAGCAGATGATCCAGGGCAACGTATTCGTTCGGCGGCTGGGCGCCGAGGTGCGCTTTTGAGCGGATCACGTTGATCCAGTCCATCAGGTGCCGGTCGAATTCCGGATTGCTGCCCATGGCCGAGTACACCCGGTCACGGCCTTCGATCAGGCCCGGCAGGATGTCGTCGATGTCGGTGATGGGGAATGCGTCGTCGGCGCCGAAGTCGCGGATCGCGCCTTCCTGGCCGGCGCGCAGTCCGTCCCACAATTCCCGTTCGGCATTACGTTCCCGGCAAAACAGCACGTATTCGCCGTGCTCACGGCCGGGCATCAAGACGATGACGGCTTGAGGCTCGGGGAAACCGCTGAGGTACTGGAAATCGCTGTCCTGACGGTAGACGTGCTCGACATCGCGGTTGCGGATGGCCACCGCGGCGGCAGGCAGGATGGCGATGCTGTTGGGTTCCATCTGCGCCATCAGGGCCTTGCGGCGACGGCTGTATTCCGATTTCGGGATATGAATCATGGGCAGACGGCTTTCCCTGGCACGCGATTAATGCAACGACGGTTTGGCAGCCGCTTCGTCGGTTTTCTTGGTTTCGGTGAACAGCAGCAACGGAGCGACGCGCAGGTACTCCATTACTTCCATGTAGTCGCTTTCGCCGTCGTCGGACTCTTCCAGCGCGTCCTGTACCTGGGCAATGGCGGCGAGATCCTGCAACACTTCGGTGGCTTCAGTGCTCAAGGCATATTCGCGGCGGGTCAGACCGAAGCCGGTAAGAAAGCCCTGGCACCACTGGCCCAGTGCAGCCGCGCGCTCGGTGAGCGGCGCGTCGTCGGTCGGCAGCAGCAGAACAACGGTCATGTCGTCGCTGGTAAGCTCGCCCTTGACCATCTCTTGCAGGCCGATCAAGGCGTTGCGAACGTTGTCTTGTGGCTCGCCTTCGAGCAGCTCGGCGGCGTCAGCCAACCAGCTGTCGGCTTCGAAGCCGGCACCGGCGCAACTGCGGCCGAGCAACAAGCCGTGCAGTTCGGCAGGCGAGACGGGATGGCCGCTGGTGCTCAGCAGGGTGGCAAAGGCTTGGTACGGAGAATTCTGAATGGGCATGGGCAGCTAGGCGCCAGACGGCGCTATGTCTAGAATGAAGGCCTTGTATCCTACATCGACAGACTCGCCAAGACTATTAAAGGCTGTCCGCCAGCTATCACGCATCAGACACAACCAGTGGACACAATGGAAGACACCGACCTGCAAGCGCTGATGGCCAGACTCGAGCTGCTAATTACTCGAGTCGAGCAACTAAAGAGTCAGAATGGACTCCTATTAGCTCAGGAAAAGAGCTGGCGCGAGGAACGCGCGCATCTCATTGAAAAAAATGAAATCGCCCGGCGTAAGGTCGAATCGATGATTTCGCGCCTCAAGGCCCTGGAGCAAGACTCATGAGTTCAAGCAATAGCGTTACCGTGCAGATCCTCGACAAAGAATATTCGATCATCTGCCCCCAGGAAGAGCGCAGCAACCTGGTGAGCGCTGCTCGTTACCTGGACGGCAAGATGCGCGAAATTCGCAGCAGCGGCAAAGTCATCGGCGCCGACCGCATCGCCGTGATGGCCGCGCTGAACATCACGCACGATCTTCTGCACAAGGAAGATCGCCCGGATGTGCAGGCCAGCGGTTCGACCCGCGAGCAGGTTCGCGACCTGCTGGACCGCGTCGATCTGGTGCTGTCGACCGATCCGGATGTCACCAAGGGCTGAAACGCGAAACCGCTTGGGGTATACTCGCATCACTCCCTGGGGTGCTTGCCAGTTGACGACGTCCCTGAGCCGATTCGCACTACCCTGGAGGTTGCACGTTGGGCTGGTGTGCATGTCCGCTAGACGGAAAGCCTTAAAGCCTACTGCATCTTCCACCTTGAACTTTCGGGTTCAAGGGCTAAGTCGACAGCGGTTCATCCGGGGAGCCTGATTCCAGTCCGATGCCGGTTTAAATACCGGCATCGGCTTTTTTACGGGTACGCTTTGGTACTCGCACTTCTGAAGCCTGAACCCATGACCGAACCTGCGCTGCTGCCCCGCCCGCAACTTCGACGCATGCTGCGCAAGGCCCGCCGCGCACTGACTCCCAGTCAGCAGCGCGAGGCCGCTCGCGGGCTGTATAAGCAATTGGCCCAGCACCCGCTGTTCCGCCGCGCAAAACACATCTCCCTGTACCTGCCCACCGACGGTGAAATCGATCCGCGCCTGTTGATGCGTGCCGCACAACGTCGGGGCAAGGCGACGTATCTGCCGGTGCTCAGTGCCTGGCCGCGAACCAAAATGGTGTTCCAGCGGATTCGCCCCGGCGAAAAGCTCAAACCCAACCGTTTTCGCATCCCCGAACCACGACACAACATTGCCCGACAACGCAAGGTCTGGGCGCTGGATCTGGTGTTGTTGCCGCTGGTGGGGTTTGACGATGTCGGCGGACGCCTGGGAATGGGCGGTGGTTTCTACGATCGAAGCCTGGCGTACCTGGCGCGCCGCAAAAACTGGCGCAAGCCGACGCTTCTGGGCCTGGCCCATGAATGTCAGAAGGTTCAACGATTAGCTCAGGCGAGCTGGGATGTGCCGCTGCAGGGAACGGTCACGGACAAGGCATGGTATTTCGCGGACTAGACGCCACTGATTTCAGCGGCGTCGAAAGACAGGTTCAGCGCTTGAAGGCCGACGGCTGTTGCTGCGAGATCTCGACCGGAGCATCGGGTTTGTTGTTCCACAAGCTTTGGGCATAGCCGGTGGTCACGACACCAAGGCCGAATAAAATAACCAAAATCCATAGTAAATCCGGTTTGCGTTTCATCGATTGCCCCCCAAAGGCACATCAACACGATGACAGCAGCGGTTTCCGTTGTAGGTGTAGGCCGTGCAGCAGCGTCAAGCTTAGAAGGCCGGCATTTTGCGACAACGTGAACCGACACGCAAACGCTGGCGTCAACCGACTGTCGGTTTGTCATAAAATTGCCCACTCACCTCGCAAGGAGCAAAACCATGGCCTATTGGCTGATGAAATCCGAGCCCGACGAACTCTCGATCGAAGACCTGGAGAAGCTTGGCCGAGCGCGCTGGGACGGGGTTCGCAACTACCAGGCGCGCAACTTTTTGCGGGCCATGGCGGTGGGTGACGAGTTTTTCTTCTATCACTCCAGCTGCCCGGAGCCGGGGATTGCCGGGATCGGCAAGATTGTCGAGGCAGCCTATCCGGACCCGACGGCGCTGGAGCCTGAGAGTCATTACTTCGATCCGAAGGCCACTGCCGAGAAAAACGCCTGGAGCGCGATTGATGTTGCTCACGTCGAGACGTTTTCCAAGGTGCTGAAGCTCGATTATCTGAAGCAGCAAACGGCGTTGGCCGAGATGCCACTGGTACAGAAAGGCTCGCGACTGTCGGTGATGCCCGTCACCGCTGAGCAATGGGCCGCGGTGCTTGATCTGCGCTAAATAACGCAGATCCGTCCGTCACACTGGATCATCTCCCGATCGCTCAGGGTGACCCTCAGTTGACTGACATCAAGCCCCTCAGGCGCTTGCCTGTCAGACTACGGCGCTACAGACGCAGGATGCCTACATGTCGACGCACAGCCGTTCTTCTCTTTTCTTCGCCTTTTTACTGGGGGCTTTGCTACTGGCCGCTGGGGGATTCGGTTATTGGAAGTCGACGCTTAACCGACTGCCCGAAGGTCTGTATGTCGGCAATGGTCGGCTTGAAGCCACTGAAGTGCAGATCGCCAGCAAGACTCCCGGCCGGCTGGCTGAAGTACTGGTGGACGAAGGCGACAAAGTAACCAAAGGTCAACTGCTGGCCCGCATGGACACCCGCACCCTTGAAGCCCAGCGCAGGCAGGCTGAAGCCGAAGTGATACGCGCCCGGGAAAATCTCTCCGCCGCCCAGGCCAATGTGCAACTGCGCCAGAGTGAGCAACTGCTTGCCCATCAAGAGCTCAAACGCTCCCAGGAACTGTTCAAGCGCGGTTTCGCCAGTGGTCAGATCATCGACCAGCAGCAGTCACGCTTCGACACTGGCAATGCGGCCGTCACCGCGGCCCGCGCTCAGGTGTCCGCCGTCGGCGCAGCCATTGGCGCGGCACAGGCACAAGTCGCTCAGCTAACCAGCGAAATTGACGACAGCAGCTTACGAGCCCCCATCGACGGGGTGATTCAGCTGCGCATGGCCGAACCCGGTGAAGTGCTCGGCGCCGGTGGGCGGGTACTACTGCTGATTGACCCGAACGACCAATACATGAACCTCTATCTTGCGGCGTCCGTGGCCGGACGCCTGGCGGTCGGCGATGAAGCGCGGATCCTGCTGGACGCCCTGCCCGGTCAGCCGTTGCCGGCGAAAATCAGCTTCGTGGCGGCCAAATCGCAGTTCACACCCAAAGAAGTCGAGACCCGCGACGAGCGTCAGAAACTGGTGTTTCGGGTCAAGCTACACCTGACCCAACCCAGCGCTGTGCCCCAGGCCAAACCGGGGATGCCCGGCAACGGCTACGTGCGCACCGCTCCCATTGACTGGCCGGCCAATCTTCAATGACCGGCCTGGCACTGCATGCCACCCGCCTTCAGCATCGTTATGGCCAACAGCAGGCGCTGACCGACATCACGTTCAGCCTGCCTGCCGGCACCCGGTGCGGGTTGATTGGTCCGGATGGCGCTGGTAAATCCAGCCTGCTGGGATTGATCGCCGGCGTGAAGACATTACAAGACGGCCAGCTGGAAGTACTCGGTGGCTCGATCCAGAATCGGCGCCACCGCAACAGCCTCTACTCGCGTATCGCGTTCATGCCTCAGGGCCTGGGCGGCAACCTGTATCCCGAGCTGTCGATCAGCGAGAACATTCACTTCTTCGCCACACTGTTCGGGTTGTCCGGGGCCGAGTGCGATCAGCGCATGCAGAGCCTGCTACTGGCCACTGATCTACTGCGGTTTGCCGAGCGCCCGGCCGGCAAGCTATCGGGCGGAATGAAACAGAAGCTCGGCCTCTGTTGTGCGCTGATCCATGAACCGGACTTGTTGATCCTCGATGAACCGACCACTGGCGTCGATCCCTTGTCCCGGCGGCGCTTCTGGGAGTTGATTGATGACGTTCGGCGCCAACGCCCACAACTGACGTTACTGGTCGCCACCGCGTATATGGAAGAGGCCGAGCAGTTTGAACACTGCCTGATGCTCGATGGCGGCAAGCTGATCGCCGCCGGTTTGAGCCACGAACTGAAGGCGGTTACTCCTGGCGGCAAACTTGATGAGGCCTTCACCCACTTTCAGGGCGACACCGGCCATGACAACCAGCCGCTACTGATCCCTCCTCGAACCAACGCCACTGCCGACATCGCCATCGAAGCCCACAACCTGACCTTGCGCTTCGGCGATTTCACGGCTGTGGACAAGGTCAGCTTCGCCATCGGCCGCGGCGAGATCTTCGGGTTTCTGGGTTCCAACGGCTGCGGCAAAACCACCACCATGAAAGTGCTCACCGGGCTGATTCCGGCCAGCGAAGGCAGCGCCACGTTGCTGGGCAATCCGGTGAACGCCAAGGATCTGGCCACCCGAAAACGCGTTGGTTTCATGTCCCAGAGTTTCTCTTTGTATGGCGAACTCAGCGTACGGCAGAACCTGGACTTGCACGCGCGGTTGTTCGATTTGCCCAAGGCCGACAGTGCTCAGCGCATCGACGAGCTGATCCAGCGTTTCAACCTGGGTAGCGTCGCTCATCAACCCTCTGGTGCATTGCCGCTTGGCCTGCGCCAACGCTTATCCCTGGCGGTGGCGGTGCTGCATCGCCCGGAAGTGCTGATCCTCGACGAACCGACCTCCGGTGTCGACCCGGCGGCCCGGGACGATTTCTGGCGACTGCTGATCGAACTGTCCCGCGAACAGGGCGTGACGATTTTCCTGTCTACCCATTTCATGAACGAAGCCCAGCGCTGCGACCGCATCTCGTTGATGCACGCCGGCAAGGTATTGGCCTGCGACACCCCGGCAGCCCTGCAACAGCAGTTCAAGGGCCAGACACTGGAGGCGGCGTTCGTCACCTGCCTGGAACAGGCCCAGGGCCCGATCGCAACGGCGCCGTCGCCAGTGCCCATCGACACGACACTTGCACCTACCACAAAGGTGAAAGATCACGGCTTCAGTTTTGGACGGCTGCGGGCACTGGCGAGTCGCGAAGGCAAGGAACTGCTGCGCGATAAAGTACGCATGGCCTTCGCCCTGCTCGGGGCGATTTTGATGATGGTGATCTTCGGCTACGGCATTTCCCTGGATGTGGAGAAACTCGCCTTCGCGGTTTACGACCAGGACCAGACCCCGCAAAGCCGGGCTTACCTGGAGGCCTTCCGCGGCTCCCGTTACTTCGACGAGCAACCCTCCATAAGCGATGCGGCGCAGTTGCATCGACGACTGCAGCGCTCGGAAATCAAACTGGCGCTGGAGATCCCGCCCGGGTTCAGCCGAGACCTGTTCGCCGGTCGCCAACCCGCTGTAGCGGCCTGGCTCGATGGCGGCATGCCGTTTCGCGCCGAAACCAGCCGCAACTATGTGGAAGCGGTCCACCTGGCCAACCTTGAGCAATTGGCCGAGCAGTCCAGCCCGGCATTAAACCGGCAAGCAGCGGCCGAACTGGAAACCCGCTTCCGCTACAACCAGGACGTCATCAGCGTAAACGCCATCGGTCCCGGGGTGATGGCGCTGATCCTGGCGTTCATCCCGGCCATGCTGACTGCGCTGGGTATCGTGCGGGAAAAAGAACTGGGCTCGATTACCAACTTCTACGCTACACCGCTGACCCGCCTGGAGTTCCTGTTAGGTAAACAGGCGCCGTATCTGGCCGTCAGCCTGATCAACCTCGCCGTCCTGACGGCCATGAATCGCTGGCTGTTCGGCGTGCCCTTCAAGGGCAGCGCACTGACCCTGGCCTTCGGCGGGCTGCTCTACGTACTGGCGACCACCAGCATGGGTCTGTTGATTTCAGCGTTCACCCGAACCCAGATTGCCGCCATCCTCGGCACCATGATCATCACCAGTCTGCCGACCATTCAGTTTTCCGGTTTGATCGTGCCGCGCTCCTCCCTTGACGGCGCGGCCGCGGTCATGGGGATGCTGTTTCCGGCGGGCTACTTCCTCGATATCGCCGTCGGCACCTTTACCAAGGCACTGGATATCCGGCAGTTGTGGCCGCAATGCCTGGCACTGTTCGGGTTCTTTCTCGGGTTCACCGGGCTTAGCCTGGCCATGCTGAAAAAGCAGGAGGTCTGATGCACAAGCTTGCGCACATCCTGCGTCTTGGTCTCAAGGAACTCATGAGCCTGCGACACGACAGTGTATTGCTGCTGTTCCTGTTCTACGCCTTTACCGTGGCGATCTATATGCCGGCCGCGGGCTCCGTGATCGGCGTGCACAACGCCAGCGTGGCCATGGTCGATGAAGATCACAGCCACCTGTCACGACAATTGGCCCAAGCCCTGCAACCACCGGAATTCCAGCCGCCGGTGTCGCTGCCCTATGAACAGATGGACGAAGTGCTGGATAGCGGGCGATACACCTTCGTGATCAATGTTCCGGCAAATTTTCAGGCGGATCTGTTGGCCGGCCGCCAGCCGGCGGTGCAGGTCAACGTCGACGCCACGGCCATGAGCCAGGCCTTCATGGGCGCGGGCTACATCGGACGGATTTTCCAGCGCGAGCTGCTGACCTACAGTGGCCAGGGCGATGCGGCGAACAAGTCCCCCGTGTTGTTGACGACGCGAGCCTTGTTCAATACCAACCTGGAGGGCGGCTGGTTCCTGGCGGTGATTCAGATCGTCAACAACATCACCATCCTCGCCATCATATTGACCGGCACAGCGCTGCTGCGTGAGCGCGAACACGGCACCCTCGATCATTTGCTGGTGCTGCCGCTGACGGCGCTGGAGATCATGCTGGCGAAAATCTGGAGCAATATGCTGGTGGTGGTGCTGTGCACCTGGGTGTCGCTGGAAGTGATAGTCAAAGGCGCACTCGGCGTGCCGCTGGCCGGCTCCATGACCTTATTTTTGCTGGTGACGGCGGTTTATCTGTTCGCCAGCACAGCGCTGGGGATATTCCTCGCGACCCTCGCCCGCTCGACACCGCAGTTCGGCTTGTTGGCGATTCCGGTCATTATCCCGATGTTGCTGCTCTCTGGCGGCAGTACGCCGCTCGACAGCATGCCGCAATGGCTGCAATGGGTGATGCAGGGCTCGCCATCCACGCACTTCGTCAGCCTCAGCGCCGCGATACTGTTTCGCGACGCTGGCATCCGTGTGGTCTGGCCGGACTTGCTGGCATTGAGCGCCATCGGCCTGCTGTTTTTTACCATTGCGCTGATGCGGTTTCGCAAGAGCCTGGCGTCCTGAAGGACCGAGTCGCGCCCTTCGCAAGCCCGCTCCCACAGGGTTCTGCGCTGCTCCTGCAGGAGCGGGGTTGCCCGCGAAGAGGCCGCCTGGACAGCAAAAAGACTTATTGAATAATAAGGTTGTTGAACAACAAATCCTCAACCACCGGCTTGCCGGTCTCATCATTCATCACTTGCTGGGTTTGTTTCAGGGCTTCCTGACGCAGCTTTTCCTTGGCTTCGACGTTGTTCATGGCTTCAGTGGTCTGCTGCGCAAACAACGCCACCAGCTTATTACGGATCAATGGCTCATTGGCCTTTACCGCTTTGGTCGCCTCGTCACCGGTCACCCGCAACGCCACATCGGCCTTGTAGACCTTGAGCTTCGGCGTACCGTCCAGCCCATAGTTGCCCACGAATGGCGGACTCAGGGTGATGTAGTTGACCTTCGGGGCTTCACCTTCTTTGGCTTCTTCGGCCATCGCTGCCACAGGCAGAGACAGGGCCAGCATCAACATGATCCACGCTTTCACAATTCGCTCCTTATCCGGTTTGCGGCCAAGCATAACGACCCGCCGCTCAAGCACAAGCTTATGGCTGACTATCAGGGTCGGGCATGCTCGTTGACCCAATGACTCACACACCTACACTTATCGGCCATCACTCCCAAAGGAATAGCCCTGATGAAAGCCGTGCTGTGCAAAGCCTTCGGCCCTGCCGAATCGCTGGTGCTGGAAGACGTCGCCAGCCCTGTCGCGAAGAAGAATGAAATCCTGCTGGACGTGCATGCGGCTGGGGTGAATTTCCCGGACACGTTGATCATCGAGGGTAAATATCAGTTCAAGCCGCCCTTCCCGTTTTCTCCGGGTGGCGAAGCGGCCGGCGTGGTCAGCGCAGTGGGCGAAAAGGTCAGCCACCTCAAGGTCGGTGACCGGGTCATGGCCCTGACTGGCTGGGGCAGCTTTGCCGAGCAGGTCGCGGTGCCGGGCTACAACGTGCTGCCGATCCCGCCCTCGATGGACTTCAACACCGCCGCCGCATTCAGCATGACCTACGGCACGTCGATGCACGCCCTCAAACAACGGGGCAACCTGCAACCTGGCGAAACCTTGCTGGTACTCGGCGCTTCCGGCGGCGTCGGCCTTGCCGCCGTGGAAATCGGTAAAGCCATGGGCGCCCGGGTGATCGCTGCCGCCAGCAGCGCGGAAAAACTCGCGGTGGCCAAGGCAGCCGGCGCCGATGAGTTGATCAACTACAGCGAAACCAGCCTCAAGGACGAGATCAAACGCCTGACCGACGGCCAAGGCGCCGACGTGATCTACGATCCGGTGGGTGGCGACCTGTTCGACCAGGCAATCCGCGCCATTGCCTGGAACGGCCGTCTACTGGTAGTCGGCTTCGCCAGCGGACGAATCCCTGAGCTGCCAGTGAACCTGGCACTGCTCAAAGGCGCAGCAGTGGTCGGCGTGTTCTGGGGCTCCTTTGCCCAGCGCCAACCACAGGACAACGCGGCAAACTTCCAGCAACTGTTCGGCTGGTTTGCCGAAGGCAAGCTGAAGCCGCTGGTGTCTCAGGTTTATCCGCTGAGCAATGCGGCGCAGGCCATCAATGATCTTGGCCAGCGCAAGGCGGTCGGGAAAGTGGTGGTTCAGGTTCGCTGATTGTTTACCTGACCTGCTTGACCCGAACCGGGTCGCAGCCCTGCGCCCCGGTTACGCCATCCCCATACCGCCCTGCATTTATACCTGAGCGACATGTTCATAAAAGAACATGCGATCTCCCACATTTCCACTGTTTGACTGATGCGAACCGGTGCTATTTTCGGTAACGAAACTGTAACATTCGCATCCGCAGTCAAAACAAGAAATCTGGAGCCTTTGAATGTTTGCTTTCTTTCGTCCTGCCGCACATCAGGCTCCTTTGCCTGAAGAAAAAATAGACAGCACCTATCGACGCCTTCGCTGGCAGATCTTCGCCGGGATTTTCATTGGGTATGCGGGTTACTACCTGCTGCGCAAGAACTTCACCCTGGCATTTCCGGATCTGATCGCCCAAGGCTATACAAAAGGCCAACTCGGGGTGGCGATGTCGGCGATTGCAATCGCCTACGGTCTTTCCAAGTTTTTGATGGGCATCGTGTCCGACCGCTCCAACCCTCGTTACTTCCTGCCCTTTGGCCTGATTGTGTCCGCCGGGGTGATGTTCGTTTTCGGTTTCGCACCGTGGGCAACGTCCAGCGTGACCATGATGTTCATCCTGTTGTTCATCAACGGCTGGGCGCAAGGCATGGGTTGGCCACCGAGCGGGCGCACCATGGTGCACTGGTGGTCGCAGAAAGAACGCGGCGGCGTGGTTTCGGTATGGAACACCGCGCATAACGTCGGCGGCGGCTTGATCGGCCCGCTGGCGATACTCGGCATGGGCTGGTTCAACGACTGGCACAGCAAGTTCTACGTACCGGCAGCGGTGGCGTTGCTGGTCGCTGTATTTGCCTTCATTGTCATGCGCGATACTCCGCAATCGACGGGCTTGCCGCCTATCGAGAAGTACAAGAACGACTACCCGGAAGGCTACGACGCCAGCCACGAAGAAGAATTCAGCGCCAAGGACATCTTCGTCAAATACGTGCTGCGCAACAAAATGCTCTGGTTCATCGCGCTGGCCAACGTCTTCGTCTACTTGTTGCGCTATGGCATCCTGGATTGGGCGCCGACCTACCTTAAAGAGGTCAAGCACTTCGACTTCGACAAGACGTCCTGGGCTTACTTCCTGTACGAGTGGGCAGGCATTCCCGGCACGCTGCTGTGTGGCTGGATGTCGGACAAGATCTTCCGGGGCAACCGTGGCCTGACCGGCATGGTGTTCATGGCGTTGGTGACTGTGGCGACTGTGGTGTATTGGCTGAATCCACCGGGCAACCCGATGGTCGATATGATCTCGCTGTTCGCGATCGGCTTCCTGATCTATGGCCCGGTGATGCTGGTGGGTCTGCAGGCGCTGGAGCTGGTGCCCAAGAAAGCCGCGGGCACGGCTGCCGGTTTCACTGGTTTGTTTGGTTACCTGGGTGGTTCAGTCGCGGCCAGTGCCCTGATGGGCTACACGGTGGACTATTTCGGCTGGGATGGCGGCTTCATCCTGTTGGTCGTCGCCTGCCTGCTGGCAATGGCGTTTCTGGCACCCACCCTGGGTCACAAGAACGTCGCCAGTCAGAGCCGCGAAGCGATCGCCTGATCGGTCTTTGATTTGCAGCGCTTGAGCCGCGCCTCCAGATTCCGGTCTGGCATGGCGTGGCTACGCAGGGCGTGCGCGGTCTGCTCGACATACTCGCGAGTGGTGCCGTAACGCCCGCAAGCGCTTTCGAATACCTGGCTCAGCACATGATCCGGCAAGTTGCCGGCATAGCTGGGCAGGTGCCGCTCCAATACGAATCCCAATGCCTGAACCTGGTTTCCGTCTTCGAGACGGCAGTTGAGCCAGTGTGGGCGATAGGACGGGAATGGCATTTCACGCTGCCAGAGCGCATACAGCGAAGCGTCGAGTTGTTCTTCGGGCAAGCGATAGGCAAACCCGCTGCATGAGCCGCCGCGATCCAGGCCAAACACCAGCCCCGGCACTTCCGGTGTACCGCGATGTTCGTGGGACCACAGGTATAAACCGCGATGGTAGCCATGCACCCGACCGCGCACTCGCTCAACCGCCGCACATTCAGGGCGCCAGATCAGCGAACCATAAGCGAATAGCCAGACCGGCCCACCCTTGTGGCGCGCCATGGTCGCCTGCATTGAGCCGAGTAATTGTTCGTGCGTGAGCTGCGGCCCCAGATCGAGCCGCGGAGGGTAAGCCAGATTCAAAAAAGCAGATTCAATGGCGCTCATGGCGAATAGCGTTCAGCTCCCCGCGGGTGAAGAATTACTTAATAGAACGCACCGCTGTAACAATAAGGCACATATGTTTTAAGGCAATTTAAGTGCCATGGCGGCGCTCTAAAACTTATTGTCTGAATGAGATATAACCTACCGGCATTTATAAAAATTTATAAATACCGATCGGCTATATGGGGAGTTATAACGATTTAAGATCGCGGATCAAGATCGGGGGGCGTAAGCGAACACATCCGCGCGCATTTGATGGGCATCCATCCCCGCTTCGACCAGCGCATCCAGCGTGCCATAGACCATGGCCGGAGAGCCGCTGGCATAGACATGCAGGGCTTTCAGGTCAGGGAAATCTTCACACACTGCCTCATGCAACATGCCGCAGCGCCCTCCCCAGCCACACTGATCGCTGACGACTTTATGCAGGAACAGATTGGGCAGTTTTTCCCATTCATCCCAATGCTCAATGTCATAAAAGTCTTCGGGACGACGCACGCCCCAATACAGATGCACCGGATGCTTGAATCCCGCGGCCCGGCAATGTTCGATCAGGCTGTGGATCTGGCCCATGCCGGTACCGGCAGCAATCAGTACCAGTGGACCGTCTGGCAATTCCGCCAGATGGGTATCGCCGAACGGCATTTCGATGCGCACTATCGCGTTGCGCTGAAGCTGTTCGATCAGGCTCAACGCACTGCTTTCGCGCGCCAGTACATGAATTTCCAGGTCGCGCCCGGAATGCGGTGCAGAGGCCAGGGAGAAGGCGGATTTCTCGCCGTTCTCTCGCTCGATCATCAAATACTGGCCGGCGTGATAGCGCGGCGGCTTGCCCGCCGGCGCACGCAGACGCACGCGCCAGGTATCGCCGCCGACATCCCTGCATTCAATGACCTGACACGACACGCTGCGCACCGGCAATTCTCCCAGCGCGAGCACGCCATCCCACAGCACGATGCAGTCTTCCAGCGGCTCTGCAATGCAAGTGTAGAACTCGCCATGGTCACGCACATCGCCGGCTTGTTCGACCCGCCCTTCCACCAGCAACGCGCCACACACATGGCAATTGCCGTTACGACAGCTTTGCGGGCATTCATAGCCCAGGCGCCGCGCGCCATCGAGAATTCGCTCGCCGGGCAGAATCTCTAGCACTGCTCCGGAGGGCTGCAAGGTTACACGCATCAATCTATTCCTAACTGATTCCAGATGGCATCGATCCGTTGGGTAACGGCTTCATCCTTGACGATGACCCGGCCCCACTCGCGGGTGGTTTCGCCTGGCCATTTATGCGTGGCATCGAGCCCCATCTTCGAGCCCAGGCCGGAAACCGGCGAGGCGAAGTCGAGGTAGTCGATCGGCGTGTTGTCGATCATCACCGTGTCACGCTTGGGGTCCATGCGCGTGGTGATGGCCCAGATCACGTCGTTCCAGTCCCGTGCGTTGATATCGTCGTCAGTGACGATAACGAACTTGGTGTACATGAACTGTCGCAAAAACGACCAGACACCGAGCATTACCCGCTTGGCATGCCCAGGATACGACTTCTTCATGGTCACGATGGCCATGCGGTACGAACAGCCTTCGGGCGGCAGGTAGAAGTCGGTGATCTCCGGAAACTGCTTCTGCAGGATCGGCACGAACACTTCATTCAGCGCCACACCGAGTATCGCCGGCTCATCCGGCGGACGGCCGGTGTAGGTGCTGTGATAGATCGGTTTGATTCGATGGGTGATGCGCTCGACGGTGAACACCGGGAAGCTGTCGACTTCGTTGTAATAGCCAGTGTGGTCGCCATACGGGCCTTCGTCGGCCATTTCACCCGGATGGATCACGCCTTCCAGAATGATTTCAGCAGTGGCCGGCACTTGCAGGTCGTTGCCGCGGCACTTCACCAGTTCGGTGCGATTGCCGCGCAACAGACCGGCGAAAGCATATTCGGAAAGGCTGTCCGGTACGGGCGTCACAGCACCCAGAATGGTTGCAGGGTCAGCGCCCAAGGCCACGGAGACCGGGAACGGCTGGCCGGGGTGTTTCTCGCACCATTCACGGTAATCCAGCGCGCCGCCACGGTGGCTCAACCAGCGCATGATCACCTTGTTGCGGCCGATCACTTGCTGACGATAGATGCCGAGGTTCTGGCGGTCCTTGTTCGGACCTTTGGTGACGGTCAGGCCCCAGGTGATCAGTGGACCGACGTCGCCCGGCCAGCAGGTCTGTACCGGTAACATCGCCAGATCGACATCGTCGCCTTCGATGACCACTTCCTGGCACACCGCGTCTTTGACGACTTTCGGCGCCATGGCAATGATCTTGCGGAAGATCGGCAGCTTGGACCAAGCGTCTTTCAGGCCTTTCGGCGGCTCGGGCTCTTTGAGGAACGCCAACAGCTTGCCGATTTCGCGCAGCTCGCTGACCGCTTCTGCGCCCATGCCCAGCGCCACGCGCTCGGGGGTGCCGAACAGGTTGCCGAGTACGGGAATGTCATAACCGATAGGGTTTTCGAAAAGCAGCGCCGGGCCCTTGGCGCGCAACGTGCGATCGCAGACCTCGGTCATTTCGAGCACTGGGGACACTGGAACCTGGATGCGCTTGAGTTCGCCGCGCTTTTCCAGGCCGCTGATAAAGTCGCGCAAGTCGCGATACTGCATGCGTGAGCCTCGTGTTGGCCGTGGCGTTCGGGGCAGGCAGTTTAGCGCCGAACCCCTCTATTCAGAACCACGAACTGCCGGTTCATCAAAAATCAGATAGCAAAAAGCCGGGTTTCCCCGGCTTTTGCTGACTTTCTGCGACTTACTTGCGTTTCATCGACAGGAAGAACTCGTCGTTGGTCTTGGTCTGTTTCAGCTTGTCGACCAGGAACTCGATGGCAGAGACTTCGTCCATCGGGTGCAGCAGCTTGCGCAGGATCCACATACGCTGCAGTTCGTCGTCGGCCGTCAGCAACTCTTCGCGGCGAGTACCGGAGCGGTTGATGTTGATGGCCGGGAACACACGTTTTTCAGCGATCTTGCGATCCAGAGGCAGTTCCATGTTGCCGGTGCCTTTGAATTCCTCGTAGATCACTTCGTCCATCTTCGAGCCGGTTTCAACCAGCGCGGTAGCGATGATGGTCAGCGAGCCGCCTTCTTCGATGTTCCGTGCAGCACCGAAGAAACGTTTCGGTTTCTCCAGGGCGTGGGCATCGACACCACCGGTCAGCACCTTGCCGGAGCTCGGGATCACGGTGTTGTAGGCACGCGCCAGACGGGTGATGGAGTCGAGCAGGATCACCACGTCCTTCTTGTGTTCGACCAGGCGCTGGGCCTTCTCGATCACCATTTCGGCAACCTGCACGTGGCGGGTTGGCGGCTCGTCGAACGTCGAGGCAACCACTTCGCCGCGCACGGTGCGCTGCATTTCGGTCACTTCTTCCGGACGTTCGTCGATCAGCAATACGATCAGATGAACTTCAGGATTGTTACGTGCGATGTTCGCCGCGATGTTTTGCAGCATGATCGTTTTACCGGCTTTCGGCGGTGCAACGATCAGGCCGCGCTGGCCTTTGCCGATCGGGGCGCACAGGTCGATGACACGACCGGTCAAGTCTTCGGTGGAACCGTTACCGGCTTCCATCTTCATGCGCACGGTCGGGAACATCGTGGTCTTGTTCTGGATGAGATTCTTGTTTTTCGCGTTCTAGGG
>NZ_JBIVCD010000033.1:59269-72929 GCF_044746425.1 Pseudomonas sp. NPDC086112 | reverse complement strand
ACGTAGACCTCGTCCGGGAACAGGTCGATCTTAACGCTCTCGATGAATTCCAGCGAGTTGCAGGCACGTTGCTGCATTTCCAGCACGACTTTGACCCAATGACGTGCGCGGGCGTGAGTGCTTTTGGGCTGCTCGTCGCCGCTGGATTTGTACAGCCAATGGGCGGCGATGCCATTGTTGGCCATCTCTTCCATTTCACGGGTGCGGATCTGAATCTCGATCGGTACACCGTGCATGCCGAACAGCGTGGTGTGCAGCGACTGGTAGCCGTTGGCCTTGGGGATCGCGATGTAATCCTTGAAGCGCCCCGGCAACGGTTTGTACAAATTGTGTACGGCGCCTAGCACGCGGTAGCAGGTATCGACCTTGTCGACGATGATCCGGAACGCGTAGACGTCCATGATCTCGTTGAAGGCCCGACGCTTGCCGCGCATTTTCTTGTAGATGCCGTAGAGGTGTTTCTGACGACCGCTGACCTCGCCCTGGATGCCATCGATGGCCAGGCAGTGGCTGAGAGATTCTTCGATCTTGTTGACGATTTCCTTGCGATTGCCCCGGGCGCGTTTGACCGCCTGGTTGATCCGTGCGGAACGCATCGGGTGCATGGCCTTGAAGCCGAGGTCTTCGAATTCTATGCGGATGGCGTGCATACCCAGCCGGTTGGCGATGGGCGCATAGATTTCCAGGGTTTCCTTGGCGATCCGCCGGCGTTTTTCGCCGGACAGCACTTCCAGTGTGCGCATGTTGTGCAGGCGGTCGGCCAGCTTGACCAGGATCACGCGAATGTCGCGGGCCATGGCCATGGCCATTTTCTGGAAGTTTTCGGCCTGGGCTTCGGCTTTGGTTTCGAAGTTCATCTGGGTCAGTTTGCTGACCCCGTCGCCCAGGTCGGCCACGGTTTCGCCAAACTGCGCTTGCAGCGCTTCCTTGGCAATGCCGGTGTCTTCGATCACGTCATGCAGCATGGCCGCCATCAGGCTCTGATGGTCCATATGCATGTCGGCAAGAATATTCGCAACCGCGAGTGGGTGCGTGACGTACGCCTCACCGCTGCGGCGGCGTTGGCCATCGTGGGCTTGTTCGGCGTAGAAGTACGCTCGGCGGACCAGATTGACCTGGTCCTTGCCGAGGTAGGTCGATAAGCGATCGGCGAGGGCGTCTATGCTCGGCATGATAATTCCTGCCGTTCGTTGTGACCCCGCGCCGTGCTACGTCGACCAGGCATGGACTTATACTGCCTCGTTGGACTCGTCCTCGAACGCTGCGAACAGCGGTTCGTCTTCGACGATTTCTGCGTTGGCGATGAACTCGTAGCTCATCAGGCCTTCGGCGATTTCACGCAGCGCTACAACAGTAGGCTTGTCGTTTTCCCACTGAACCAGGGGCTCTTTGCCGCCGGTGGCCAGTTGACGGGCACGCTTGGTGGACAGCATGACCAGTTCAAAACGGTTTTCCACGTGGTTCAGGCAGTCTTCAACGGTTACGCGGGCCATGGTATTCCTCGGAGCGAATGCAATATGCGCGCTGCCCGGGTGGGCGAGCGGACTCAACAGTTTAAAAAATCACCAGCGATTAGGGAAGCGCTGATTTTTTGACCAAGCCCATCAACGCGCTATAAGTGCCAATGTAAAGCCCTTGCAGCGGTTTTGGGAAGTGCTGTTTAGCCGAGCAATTCAGCCAAAAGTTTTCCGTTACGCTGCTGCTGACGCTTCTGATGCAGCTGATTGGCGCGGAAAATCGCCTGCAAATCGCGCAGCGCGTGGGCGAAATCGTCGTTGATGATCAGGTAGTCGTAGTCGACGTAGTGGCTCATCTCGCTGACGGCTTCACGCATCCGGCCTTCGATGACCTCGTTGCTGTCCTGGCCGCGATTGTTCAGGCGCTGACGCAAGGCTTCCAGGGATGGCGGCAGGATGAAGATCGAGCGGGCCTGGGGCATCAACTTGCGTACTTGCTCGGCACCTTGCCAGTCGATTTCCAGAATCAGGTCGTGGCCTTCATCCAGGGTTTGCTGCAGGTGGCTTTGCGAGGTGCCATAGAGATTGCCGAACACTTCGGCGCGCTCGAGGAAATCCCCGTGCTCGATCATCTTCACGAACTCGCTGCGTTCGACGAAGTGATAGTTCACGCCGTTCACTTCACCGGGGCGCATGGCGCGGGTGGTGTGGGAGACCGAGACACGGATCTCCTGGTCAGCGTCGGTCAGGGCCTTGACCAGACTGCTCTTGCCCGCGCCCGAAGGGGCGGAAATGATGTACAGGGTGCCGGTGCTGTGGGTCATGTCGGGTTTGCCTTACTCAATATTCTGCACTTGTTCGCGCATCTGCTCGATCAACACTTTGAGGTTGACCGCCGCTTGGGTGCTGCGCGGGTCGAAGGCTTTGGAGCCCAGTGTGTTGGCTTCGCGGTTGAGTTCCTGCATCAGGAAGTCCAGGCGCCGACCGGCAGCGCCGCCGGACTTGAGCACCCGGCGAACTTCAATGATGTGAGTGCTCAGGCGATCCAGTTCTTCGGCGACGTCGCTCTTTTGCGCGAGCATGACCATTTCCTGTTCCAGTCGCTGCGGGTCGAGGTCGGCCTTCATGTCGGTGAAGCGGTCGAGAACTTTCTGGCGTTGGGTGGCGAGCATCTGCGGGACCAGCTCACGCAGGATCACCACATCCCCTTCAATAGAGGTCAGGCGCTCGTCGATCAATCGCGCCAGCTCAGTGCCTTCGCGCTCGCGCCCGGCCTTGAGTTCCTTCAGGCCCTGATGGAACAGCGCCAGGGCTTCGGCGTTCAGCGCTTGTGGGTCGGCGGCGTCGGCCACCAACACGCCGGGCCAGGCCAGGACTTCCAGCGGGTTCAACGCGGCCGGGTTCTTGATCAGGCTGGCGACTGTTTCGGCGGCAGCGACCAGTTGCGCGGCGCGTTCGCGGTCCACTTGCAGCGGTTTGCCGGTGCTTTCTTCGGTAAAGCGCAGGGTGCATTCGAGCTTGCCCCGGGACAGTTCCTGGCGCAGGGCTTCGCGGACCGCGCCTTCGAGGTCGCGGAAAGATTCCGGCAGACGCAGGTGGGGTTCCAGGTAGCGGCTGTTGACCGAGCGCAATTCCCAGCTCAGGGTGCCCTGGACACCGGCTTTCTCTACGCGGGCGAAGGCGGTCATGCTGTGCACCATGGAGGTACCTCGCAATGCAGGTGGCGCGTAACCCATGGTTGCGCGGACCCGCTATCTGTGAATTAAAGCCGACAGGCAGCAAAGGCGCAGGATTGTAGCGCAGTGGGGCGGATGCGCCCAAACACACGCTGTGACAAAGAGCTGCAGGCCGTCGGCTAAGCTCTATTCAGGGGCTTCAATCGTCGGGCGATTTTTTTAGAAGTGCCCACTCGCGGCCCGCGGCTCTATAATGCTCGGCAGTTTTCCGTCCTCCGTACAGGTAATCCCTATGAAACGTCCAAGTGGTCGCGCTGCCGATCAGCTCCGCTCGATCCGCATTACCCGCAACTACACCAAACACGCCGAGGGATCTGTACTGGTCGAGTTCGGTGATACCAAAGTCATCTGCACCGTCAGCGTCGAGAACGGCGTGCCGCGTTTCCTCAAAGGTCAGGGCCAGGGTTGGTTGACCGCCGAATACGGCATGCTGCCGCGCGCTACCGGCGAGCGTAACCAGCGTGAAGCGAGCCGCGGCAAGCAAGGCGGCCGTACGCTGGAAATCCAGCGTTTGATTGGCCGTTCCCTGCGCGCTGCGCTGGACATGACCAAGCTGGGCGACGTCACCCTGTACGTCGACTGCGACGTGATCCAGGCCGATGGCGGCACCCGCACCGCGTCCATTACCGGTGCGATGGTTGCACTGATCGACGCCTTGAAAGTGATCAAGAAGCGTGGCGGCCTCAAAGGTGGCGACCCGCTCAAGCAAATGATCGCTGCCGTTTCGGTGGGCATGTACCAGGGCGAGCCTGTGCTTGACCTCGACTACCTGGAAGATTCGGCTGCCGAGACTGACCTCAACGTGGTGATGACCAGCACTGGCGGTTTCATCGAAGTTCAGGGCACCGCCGAAGGCGCGCCGTTCCAGCCGGAAGAGCTGAACGCGATGCTGGCACTGGCGAAGAAAGGCATGATCGAGATTTTCGAACTGCAGAAGGCTGCACTGGCCGACTGATCGGACCTGCTCCACGCAAGGAGGACGCCATGAGTGACGAGCAACTGCCGCTACCCACACCGAGCCGAGAGGTTCGTCAGTGGGCGATGTTTTGTCACCTGTCCGCCTTGCTGGGGATCTGGCTGCCGTTCGGTACGCTGATCGGGCCGCTGATTCTCTGGCAGATGAAACGCGAGTCCGACCCGTTCATCGACGCGCAAGGCAAGGAAGCGCTGAACTTTCAGATCACCGTCGCCATTGCTTCGGCTATCTGCTTCCTGCTGATGGTGGTGATCGTCGGGTTCTTCCTGTTTGGTCTGGTCGCGATTGGTGCGCTGGTGCTGACGATCATTGCTGGCGTGAAGGCCAATGAAGGGTTCCCTTACCGGTATCCGTTCACCTGGCGCCTGATCAAGTAAACGCCGCATCCCCTGTAGGAGCGAGGCTTGCCCGCGAAAACGATTTAACAGCCAGCATCCATGTTGAATGTGATGACCTCTTCGCGGGCAAGCCTCGCTCCTACAGGATTGAGGCGTGCACAAAAAAGCCGACAGTGAAGTCGGCTTTTTTGCGTCTGCAAAAAGACGCTTAGATCGTCAGCGTCCAGTCGTAGTCCACGATCAGCGGTGCGTGCTGCGAGAACCGTGGCTGACGTGGCAGGCGTGCGCTGCGTACGAAGCGGCGCAGGCCAGGGGTCAGCAGCTGGTAGTCGAAACGCCAGCCCAGGTTGAGCATCTCGGCCTGTTCGTTGTCCGGCCACCAGCTGTACTGATCGCCTTCGCGGCTGACTTCGCGCAGGGCATCGACATAACCCATGTTGCCGACAATCTCGTCCATCCAGGCACGCTCAGGTGCCAGGAAGCCCGGGGATTGCTGGCTGTCGCGCCAGTTCTTGATATCCAGCTTCTGTTGCGCCACGTACAGCGAGCCACAATAAATGTACTCGCGACGTTTGCGCCGCTGTTTATCAATAAAAAGTGCGAATTCGTCAATTAGCTTGAACTTCTTGATAAAATAATCAACGACTTACTTCCAACAAGGGAGCAGCAAGGTCGCGATGCTGACCTTGTCGAAATCGGCTTGCAGGTAACGCCCGTAGCGGTCGGCTGTCTCGAAGCCGAGACCGCTGATGACTGCCTTCGGTTGCAACCGCGAGTACAAAGCCACGCCACCTTGGGCGGGAACTTCAGCTTCGCAGGCATAAAGGAAGTAGCCATCCAGTTGGAAGGCTGGATCGTCCAGTTCAAAGGCGGAGGCGCGGGTGTCCTGCAGGCAGATGACGTCGGCATTCTGTGCTTGCAGCCAACTGAGCAAACCACGCTCGACTGCAGCCTGAATCCCATTGACGTTCACACTGATGATCCGCATAAGTGGCCCCAAAAATCGCGTGCGGGTATGATACACGGCGTCTACCTAATTAGCTAAATCCGTGGTATTTGGGGTTTTTTTCATGCAAGCGTATCAGCGCGACTTCATTCGTTTTGCCATTGATCGTGGCGTTTTGCGCTTCGGTGAGTTCACCCTGAAGTCTGGGCGCACCAGTCCTTACTTCTTTAATGCCGGCCTGTTCAACTCGGGGTCTGCCCTGGCGCAGCTGGGTCGTTTCTATGCGGCAGCCATCGTCGAGAGCGGTATTTCGTTCGACGTGCTGTTCGGCCCGGCCTACAAAGGCATCCCGTTGGCGGCGACCACCGCCGTGGCGCTGGCCGAACATCATGGCCGTGATCTGCCATGGTGCTTCAACCGCAAGGAAGCCAAGGCCCACGGCGAAGGCGGCAGCCTGGTCGGCGCGCCATTGACCGGCGACGTGCTGATCATCGACGACGTGATCACCGCAGGCACCGCCATCCGTGAAGTGATGCAGATCATCGCTTCCCAGGACGGCGCCAAAGCCGCGGGCGTGTTGATCGCCCTGAACCGTCAGGAGCGTGGCAACGGCGAATTGTCGGCCATCCAGGAAGTGGAGCGTGACTTCGGCATCCCGGTGATCAGCATTGTTTCGCTGAATCAGGTGCTCGAGTTCCTGGCGGATGACCCGCAGCTCAAGCAACACCTGCCGGCGGTTGAAGCCTACCGCGCACAATTCGGCGTCTGACACTGACCTGTAGGAGCGAGGCTTGCCCGCGAAGGCGTCGTCACATTCAGCAATGATGTGACTGTCAGATCGCTTTCGCGGGCAAGCCTCCCTCCTACAAGGGAGTGCACATACAAAAAAGACCCCGCTCAGCCTGGCTGAGCGGGGTCTTTTTGTTTGTGTGGCTTAGTGACGCTTGCGATTACTGATCAGCGTACCCACACCCGTGTCGGTAAAGATTTCCAGCAGAATCGCGTTTGGCACCCGGCCATCGATAATCAACGAGCTGCCCACACCGCCTTGTACCGCTTCCAGCGCGCAACGAATCTTCGGCAGCATGCCGCCATAGATAGTGCCGTCGGCGATCAGGTCATCGACCTGTTGGGTCGTCAGGCCGGTCAGAACCGTGCCCGACTTGTCCATCAGGCCGGCAATGTTGGTCAGCAGCATCAGCTTTTCAGCCTTCAGCGCTTCGGCCACTTTACCGGCCACCAGGTCAGCGTTGATGTTGTACGACTCGCCGTTGGCGCCGACGCCAATTGGCGCGATCACCGGGATGAAGTCGCCTTTGACCAGCAGGTTCAACAGGTCGGTGTTGATCCCGACCACTTCGCCGACGTGGCCGATGTCGATGATTTCCGGCTGGGTCATTTCCGGCGTCTGACGGGTGACAGTGAGCTTTTTCGCGCGAATCAGCTCGGCGTCTTTACCGGTCAGGCCGATGGCGCTGCCGCCATGACGGTTGATCAGGTTGACGATGTCCTTGTTGACCTGGCCGCCGAGGACCATTTCCACCACGTCCATGGTTTGCGCGTCAGTCACGCGCATACCATCGATGAAGTGGCTCTCGATCGACAGACGCTTGAGCAGGTCGCCGATTTGCGGGCCGCCACCATGAACCACCACCGGATTGATGCCGACGGCTTTCATCAGCACGATGTCGCGGGCGAAGCCGGTTTTCAGCTCCTCGCTTTCCATCGCGTTGCCGCCGTATTTGATCACCAGCGTCTTGCCGACATAGCGGCGAATGTAAGGCAGCGCTTCGGACAGGACCTTGGCGGTGTTGGCGGCGGCTTCGCGTTCGAGGGTCATTCAGGGCTCCGGGTGAATCAGAACGGTAGTTGGAGATCAGGTGCAACACGCTTTAACTGGACGTGGAAAACGTCCTTGATGCGCTGCAATTCAGCCTCGTCATCGGCCTCGAAACGCAGCACCAGCACCGGTGTGGTGTTGGAGGCGCGAACCAGGCCCCAGCCTTTGGCATAGTCGACTCGCACGCCGTCAATGGTGGTCAGGTCGGCGCCTTCACCCCATTGCGCATCGTGCAATGCATCAATGATGCTGAATTTGCTCTCTTCGGTCACATGGATATTGATCTCTGGCGTAGAAATATCGTTCGGGAAGGTCGCGAACAACTCTTCCGCGGTGGATTTTTCTTTGCTGAGGATCTCCAGCAGCCGTGCGGCGGCGTAAATGCCATCGTCGAAACCGAACCAGCGCTCCTTGAAAAAGATATGCCCGCTCATTTCGCCGGCCAACAGGGCGCCGGATTGTTTCATTTTCTTTTTGATCAACGAGTGACCGGTTTTCCACATCAGCGGCCGACCGCCATATTCCTTGATCAGCGGGATCAGGCGGCGGGTGCATTTGACGTCGAAGATGATTTCCGCGTTCGGGTTGCGCGCCACGACGTCGCGGGCGAACAGCATCAACAGGCGATCAGGGAAGACGATGCTGCCGGTGTTGGTAACGACGCCCACACGGTCGCCGTCGCCGTCGAAGGCCAGGCCCAGGTCGGCGTTGGTTTCCTTGACCTTGGCGATCAGGTCCACGAGGTTTTCAGGCTTGCCCGGGTCCGGATGGTGGTTCGGGAAGTTGCCATCGACTTCGCAGAACAGCGGGATGACTTCGCAGTTCAGGGCTTCGATCAGCTGCGGGGCGATCACGCCGGCCGCGCCATTACCGCAATCGACCACCACTTTCAGGCGGCGAGCCAGTTTGATGTCCTGGACGATTTCGGTGTTGTAGCGGTCGAGGATCTCGACCTGGGTGATGCTGCCCTTGCCGCTGCTCAGGTTGTTGGTCTTGAGGCGTTCGTGCAGGGCCTGGATCTGTTCGTTGGCCAAGGTGTCGCCAGCGATGACGATCTTGAAGCCGTTGTAATTCGACGGGTTGTGGCTGCCGGTGAGCATCACGCCGGATTTGCCGGCCAGAACGTTAGCGGCGTAGTACAGCGCAGGGGTTGGTACCAGGCCGACGTCGCTGACGTGGCAGCCGCTGTCGGCCAGGCCCTGGATCAGTTGTTCCACCAGTTCCGGGCCGGACAGGCGACCGTCACGGCCGACGGATACATTGGGTTCGTTCTGGGCCAGGCTTTGGGAGCCGATGGCGCGACCAAGCCAATAAGCTGTTTCAGCGTTCAAGAATTCCGGGACGGTGCCACGAATGTCGTAGGCGCGGAAGATGCTGTCGGGGAACTTGGGTGCGACTTGGGCTGGGGTGCTCATTTCTGGAAATGCTCCATCTCTAAAGTGGCTGGACAAGCCTGCGAAAAACTCGTGGGCTGGCTCAAACTGAAGGGTATGACGGCGTTTTCGGCAGAGAGTTCGTGGTGTGTAAAGGCCATGCCATCAGCATCGGCGGGTAATTTGCCGGCCAATGCCTTGATTTCCAGTGGTAAACCTTCCAGATGACGTCTTTGCAATTTTCATCCTTAAAATGCAGAGGGCAGGCCAGGCCGGGCAGCATTCCCGGCCTGAATGCCGATGGTCAGTGGCTGCCCGAGTGTCCGAAACCGCCGGTGCCGCGCTGGGTTTCGACGAACTCTTCGACCATTTCAAAATGCGCTTGAACGACCGGTACCAGCACCAATTGGGCCAGGCGTTCGCCTACCACCATGTTGAAATCGGTCTGGCCACGGTTCCAGCACGACACCATCAGCGGGCCCTGGTAATCGGAGTCGATCAGGCCGACCAGATTGCCCAGTACGATGCCGTGCTTATGGCCCAGACCCGAGCGCGGCAGAATCAAAGCCGCCAGGCCCGGATCGCCGATGTACACCGACAGGCCGGTAGGGATCAGCAGGGTTTCACCCGGCTTGATGACGGTGTCTTTTTCCAGCATGGCGCGCAGGTCGAGGCCGGCGGAGCCTGGCGTGGCGTACTGTGGCAGCGGGAATTCAGTACCGATGCGGGGGTCGAGGATCTTGGCTTGCAAAGCGTGCATGTAAATTAAACCTGGTTCAGACGTTCGGCGATAAAAGTGATCAGCTGGCGAGCAATCTTGCTCTTGCTGGTCTGGGCGAAGAGTGTGGCGTGCAGCTCACGGTCGATCACGCTGCAGGCGTTTTCTTCGCTGTTGAAGCCAATACTCGGGTTCGCGACGTCATTGGCGACGATCAGATCGAGGTTCTTGTCTTTCAACTTGCGTGCAGCGTAATCGAGCAGGTGTTCGGTTTCGGCGGCGAAGCCGACACTGAACGGACGGTCGGGACGGGTGGCGATGGTGGCCAGGATGTCTGGGTTGCGCACCATCTGTAGCAACAAGCCGTCGCCGTTCGTAGGGTCTTTCTTGAGTTTCTGTGGGGCGACGACTTCCGGACGGTAGTCCGCGACCGCTGCCGAGGCGATGAACAGGTCGCAAGGGATCGCGGCTTCACACGCGGCGAGCATGTCGCGGGCGCTGACCACGTCGATGCGCGTGACGCGATCCGGGGTCGGCAGGTGCACCGGGCCTGTGATCAGGGTCACGCGGGCGCCGGCTTCTACCGCGGCTTCGGCCAGGGCAAAGCCCATTTTCCCGGAGCTGTGGTTGGTGATGTAGCGCACCGGGTCGATGTTTTCCTGGGTCGGGCCGGCGGTGATAAGCACGTGTTTACCGGTCAGCGCCTGGCGCTGGAAGCAGTCTGCCGCGCACTGGGCGAGGTCGGTGGCTTCGAGCATGCGGCCCATACCGACGTCGCCGCAGGCCTGGCTGCCGGAGGCCGGGCCGAAGACCTTGAGGTCACGGCTTTCGAGGGTTTGCAGGTTGGCCTGGGTCGCCGGGTCGCGCCACATGGCCTGGTTCATCGCCGGGGCAACCGCGACCACCGCGTCGGTGGCCAGCACCAGCGTGGTCAGCAGGTCGTCGGCAATGCCTTGGGCCAGGCGGGCGATCAGGTCCGCGGTGGCGGGGGCGATCAGCACCAGGTCGGCCCATTTGGCCAGCTCGATGTGGCCCATCGCGGCTTCGGCCGCGGGGTCCAGCAAATCGAGATGGACCGGATGCCCGGACAAGGCCTGCATGGTCAGCGGGGTAATGAATTCGCTGCCGCCGCGGGTCATGACCACGCGCACTTCGGCGCCCTGGTCGATCAGGCGGCGAACCAGCTCGGCGCTCTTGTAGGCAGCAATACCGCCGCCGACGCCCAGAACGATGCGTTTCCGATACAGCCGCTGCATAGGTCTGCCTTTCATTTCGTTGATGACTGCATGGCGATACCCCCTCCCCAGGAGTGAAATCGCCCGCAAAAAAGATGGGCTACGATATCACAGCGACCGCTACGGAACAGCGGCGCCCACAGACATGGAGGTGTTATGAGCATTCGCGATTGGCCGGCGGCCGAGCGGCCGCGGGAGAGGTTACTGGAGTTAGGCTCGGGGAGTCTTTCGGACGCTGAACTGCTGGCGATTTTTTTGCGTACCGGCGTATCCGGCAAAAGTGCGGTAGATCTGGCGCGACACTTGTTGACTCAGTTTGGCGGCCTGCGTTCGCTACTGGAGGCTGATCAAAAAACATTCAGCAAACAATTAGGGCTCGGACCCGCGAAATTCGCTCAGTTGCAGGCCGTTCAGGAAATGGGCAGACGGCATTTGGCTGAACGTTCGCGCTACAAGTCGGCGTTGGAAAATCCGCAGGCTGTGCGTGATTATCTGAAGTCGATGCTCCGCCATGAGCCCCACGAGGTGTTTGGCTGCCTGTTTCTGGACTCCAAGCACCGGGTATTGGCGTTCGAAGCGCTGTTCCGCGGCTCCATCGACAACACCAGCGTCTATCCACGGCAGGTGGTCAAACGCGCTCTGGCCCATAACGCTGCAGCGCTGATCCTGTGCCACAACCACCCGTCGGGCAATCCCGACCCCAGTCAGGCCGACCGAATGCTGACCAAGCGCCTGCAAGAGGCCTTGGACCTGATCGATGTGCGGGTGCTCGATCATTTCATCGTCGGTGACGGCGATCCGCTGTCCATGGCCGAGTATGGGTGGATGTAAGAGGAGGCCGGAAGAATACGAAACCAATGTGGGAGCGGGCTTGCTCGCGAAGGCGTCGTGTCAGTCGATATCAATGTCTACTGATAGGCCGCTTTCGCGAGCAAGCCCGCTTCCACAGGTTTTATGGTGACGCTAATTACTTGAGGTTGACCTTCGAATAGTCCTGCCGGCCAAACGGGCTGACCGAGTAACCCTGAACATCCTTACGTGTCAGCGCGAAGGCCGTCGGGTGCACCAGTGGCAGCCACAACGCCTGTTGCTGGATCTGCGCCTGGGCCTGTTCATAGAGCTTGGTGCGCACACCTTGCTCGCCGGTGGTCTTGCCGGCGCTGATCAGCTTGTCCAGGTCCTGGTTGCAGTAACGGGCGAAGTTGGTGCCGGATTTGACCCCCGCGCAGGAAAACTGCGGCGTGAGGAAGTTGTCCGGGTCACCGTTGTCGCCGGCCCAGCCCATGAACAACAGGTCGTGCTCGCCGGCCTTGGCGCGGCGAATCAGTTCGCCCCATTCGATCACCCGAATTTCGGCCTGGATGCCGATTTCCGCCAGGTCAGACTGAAGTAATTGTGCGCCAAGGCTCGGATTGGGGTTCAGCAGGCTGCCGGAAGGGCGGGTCCAGATGGTGGTCTGGAAACCATTCTTGAGCCCGGCCTTGGCCATCAACGCACGAGCCTTTTCGACGTCATGCGAGTAGCCCGGCAAGCCTTTGGCGTAGCTCCAGGTGTTGGGCGGATATGGGCCGTTGGCGGGTTCGGCGGTGTCTTCGAACACGGCTTTGACGTAGTTGGCCTTGTCGAACGCGAGATTGATCGCCTGGCGTACTTCAGGTTTATCCAGCGGCGGATGTTGGCTGTTGATGCCAACGAAGGCGGTCATGAAGGCGTCGGTCTTTTCGACTTTCAGGGTTGGCTCTTTCAGCGCAGCCCGTACGTCCAGAGGCTTGGGTGACAGGGCGATCTGGCACTCGTTGCGGCGCAACTTCTGCAAGCGCACGTTGGCATCCGGGGTGATGGCGAAGATCAACGGGTCTACCGATGGCTTGCCGCGGAAGTACTCACTGTTGGCCTTGTAGCGAATCGAGGCATCTTTCTGGAAGCGCGTGAAGACAAATGGGCCGCTGCCGATCGGCTGGCTGTTGAGCTTTTCCGGAGTGCCAGCCTTCATCAGTTTGTCCGCGTACTCGGCCGAATAGATCGAAGCGAAACCCATGCTCAGGGTGGGCAGGAAAGTCGAGTCCGGGTGATCGAGGGTGAAGCGGATGGTAAGCGGGTCCAGCGCGTCGATCTTCTTGATCAGCGCGGGTAACTGCATCGACTGGGCGTGCGGGAAGCCGCTCTGGGCGACTTTGTGCCATGGGTTCGCCGGGTCGAGCATGCGATCGAAGCTGAACTTCACGTCTTCGGCGGTTAGTTCACGCGTCGGGCTGAAGTATTCGGTGCGGTGAAATTTCACCTGCGGGTGCAACTTGAAGACGTAGGTCAGGCCGTCGGGCGTGACTTCCCAGCTGTCCGCCAGGCTGGCGACCACTTTGCCGCTGGCCGTGTCGAAGTCCACAAGGCGGTCCATCAGCACGTCGGCCGAGGCGTTGGTGGTGGTCAGCGAGTTGTATTGCACCACATCGAACCCTTCCGGGCTGGCTTCGGTGCACACGCTCAGGGCGGCAGCCATAGCCTGTGGGCTCAATAGAAGCGGGGCGAGCAGCAGCGGTAGGGCAGCGAGGCGCATGGTCGGATTCCTTTACAGATCGAAGGCCCATCTGCAAGTGCAGTCTGGAAAAGGCTTACCCTAGTGGGCTCTTTTGCAAATGACTATCCCCTTTTTCATTTTAAGGGGACTATGTGCGCTTGTTTCGGTGTTGCGGGCCGAGGAAAACCCGAAATCGGTCGGTTGGCCGATTCTCTGCGACGAGCGGTCTTAATCGGCGACAGCCTTTATCCAAGGCGCCCGGTGGCCGAAAAATGGGGAATTTATCAAGTCCGCGCACACGGAATGTTGTTGCTCTCCAGTCTTTCTGGTATAAAGCAGCGCTCTTTTCTAGGGGCCCGGTTCCTTCACTGTAGGTGTAGCCGGTAAGACCTCTAAAGAAACGCGGCGCCTGGCGCCAAATGACTGAGAGATTAAGCGGCCAACCCATGCCGGGTTGGGCATGTGGTTTTAGAGGGCTGAGGCATGTCGAGAGTATGTCAAGTTACCGGTAAGGGTCCGGTGACTG